>JBGSST010000072.1:0-5715 GCA_041736915.1 Bdellovibrionota bacterium
GCGACTCGGTGCGTTGTAATTAGCCGTCATTGGTCGTGGGCGGAATGCCGAAAAGTAAGTCATGGCCAAGACTTGGGTCGGAATTTCCGGGTGGAACTTTCCCGCGTGGCGCGGAATGTTTTATCCCAAGGATTTAGTGCAGCGGCGCGAGCTGGAGTTCGCTAGCCGGGCGCTCACGTCGATCGAAATCAACGGCACGTCCTATTCGCTGCAACGCCCGTCCACTTTCGAGGCGTGGTACCGCGAAACTCCCGACGAGAATTTTTGCTTCGCCGTGAAAGCTCCGCAATACATCACGCACGTGCGCCGTCTGAAAGACTGCGAAGAGCCACTCGCCAACTTTTTTGCCTCGGGCCTGCTGCACCTGAAGCACAAGCTGGGCCCCATTTTGTGGCAGTTCCCGCCGTTCGTGATGCTGAAAGACGATCGCTTCGAGAAGTTTTTCGACATGCTGCCCTTTACTGGCAAAGAAGCCGCCAAGCTCGCGAAGAAGCACGGCGACAAGGTGGAAGGCCGCTCGTTTACGGAGGCGCCGGCCGATCTGCAGATTCGCCACGCGTTCGAGTTCCGTCACAAAAGTTTTCTCGACCCCAAGTTCATGAAGCTGATGAAAAAGCACAACATCGCTTTCGTGTGCGCGCACGGGGCGGCGGAAAAATCGCCGTACACCGAAGAGCCCACGGCCGATTTCACCTATGCGCGACTGCACGGCGAAGGGAAAAAATTCGCCAAGGGCTACCCCGACAAAGAGCTCGCGGCGTGGGCCAAGCGCGCGCAGGGCTGGAACAAGGCCGGTATAGATAGTTTCGTTTATCTGAGCAATGAAGCGAAAGAGTACTCGCCTGCGAGTGCGCTGAAGCTCACCGAATTGCTCGGCGAGAAAAAGATCATTCCGGCCCATCGCCAAATCAAAGTTTCGAAAGTGCGAACGAAGAAGACGAAGAAGGTTGCGTAATATGTGGTTACCGAAAAGACTCGAGTCCCTCGAAGACGCCAAGCTTGAGCCCCAATGGGTGGAAGACGTCATCATCAAGGTTTTGAATTCGCAGGGCGCCACCCGTGGCGGCAAGCTGCCGGAGATCTTGCGCCTACCTTACGCGCTCATCGAGCCCATTCTCCAGGGACTGCGCGATAAAGATTTGATCGGTACGACCAGCGGCGGCTCGGGCATCGGCGGTAACGCCGGCCTCAACTTCGGCCTTACCGAAAAGGGCATCAACAACGCCGGCAATATCGCCCGCCGTTCGCCGTACTTTGGCCCAGCCCCCGTCGAGCTCGCCGATTACATCGAGGCCTGCGCCGCGCAGAAGTTCAACACGAAGCTCATTCGCAAGCAGCATCTCGACCGCGCTTTTTCGGACATCATGATCAGCCCCGACTACGTGAACACCCTGGGCCCGGCGATTAACTCGGGCGGCCCCATCTTTTTGTACGGTAAGCCGGGTAACGGAAAAACGACCATGTCCGAGCGTATTGCGCGCTTGTATCGGCAAGGCATCTTCGTCCCGCACGCGATTCAGGTGAACGGCGAGATTATCTCGGTCTTTGATCCCAAGGTGCACCGGCCCATCACCGCCGACATGCTACCCGATGATCATCCGCTCAAAGCCAATCCGGCCGGCGCGGATCCGCGTTGGATGTACGTGTTCCGCCCCTTCATCGTCGTAGGCGGCGAGCTGACGCTCGAAATGCTGGACCTCAAGTTTCTCGCCAACGCGGCGACCTACGAGGCTCCATTTCAGATGAAAGCCAACGGCGGCGTACTGCTCATCGACGATTTCGGCCGTCAAAAGGCGCGCCCTACCGAGTTCCTGAACCGTTGGATTTACCCGCTGGAGAAGGCAATGGATTTTCTCTCGCTGGCGAGCGGAAAAAAGATCGAAGTGCCGTTTGACCTCATGCTGATTCTGTCGACCAACTTGGATCCCAAAGACGTGGGCGACGAAGCGTTCTGGCGCCGTATCAAGTACATGATCGAAACGCCAAACCCGACGGAGAACGACTTCAAGAAGATCTTCCAGGTGCTGTGCGAGAAAAAGAAAATTGCGTTCGACGATGCCGCATTCGAGTACCTCAACCAGAAATACTACAAGGCCACCGGCCGCGAGTACCGCAGCGTTCATCCACGTGACATCATCAGCCGCATCGCCGACCACATCGCTTACTTCGGCTTCCCGCCGAAGCTCGCGCAGAACGTAATCGACATGGCCTGCGGATCTTTCTTTGGTCAGCAGCAGGCTTCGGGACAAAGCGCCGACGACGGGACGCCGGTAAAGAAGACCGGCACCGCCGCCGCGATGTAAAAAAAAGGGCCTCCCGTTAGGGAAGCCCTAAATACATATTACGATTTCCGCAGAATTACTTGCAGGTGATCGTGTCGTCGCCGTTCTCGGCGAGCATCGTGCGGCTTCCCGTGGGGAAGATGATGCCGACCGGGTTTCCGCCGGGATAGTGCAGCACTTCGGTTACGCGTACGCCATTTACGTTGTAGTAAACGACGGCCATGTCGCCGGCTTCGCTGTTACCGCGCATGAACTCCACCGCTTCCCAGGTGCTACGGAATTTTTTCGGCGCTTCGCCGAAGCCCGACGCCGAGTAATGGTTCGCCGTGATGATGATTTGCTGTTTGGTCTTGGTGTCCAGGTTCGACACTTTCTCTTCGTCCGCGCGGGACAACGAGATCAACTTAGTCTGCTTCCAGGAATCATCCTTGAAATCCGTCAGACCGCACTGCGATCCGAGCTCCGCCGCGAAGACGGGGGAAGCCAACAAAGTAAGACCAACAACTACCGATTTAATAACGTTCATAAATACCTCCAACAGTCGGCTGGCCACCTCAGCGAGCCGATGAACATAGGGCGTAACTACGCCTTTTTTCGTGCAAGGCAATGAGAAAAATGAAATAAAATCAGGTAGTTCCATAGTGGGTCGCGGTCCCGGTTCGAGACCAGGTTTTTTTTACCGGTTAGAAAGCGAGGAAGAGTCCCGTCTGCATTACCCAAGACGATACGTCCTTGGAAAATTTCGCCAGCTCCGCGGCCTGGAGATGGTGACGCGAGAACAGACCCGAAAATTCCGCGAAGAAGTTCAGCGACGGCGTTAGGAAGTACTCGCCGCCCACCCGGGCGGTGAGGTTTCTTTCGAGTCCGGGACCGGTGCCCGCCAGAGCCGGCGTGGCGCCGGTGTAAGAGCTGAGCATGGCGTTCGGGTCGAGAATGAACGAACCACCTACGCCCGCAAACAGTGACCATACCGCGTCGGGTTTGTATTTTGCGGTGACGAAGGCTCCCGCTTCTTTCACCGCCGGCAACGTATCGTTACCGAAGGCCAGGCCGAGCATGCCCAAGTTGAAAGTGTTCTGACCAAGGTAAGCTTCACTCCGCAGCTCCCACGCTTCGCCCGCGGTTTCCGCCGACGCCATCAGCGCGCCCGCGAACATCTGCCGGCCATTAGCTACATTCCGGCGCAGTTGGGTGGCTATCGCCGACAACGCCAGCTTCGATTTGACTCCTACCTTCACCGATTCGCGCACCGCGAAAGTGGGCATCACCCCAAGCTCGAGTAACCCGTCCATCGCGCCGTTGTTGCTACCGGGCAAGCCGATGGCGATGGCGTGTTCCCAGTCGCCGGACTTGGCGAGTAGCTGCGCCTGAATGCGCATGAACGCGACGTCGCCCGACTGAAAATAGTGACCAACAAGGTTATAACTATGCGGTGCGAGCGGCGAAACGAGATCCCAGTCCTGTCCGAACCGCAGCGTAGTGGTTTCGCTCAGCGCGTGCTCGATGAGCGCGCGGCGTACTCGCGGCAGCGCGGCCGTGGTCGGTGAAGCTTTCGAGAAGTCGATGAAGTCGAACTCCAGCCGGCCAGAGGTTTTTGGCTCCGGCTTCACGACGAACCCCATGCGCGACTGCGCGATTTGAAACGAGCTGCGCGCAGCAATTCGGTTCGCTTGAACGGCTGGGTTAGCCGCCGCGGTGAAGGCGCTCTGGTTTGGCTGACTGAACGACTCTACCCCTTCCGTCGCTAGGCTGATCATGGGCATCAGGAAACCGTAGAAACAAAAAGGACCTTCCGCCGGCGCGCAATCCTTTGCGTAGCTAGTTGCCGTGAATGAAAGCGCCAGCAAGGAAATCGCCGCGCAACGGGTGGTGGTCTTCTTCATGGCCGAATTCTACTCTCAAATTCTCCACCGTTCATAATATCCGCAAAGGCATCTCAGCCGGCACCCGGAGGTAGCAGGCTCGACAATGTCCGCAGTGGGTAGTCGCTATACTGCGGGAAGTAGATCTGCAGCATGTTGCCGTACGCATTGTCGTTGGTGACGGTAATGCCGCCGCATTGGTTCCCTTTCGCCCACAGCTTCTCCGCCATGAACTTGAACTGGTAGATGCAGCCGTCGAGCACGGGCGACAGACCTTTCAGAAAGTGGGCCCGCTGAATCATCAAGATGGGCGACGACGTTTGCCCGCAACCCTGAGTGAGCGATCCGAGAAACGAAGCGCACAGCACGAGGTCACTCGCCAAGGTAGTAGCGACTCCGCCGGTGCGGCGAATCTCTTCCACCTGATCGAAATAGCGCTGAGCTTGCGGCCACGCCTGCGCTTTCGTAACCGGCTGACCCTTCCACACCATCGGCCGCTGAAACCGATTCGGCGCGCTCCACGCGGGGTTCATGTAAACGTAGTCGTACTTTGCGCCGTACGTTTGCTGATTCTTCGCAAAACCAAACGCGTAGCCGAAAAGATTGTCCAGCATGATAAGCCCCTGGCCCTCGTCGTGGCTGAACATCTCCACCTCTACCGGTCGCGGCTGGTAACCAAACCGATCCCAAAGCCCGGGCTGCAGCTGCATCAAAGCCACCTGCTTGGGCAAATTGGTTTTCCAGGTAGCCTGCTCGGTCCCGGTGAGGGCCCCCAGGCGCATAAGAAGATAAAGGTACTCGCCGGTGAATAGCGACGGGTTCTCGTTGTCGTAACTCGATTGCGGCGTGCCGGGATTGTAGTTGAGCCAGCCGTAGCTATTGATCCACCGCGCCTGGGCGTCGGCGATGATCGCCCGCACCTGCTGCTGCTGCGCCGGGGTTAGGTTGGCCGGCGGCTCCATCTGGATGCCGAGGTCGATGGCGAGCTGATTGGCGGCCTTCATCTCGTCGGCCACCCATTGCAGGTTCGCTTCCGCGAACTTGTTGAGCACCTCGCCGATCTTGGCCCACGCCTGGTATTTACCGAGCAGGTCGATCAGAACCTGAATGGCGTTATCGGAAACTTTGCCTTCGAGCTGCTTGAGCCCGCTGCCGTTTTTCACCGGCATCGAGGTACAGCTCGGCATCAGGAATAGGGACGCGCACAAAGACCATAGCGTGAGAGCAAAGACACGTTTCACGTCGGCTCCTTAAAAAAGGTGAGCCGAAATTATACCCGGAAACTTATTTCTGCCCGGGTGCTTTTGCCGGCTGATTGAGACGCTCGCGAGCTAGCACTAGCCCGTGGGTCAAATCGTAGGGGGATAGTCCGATAGTAACGCGGTCACCGACCAGAATGCGGATGTGGTACCGGCGCAGCTTGCCCGAAAGTTTCGTCATTAGCTGGCGACCATCGGCAAGCTTTACCAGAAAGCGGCTACCCGAAAGGGCCTCGACTACGATTCCGTCTACTTTAAGAAGATCTTCACGACTCAAATGGATGTCCTCAAGAAAAGGAGAAGATAAAGAAA
>JBGSST010000410.1:0-8903 GCA_041736915.1 Bdellovibrionota bacterium
CGTCCGCAGATCGACGCTGACTGGGGCCGTTCCTCGAGCCGCACCGCTGTCGTGTCATCGGCCCCTCGCTCGTCCGGTTCGCGCGGCACTTCACCGCGGGCCGACACGGTCACCAGCAGACTAAGCCCGGCTATCCAGCTAGATAAACGGCTTCGTGTTCGTAGCGTGGTCACGGTGACGACTCGGTCACTCACCCAAAGCTTTATTGACCTCGGCGAAGATTTGCTCCACTTTCGGCGAAACGGCCTTGAACACCAGGCGATTGTCGCGCCCAATGATGACGACGTTCGGGATGTAGATGGGCGGGGCGAAGAAGTGCCGGCCGGCATCGCGGGGGCTCGCCGCCACGAGGAACGGAATGGCGTGCCGCTCTTTCCAAGACTTCAAAAATTCAGAGGTGGGCGGAGCTCCCTGCAGATCCCCCTGCGCCGAGAGGCTGATAAAGGTGACGGCCTTGTCCTTGATCTGGTTAAAGCGCTGCACAATCTCTTGCATCTCCTTATTGCAGTCCGGGCACCAGCCCGTGCCGTAGATGAGGACTCGCACATTATTCACGAACATGGCGCTACAGACTTTAGCGTCGTTGAGGTCGGTCCAGCAAAACTCAGGAACGTTGTCTCCCACTTCGATGACCGCGCCGTAAGCGGGAATGGGTCCGCCGAGCAAAGCTGCCGTAATGAGCGTGAGTAGTCCGGTGATGAATTTCATGGTGGCCCCCTAAGAGAAATCCTCGACGACGCGGGCCAGACAGACAACCACTCAGCGTCAAAGCCGTAGCCACGCGGTGAGCGCCTGAGCGGCCCTAACCGGGGTGCAGAAAATTTACTAACGATTCCGGGGGGCCGCACGGGTTGAATACGGGTATCGCGTGGACCCCGGATTGCAGCCTAAGTGGGGCTTCGGGGTTAAACTTTGGGGATTTTCCTACGCCAATTGCTCTTGATCGGCGCCGTGGTTTGCACGGCGGCACCCCTGCGCGCGGTCACGCCCGACTGCCGCGCGCTCAACGCCCAGCTTGCGACTTCGTTTCTGGAAACGGCCCCGCACGGCGGAAAAGTGGCGGTACCGAAATCCTTGGTGCGCGAAGGCGACTTGAAGGCCCGTTACGGCGAGGAGATCGAACAGCGCTACGCGTCCGGCAAGGGAGGATATTACCGATCGCGCGATAACCGGCCGATCGCTTTCCGGGTCATTCGGGCGCCCAAACCGCGAGGCTCGCTCGTGCTCATTCCCGGGCTCTCCGAAAACACGGCCTACTATAAAGAGCTGATCTACACGCTCACCGAAGAGGGCTACACGGTTTACTCGTACGATCCGCGTGGCCAAGGCGAGTCGGGAAGTCTCGCCCGAGATCCCAAGGTGGTGCACGTGGAGAAGTACATGGACTACGTCGACGATCTCGATTGGTTTCTCACCAAGATCGTACGCCCGGAAACCCGGGACTACACGGTGCTAGGCAACTCGAACGGCGGCCTCACCGCCATGCGCCTGGCTAGTCGGGAAAGCGAGATCATTCCCAGCCTGATTGCCGTCTCCACCCCGTTGCGTTTGCAGCCCGAGCTAGTGCCGCGTCCATTGCTAGGGCTAGCGGTGAAAGCCTCCGCGTTGGTAAAGGGAATGGATAGCTTTGCCCCGACGCAAAAAACGGTGTCGCCCATGGACGACATGGAACAGCATCGCTACCGGCCGCTGCGGCTCAATTTGCAAGCGCAAGAGCGAGCGGCGAATCCCAAACTCGCGCGCGGCGGAGGCAGCCACCGTTGGGCGCTGGAAGTGATTAAGGCCGGCCGACAAGCGGTGGCCCGATCGCATCGTCTCGATTTTCCCACCCTGCTGGTCACCGGCACTAAAGATAGAGTCGTTTCGCCAACCGAGCCACTGGCCATCGCCGATGAGCTGCCGCTGGGCACCTCGCTCAGCGTTCAAGACGCCCGACACTTTCTGCTGTTCGAACGAGATAAGTTCCGCGATCCCGCGATGACGGAAATTTTAAGATTCCTCGTAAACCCGCACCGCCTCGATCGTCCGGCGAAAGAGCTCGAGCTGGAAACGTTGGTGGAGCTAGCCAAGACCTACGAAGAGCGGGGTGAACCGGCCTTCGCACGCTACACCCTAGATGAAGCACTACGCGTTTACGAGGCCAAGCACGAGACCACCGACGCGTGGAAGGGTCCGGAGCTCAAGGAAGACCTCTACGCGCAAAGCGTGGCGCAGTGGGAACGCATGAAGGGGATGTCGCCGGAGCAAGCCGTACTTTACCGACGGATGACCGAACGCCGGCTCGACGAGATTGAAAAGGCTTACGTCGTTCCTAGTGAGTAAGCTCGGGCCCACGAGGCTCTTCGGAACGCGGGACCGAAGGCGTAGGACGGTTCACGTGGATCGGCTCCATGAGCTGCGCCCGAAAGCGCTGCTGGAATTTTTCCTTCGTGAACTCTCGCGCCTGACGAACGCAGTCGGCGGGCGAAAAAGCCGGTCCCCGCTCGAACTCTTGAATGGCCTCGGCTAAAGCCTCGGCGGTTCCGGGATCGTAGAGGATGCCTGTTTCGCCGTCGATGACCGTGTCCAACGCTCCACCACGGCCGAACGCAATCACCGGGCGCCCCATCGCCATGGCCTCCAGCGGAACGATGCCAAAGTCTTCCTCGCCCGGAAAAAGCAAAGCGCGGCACGTGGCGTAGGCCCGTTTCAACGTTTCATGCGGCACCCTGCCCGTAAAGAAAACGTTCGGGCCGGCCAAGGCTTTCAAACGATCGGCCTCTGGCCCCTCGCCGATGATGACGAGTCGGCGGCCCAGCTTCTGGCAGGCCACAATGGCGTGGTCGATTTTCTTGTACGGCACCAGCGCCGAGGCCACCAGGTAGAAATCTTCCACCGCGACATCCATGGGCTCGAACGCCTTTACATCGGCGAACACGGGCAACACTACCGAGCTACGGCCGTAGTACAGCGAGGCGCGACGGGCCACCGAATGGGAGATACTGAAGAAACGGTCGACTCGCCGGCTCGAGGTGACATCCCACATCCGCAGATAATGCAAAAAGGGAAAAAGCAGTGGCTCCACCCAGCTCGAACCAAAGTAGTTCCAGTACTGATCCCAGGCGTAACGCATCGGCGTGTAGAGCAAACAGGCGTGCTCGGCGTGAGGAGGCACGATGACCCCCTTGGCGACGCAATGGCTCGACGAGATCACCAGATCATAATCGGCGAGGTTCCACCTTTCTACCGCCAGCGGAAATAGCGGGAGAAGGTAACGATAAAATTTGTGCGCCCCGGGAATCGAATTGAGAAACGAAGGGATGATTCGGTGGCGCTCGATGGTCGGCGAGGTTCTTCCCGGCTGGTAGAAGAGCGTGAAGATGTCGGCGTCGGGGTACATCTCCGCGATGGCCTCGAGCACGCGCTCACCGCCGCGGTAGTGCAAAAGCCAATCGTGAATGATCGCGACCTTGGGTTTCATCAGTATGCGTTCCGGTGAAAAAAGCCGCGCACCAAAGTGAGCGCCATGATTTTAAAGTCGAGACCGTGCGACCAGTGGCCAATGTAAAAAAGGTCGTGCTTTACCCGCTCTTCGATCGAGGTGTTGCCGCGCCAGCCGTTTACCTGCGCCCAGCCGGTCATCCCGGACTTCATCTTGTGGCGGAGCATGTACTTGGGAACCTCTTTGCGGAACTGCTCGACGAAAACCGGCCGTTCGGGGCGCGGACCCACGAGGCTCATGTCGCCCTGAAACACGTTCCACAGCTGCGGAAACTCGTCGAAGTTCGACTTGCGCAAAAATTTTCCAAGCGGCGTCACCCGCGCATCTCCGGGCCTGGCCCACACCGCACCCGTCGCCGCTTCGGCATTTACTTCCATCGAACGAAACTTGTGCATGCGGAACACGCGACCGTCGGCGCCGACCCGCACCTGCGAGTAAAAGACCGGCCCGCGAGAGGTGAGCTTAACGAGTAAGGCAATGAGGCCCAGCATCGGTGATAACGCGATCATTAAAAACAGGGAGCCGAGTAAATCGAAGGTGCGTTTCAACACGCGATCGGTGGCGCCCGAAGTGGGTTCATTCACGACGAGCAACGGCACGCCGCACTCTTCACGCGCCTGGTAAGTAAACGTGCTGTATTGCCCGTAGTCGGGAAGGATCTTCACTTCCAAAAGCTGGTTGGCTAAAAACCGCAGCACCGGCTCGAACCGGGCGGCCTCCTGGTGGGGATAAGCGACTACCACCACGTCGACCTGTTGTTCGTTCAAAAAGGCCGCGAGCTCATCTTCGTCCTTCACGCGTCCGGCCCACTCGAAGGGATAAGGGCGCCGGGTTTCGAGCTGCCGGCGATAGAGGTCGAGCTGGGAGCCCGATCCGAGCAGCAGGATGCGACGGGGACGTACCTGATGCCCCTCTACGTACTTCCAAGTCAGCGAGAGCAGCAACCGTACGGCGATCACCGTCCAGATGACTAGAGCGCCAAACAGCAGCAGGTAAACGCGGGAGTAATCCAGCGTATTGGCAAAGTAGAGCAGCGCGATAAAGACCAGCGTGGAGAGGGTGGAACCCTCGACTACCTTCTTGATTGAGCGGTAGCCGAAGATGACGCGGTCCTTGCGGTAGCCCCCTACAACGTGGAACACCGCAGAAAAAACGAAGGCCAAAGGCAGCGTTAGCTTGGTGTAAGCATCGAGATCGGGGACCCCTTTGGGGGCTGCGATCCACTGAGTCTGAAAGCGCATCACCCAGACCAAACGCCACGCGAGGGCCACTGAGAGCGCGTCCGCAAGCTTTAGGGCGGCGACGTAAAGGAACTGTGCCTGGAGAAAATCGAGCTGCCGCCGCGGTTTCATGTTCCGGGGAATGTAAACCAAAAGGCCCCTTATTACCGACCCCTTTTTTTCTTTGATTGATGGGGGCAAAAACTTATAATAATAAGGTACTTACCAATGTGACTCGTTCACACTCTTTGACGCTTTAAAAACACCCGGAGGGGGTCGTGACAAAATCTGAGCTGATTGAGACGCTGGCGCGCAAAGCCAATCTCACTAAGAAGAAAGCGGAAGAGTTGGTGAATACCATCTTTGACGCTTTTTTCATGTCGATGGTGAAAGGCGACCGCATCGAAATCCGCGGATTTGGGTCGTGGTTCGTCAAGCAGTACAAATCATACGTCGGCCGCAATCCGAAAACGGGTGCGGACGTTTTCGTGCCCGAGAAGAAGTTACCCTTCTTCAAAGTGGGCAAAGAGCTGAAGAAGCGCATCGACTCGTAAGCGCTTCGCTCAACTGACTTACGAAGAAGCCGGACGGCAACGTCCGGCTTTTTTTATTTTCCTACGGCCCGGCGGCGTTACTATGGAACGCATGAACGAGATCTTCCGCAAGCCAGACTGCCCGTTCGGAAAAAAAGCCATCGCCCTGCTCCACGAGAAAGGCATCGCCTTCGAAGATCGCGTATTCGCTAACAAAGACGAAGAGCTGGCTTTGAAGACCCGGCTTGGAGTGAAGACCACGCCGCAAATATTCTTGGCCGGTGAACGAGTCGGCGGCTACACCGATCTCGCCGCACGCTTTGGTGTTGCGCCAGAAAAGCCGGCGGAGAAGAAAAAGTCTTACGTGCCGGTAATGGCGGTTTTCGCCACGGCAGGGCTGATGGCATGGGCAACCTCAACGGGGCTCAACGGTTTCATGGGGTTGTCCTTGTGCGTCCTGGCTCTTCTCAAGCTGATGGACCTTTCAGCCTTCGCCAAGACCTTCGCCAACTATGATCTCATCAGTCTCAAACTGCCAACGTACGCCAACGCCTATCCATTCTTGGAGCTCGCGGCGGGGCTGGGGTTTCTCTCGATGGTGGCACCGACCGCGACCGGAGCCCTGTCGCTGTTCGTAGGAGTGGCCGGCGGCATCTCTATCGTCAAGGCGGTCTTCATCGATAAGCGCGACCTAGCGTGTGGCTGCGTAGGTGGTAACTCCAACGTGCCATTGGGCATCGTCAGCTTCACCGAGAACGCCGTTATGGCGGGCATGGGGCTTTACGTTTTACTCGCGTAAACGCGGGCAAAAAAAAGCCCCCGTCCCGAAAGGACGGGGGCTTTTTCATTTCTAACCTTAGGCCGGAGCAGTGACCTTGGGCGCGTACTTGTAGATCGCCCAGATCGTTCCGCAACCAACGACGGTGCATACGATAAGCGTAACCGCGTTGATAGCACCATAGTTGTTGGGGGCAATCATGCCGAACAGCATCGGCGCCGAAAGGTACGTATTGACCTTCGAAGCGTGCGTAGCGCGCTTCACGAGGCCCGCCATCTCCGGAGGAGACTGCGAGTTCTTCACCCAGCCCAGGATCTGCTTTTGTGCAGGCCAGATGATGAACCACACGTTGAACCACATGATGCTGCCCAGCGTGCCGCCGAACAGAATCCACATCGCGCGGTGGGTGAACTTACCTTCGGCGTCGTACCAGAGGTCTCCGCCCGAATACTTCACGAACAGCAGCGTCCAGCCGATCACGAAGGTGATCATCGCGCCCCAGCGGAAGAAGAAAAGCGCCCGGTGCATTAGCTCCGGATTGACCGCGGGCTTCAGCTCTTTAGCGAGTTTCAGCTGGAAGTTCGCATTCACCCAGTTGAAGAAATACAGATGTCCGATCCACGTGATGCCCGCAATGATATGTAACCACCGCAGAAAGAAAACTAAGTTTGAATAAAAGTCGTCGAGAGCCATTTGTCTCATCCTCCACAGGTGCGGCCATGTCACGAAACACTACAATGTGTTTCCGGCCACCGCACCGAAACGCCAGAAAATTTGTGCAGATTCCACCACTTCAGAGGGGGTTAGGCTACTAAAATCTCTCACGGCACGGTGTCCTAAAACTAGGCAGTCGGAAGTGCTGATTCTAAAAACGCTTCTCCCCGGAAACGCTTGGGCTGTAAGGACGTAGACTCCGATCGTCAGGATTGTCTACACCTCCCATTCGAGCCCAAAAGGGAGTGCACTAAAAGAATACAAAGTGCGGTCCGGCGTATGCACTACTGCTCAATAGGGGAATCAATTGGGATTAGGCATCCACAAAAGAATTTTTAGCGCCGTGACCTTTGTCGGGTTCACTCTGCTCACGCCGTCCGCGTGGGCAGAGGGCGGCGCCGCCGGTGTGCTCAATGGAGCCGCCGCTATTGTGAGCGCCGGTGGCCAGATTGCGGCCGCCGGTATTGCCGCTGGCGCGGACAAGGCGGTCGCCGGCATCAATGCGAAGGCCAACGTGGAGATGACCAGAATCTCCAACGATACGATCCGCGATACCAATCAAACCAACGCCACGATTGCGTTAGCCCAAACCTATTCCTCGGCGGCCATTGCCGCCATCAATAATGCCGGCGCTACCGAGCGCCAGGGAATGATCTCGATGGAGAGCATTCTGGCTTCGAAGGACAAGTACCGCACCGAGCGGGAAAAGGCCTGGATGGATTACGAGTACAACGTGGCTAAACTCCTCATGGAGGACAAGGGCCGGCAGCAGCAGCTAGAGCTAGACCAGCAAGGTAAAGACATGCTGGCCGCGGTAAAGCGGCTGACCCCCACGGGCGCCAACGGCGGACTAGAGATCACGCGCTACAACGATTCGCTTCTCCTCGGCGGCCAGAATGCGGCGGCCACGACGACCGAAGCCGAACCCACTTTAACCGCGGCCAAAACCCTGGCCCAAGCCGTAACGGGTGACGAAACGACCGCCCAGGATCGCCTGGCGCGCGCGGTGGCCAGCACCACGCCGTCGATGGCGCAGAAGCTGGCGCAGTTCAAGAACGGTAAACGTGGCAGTAAAGCTGCCCTAGCCCTCCCGAAGATGATTTTAGCCAGCGGGAACCTCGAGCGCAGCACGGCCAAAGTGCGCGGCTCGTCCGCCAACAAAATTCTCGCGATTCAGGACCCGCCAAAGGTAGCTTCGCTCAACTCCGTTTCGTTCCGCGCGGCCCGCCGCGGGTTCGACGGCATTCCCCACAACGCCTCTCTCGGCCGCAATAACTCCAGCCCCACCCACGGTGGCGGCGACGGCGGCGGTGAAGAGGGCGGACACCACAGCCACAAGCACTGACCCTTGCCCCAACACTGTGAAGACTAGAAACACTCACACGAATACACCACCAAAACGCTGAATATCGTTAAAGAATACGAAACCAACCCCTGGTGGCCAAAGAGTGGGCAATGAAACTTCCGCAAAAACCACTACTTAGAAAAACCCGGGACGAGGGGTGTACAGCGTTTTCACCCGTCCTGGTGGACGACAGAGAAAATCTCAAGCCATTGAGGCTAGTTATACACAATCGGTATGCACCCAGAGTTGGCAGGCCCCGTGCAAATTGATCTAGGCAAGTAGACCACATTTTCAGCGTTCTCCCGGTACGTAAGCGAACGGCAACAAAGTTTTAGGGAGCTTTAGGTAATGCAGCATCGGATCTCCAACTTGGGACTCAGAGTAATCGCGAAGGGCGTGCGCGCTCTCGTGGTTCCCGCGTTGGTCTTCTCGCTCGTCCTCCCCGCTGTCCCGGCCAACGCCGCGGGCGGCCCCAAACCGACCTCTGGTCCGGTTTCCATCGGCGGGCTCATGAAGCTCGGCGGTTTCAGAAATTTAGTCATGACCATTGCCATGGTGAACAACGCCATGCGCGTCGCCGCGGAAAATCCGATGGACGAGTGGCGTCGCACGAACGTGCGCATTGCCATGTCCATGATGCCCGCCGCGATTATCGGCATGGCCGGCGAATTCAAAAAAGGTAAGCTCGGCAACGGCGATCTCCCGATCGTTCAGGGTATCCTGGGCGGCTTCGTGGATAAGAACGCGGGCGACATCTACAACAAGTTCATGAAGGACCCGTCGGCTAAGAACATTCCGAAGCTCGGCGCCGGTTTTCCAAACGTAACTCCTC
>JBGSST010000413.1:0-9671 GCA_041736915.1 Bdellovibrionota bacterium
GCCGCCCACCGTGCCCGCGTCGACGGTATCGAAGAGAAGCTCGGTCGGCATGCCCGTGGCGGGGCTGACCGCAACGTTGCCCTGGGCCGGCGTGAGCGCCGCGCGGGTGGCATCCACCCGCACTGCGCCGGGTCGAGTGAAACGAAGACAGAAAGGCGCGGAGCTTTGGTTGATGTTCACGAACAGCTGCGATGCTTCGGAACCCGAGCAGGTGCCGGCCAATATCCTCACGTTGCCGACAGAGCTGGCATGCTTCGAAATGTCGATAGCGGTGCGCACGCTGACCGGCGCCGGGTTGTCGTACTGATCGAAAAGCTGAACGTTGGCCGGCATGAAATCGCCGACGTTGGCCGTAGCCAGCAGACCGACGAAGTGGATTTTTCTGGGCTCGTCCGCGCCAAAAGTAATGTTGGCCCCGACGGAAGCATAACCGGGCGCCGTCGCGGAAACGTTCACCGTACCAGCATCGTCGGTGGTTCCCCATACGATCTTCTGGCTCTGGCCATCGGCGATCGAGGTCGATGGAAGGGGGGCGCCCGAGCAGCCCGCGTTTCCGAAGAACGCGAATCCGGGCATGTTGTCGGTGAGCGACACCGGAGTTGCCATGCGCACGGCCAGCACGGCGCCGCCCGAAGTTTGGCTCAGCACGGTGATGGGAACGCAGTCGTGCACGGTCCGCGTGCCGGCGGCTACCGACAGCGCCAGGCGAGGCGCATCGGAGTTTACGACCGTGATGTCTTTGGTGGCCGACGGCAAAGCGCCGAGCGAGTTGGCGTTGATGGTTCCATCCCCGGCGCCGCTGCCAAAAAGAAAGAACTGGCTCGAAGAGGAGTTACCGGCCGTCACCGTCACGCGAGGCAGGTTGTTGCGGCAATCGGCGCCCGAGAAAAGTTCGAGCGTGGATAAGCCACCAATCGACACGTCAAAGCTGGCGTCCGTTTCCGCTACGGCAACGTTGCCCAAGCGATCGCGCAGCTCGATGGTGGCGGGCACGCAGCGAAACGCCACGATACTGCGCAAAGCCGAAATCTGGGTAACCGACGGCGATCCGGCCGTGAACCTTACGGTCATGCGCGCGGGGCTCATCGAGCCCTGGGTCGCCACGAAATTCGCCGCCCCCACGGCACGCGCGATTACGAAAAACTCCATCTGCGGCGCCCCGTTCGCGGGCACCGTCATCGACTGGGTCGAAAGCCGACTGCCGCAGGTCGAATCGGAGTACATCTCCGTACCGGCGAGCATGCCGGCAATCTGTACGGCGCCGTTGTCGGGCGACATCATGCCGAGCTTCAAATCCGTATCGCGTCCCTCGACCGTGAAAGGTCCCGCGCACGCATCGATCTTCGCGGTCGAAGGCCCCTGCATCACCAAACCCACCGCCGCCCGCAGACTTTGTAACGTCGAGTCCGTACCGCCGGTCTGTCCCACCGTGGGCGATTGAATCGAGTAGTCGGCCCCTAGCCTACAGCCCGTTTGGAAAAGGAAGACGAGCGAGCATAGAACGACGAGTGAACGTTTCGAGAACATGAATTACCCCAATACCGAAAAGGAACCCCAAAATGTCGGAGGGAAGGAATACGCGCGTCCCTCCATTTTAGGGGTTTAAATAACGCCGCGCAATAACCAGACTTTAGACACTTGGGCTTTATAAGTACCTGGTAGGCAAAGGGAATTTCCGTCGGTAACATTACGCCCATGCGATCTCTATTTTCGGTCTCCCTTTTCGGTGCTTGGTTATTCATGGGTACTCTGGCCTGGGCGGAAGAGACCCGCGGGGTTCCGCGCTTGAACCGCATCTGGTTCTTCATCGGTGCGGATGCGGGCTTCAACACTGCGCAAACCTCGGTGGCGGGAGAAGAAAATCGCTCGGGGCTTGCGGGCGACGTAAAGGGATTGGTCTCGTGGTACCAGACCAATTGGGTGGGGGAGCTAGGGCTGGGGCTCGCTTACAAGAAAATTTCGGGCACGCGGCCCACGGGGCTCGAGGGCACTTTAAGTATCGCGTCGGCGTTTTTGGAACTGGGGGCCCGCTGGCGGCTCGGTACAGCCTGGCAGTTGGGCCCCTTCTTGAACGCGCATCTCGGCGCGGACATGAGTCACCGCTCGACGATTTCGCCGCTGATCGCGGAGTCCGCCAATAGCTTCGGGCTAATGGGCGGAATGCAGCTGCTCTACGAGACGTCGCATCCCCGCCTGCCCTTTCGCATCGGCGGACGTCTGCTGACCGACCTGAACATATCTAACCGTCAGATCTACGGCGCCGAGCTGTCGTTGCACGTGGGCTTTTCGCTTAGCCCGGCACCGGCCGCCAAGTCCTTCGAGCGCTCGGTCGACATTCGTTTGGCGCGCGCCTTCTTTAAAACCGATTCGTGGCAGATCTCCGATGCGTCGGAGCTGGTGTTGATCGATCTGGCGCGCATTCTCGTGCACTACCGCGACGAGTACACGCGAATCGAAGTCGACGGCCACACCGATCGCGTCGGTAGCGAAGAGTACAACCAGAACCTTTCCGAGAAGCGGGCGGACGCTATCGGCGGTCTGTTCATCTCCCGCGGCGTTCCGCGTGAGCGGGTGCTAACCCACGGCTACGGCTTCAGCCGTCCGCTCGTCACGGACGGGCCTTTGGATCAGCGGCGCAATCGCCGCGTGGTGCTCCGTCTTTTCGGCGTGCAGGCAAGCTCGCAGATGGTCCAAAGCATCAAAGACCTCATGAACAACTCCAACGTTCCGCAGGGGCGTGGCGAAGAGAACTAATAAAGAGGTGCCCGCCGCTTTTCAACACCGGGCACCTCGGAGAACTAGTTTTTCTTGCCGCCGCCGCAACCGCAGCCGGCGCACGTGCACGGGTCACACTCGCACGGATTGCATTGGCAGTTCGAAATGGCTCGAATCGTCTTCATAGAACCTCCTTACCTTTACTCTACGGCCCGTAGGTAGGTACGGAGTCAACCCCTTGACCCCGTAGTAGCGTACAGGGTTTATAATAGCGGTTATGAAATCCAAGGGTTCACTGACGATTGGGCAAGTGGCCAAGCAGGCCGGGGTCGGCGTGGAGACGATTCGCTTTTATGAGCGCGAGCGAATCATCGCCGAACCGCCGCGCCGCGAATCGGGCTACCGGGAGTACGATCCCGAAATTGTGAAACGCCTTCACTTCATCAAGCGGGCGCAGGAGCTAGGCTTCAGCCTGAAAGAGATCGTTCAGCTACTGGCCCTGCGGGTCGATCCGCGCACGAGCTGCGCGGGGGTAAAAAAGCGGGCCGAAGCCAAGCTCGAAGAGATCGAGCGCAAGATCCAAGACCTGAAACGCATGCAAAAGATCCTCAAGGAAGTGACGGCCGCCTGCGTGGCCAGCAAGCCCATCACCGACTGCCCCATTCTCCATTGCTTCGACGTGTAGCGCCCCATGAAAAAACTACCTTCGTTGCGCCGCTTTTCCCCGTCCGCTTGTTGGTAAAGGGGTGGTGTCGAGAGAATGCTATTGCTCCGCAGACTAGAACAACGCCCCTACCAAAAAAACGCGCGGCAGTTTGAGCGCGGGGTAACGGAGAAGAACGCGGCACGCGACGGTGGCCGACGGGGATGGCCCCGCTATCCCAGGCGAGCCAACCGTTTCGCACGTGGCAAACGATCCAACCGAAGCTCCGCACTAGTCACACGTCCCCCACGCTTGGGGATGAACTCTTTTTCAGCCATATCGGACAGGGCAACGGTAAGCAACAAATGAGAAGCCAGCCCTTACCACATAGCCCCCCACTGCCACGAGTTGGCTTCGTCGCTTCTCTCCTCGCCATGACGTGATGGCGAAATGCCGCTGGGCACGGTATACACCGGCTAGTGCAACCCATCGGCTACATCCAGACCCCGTTTCGCGAGAAGTTCGGAGTGCCCCGGCAGTCGGGGATGGTGAGCGCGCCCGGCACCATCAAGCTGAACGCCACGCCCGGTTTTGTCGAAGCCGTGCGCGGGCTCGAGGCCTTTAGCCATGTCTGGGTGCTATTTCTTTTTCACAAAACCGGGGCGGAGTGGAAGCCGACCATCTCTTTACCCCGCATCGATCCGCCGCACGAGGCGGGAGTTTTTGCGTCGCGGTCCCCGCATCGCCCGAACCCCATCGGCATGTCGGCGCTGAAACTGGAGCGGATCGAGTTTCCGTCCGACGGCATCGAGATTCACGTTAGCGGGGTCGACATTCTCGACGGTACCCCCGTGCTCGATATCAAGCCCTACGTGGCTTACACGGACAGCCTTCCCGACGCCGATTCGGCGTGGGCTGACGGAAAGATCCCGCGCTATCCCGTGGTATTTTCCGAAACGAGCCTGGCGGATCTCGCCACCCTGGCGGGCGACACCCCCCCCTCCCCCGGCCTCATCGAGCAGATGTTGCAGTGGGATCCGCGTCCGGCCAGCCAGCGCCGCGCGTGGCCGGTCACCGACGCTCAGTCCGACGGCAAGCCGTTCGCGTTTCGCGTGCAGGGCATCGACGTGAAATGGGAAATCCGCCAAGGCACGATTCACGTTACCGCGATCGTCGCGGGCTAGAATAAAAGAGAAGGCCAGCCGGTTTTCTCGATCCGGTTCATGCGGTAATACGCTTCACCGGTCTGAATGATCTTTACGCCGGTCTTCTCGACTTCCGTTTTGATCTTCGCGAAGTCACGCTCGTACTCTTCGAGCCGCATCGAGAAGGCCGGGCGCTTGAAAATCCGTTCTACCTCTTCGAGCGGCAGCCGCCCGTAGTTGTAGGTCGCCACCGGCAAATACTGCGCGAGCAAAATGCCAAAGCCTTGTTTAAACGCCGTGCCGTTAGTGTGCGCTTCGGCCAGATACGGTCCCGGCACACCGGGGGAAACTTCCAGCTCCGCGGGCTCCGTTACGTAAACCGCCGACGTCACCGCATGCTTTTCACGTTTTAGCAGCCAGCTCTCGAAGCCGGTGGCCTGCAGCAGGTAAGGCTCGGGACTTTGTGCGAGGTACTCGATTTCTATCTCTGGGTTCAGCGTCAACTTCAGGCGCAGCTCGGTCTTCAGTGGCTGATCCTTAGGCTTGGGCACCCACAAATACAAAGTACGCCGTTCGAGGCGGGTCTTGTGACCACGATCCGGAACCTCCCGCACGAACGCGCGCACCCCCTGCGGCCACTTGAGCGGAATGCGCAAAAATTTCTCCATGGGCACTGGCCGATCGAACTCGGCGGGAGGCAGCTCCAGCAGGTTCTTTTTCTTGAGCTCTCGCTCCCGCTCGTTGCACTGCAAATTCAAAAACTCGTGCCCTTTCCCTTCGAGGTCTTTCAGGCCGGTGGGATAGAGTTCAGTGCGATCCCCGTTCAGCTGTACGAACGATCGCATCGCCAGGCAAAAGGCCACATCGCGGTTGGGCGCCCACGAATCGATCTCCAGCGACACCCACGCCCCCTGCGCCGTGGCGTGAGCAATCGGCGTAGGCTCGATGGCGGGATTCTTCGCTTTGTAACCGAGAGTGTTCTCCAGCTCGTCGGCGGCGCGGATGGCCGCGGTCCACTCCATAGCTCCGGTGAGGCTGGCCTTCTTCTGCAGTTCGGATCTCAAATTTCGCACGAGCTGCAACAGGTCGGCGTTGTCTTCGGTATCACTCAGCGTCCACACCGATTCCGGCTCACGCCGCTTGAACCAACCACGGGCCTCGGCCGGAAGCGACGCTACTAGCTTCTGTAGCGCGTCCGCCACCGCCTGAAGCTTATCGAAACGCACGGCAAACACGGCCACGGGGTCTACCTGCCCCTCCTGCTGGGCCAAAAACCCGTTGGGTAGGTGGCTTTCCACGAACTGGGTGACGGCAGGCTTTATCAGTGAATCCACGATGGACTGGCCACGGTCGAGGTCGCGCAAGAAGCCGTCGAGCACCGTCGTGTACGGAACGCCCTGAAACGGCGTCTCCATGCTCGAGCCCACGAAATAGGTGAAGAGGTCTTTGAACTCGAGCAGCACGTCGAGCTGCCCCGTGGTGCAGGCGTCGACCATCAACAGGTCGAAGCGGCCCTTGGCGATCTTCTTGTCCGGCCCCTTTAGCGACGCATCTTCGCGATAAACCTCTTCCATCACGCGGCGGATCTCGTAGTTGCGCAGCAGCGAGTACTCCGTCAAATCCTTGCCGTCCACGTGGGCGTCCTGCAGCAGCCCCTGCTGCCCCCAGCTGTGGCCCAGCAACACTACCGCGTAGTTCTTGGCGGGATAGGCCCGAATGCCCCACTGCAAAAACTTTTTGAAGGTTACCGGATTGCCCGTGTCCTGCTCGTGATAACGAAACGTGGGATCGTATTTTCGGATCTCGGCTTCCGGGATTCCCGGGCTGTCGATGAATCGGGCGCTGGAATTGGCGTAAGGCACGTGCTGCAGGCGGCGGCGCCATTCGCGATTGCCCGTCTTTTCTTTCAAGTCATCGCCGGAGGCATCGAACTGCAGCAACATGGCCACGCGGTCGCGCACGGTATCCAGAGCCGCGATACTTTCGATGTCCTTGATTACCTGAACGGACGTGCGCGCGAAGGGCCCATTTATCTCTTTCGACCCCTCATCGCCGCCCGAGTAGAAAAAGAAGGTCCACTCGCGTACGGGCTCCGCATTCGGAGTGGCCGGCGCCTGAACCGCCACAAGCCCGAAACAGACCGCCAACAAAAAACGTACTGCGCTTTGCATGATTACTACTTAAAGAGTTCCGCCACGGGTCACGAAGTCGAGGTCTTCCAGCGAGGGGCCGGTCTCTTCTCCGCGCTCGAGCGTAGGTTTCTTGCCGAGCCAGCGCGCCAGAACGTCCGTGGCGTCTTTCTTCACGGAGGCTTCCAGCTTAGTGAAGTTCGCCCCGTGGTTCCCTCCGTCGACCGTATACCAGTGGCAATCGTCGGCGACCTTTTGGGGGAACATCCCGGCCGTCCAGGGGTCTAGCTCCCCGTAAACGAACATCATGCGCTCGCCCTTCTCGCGAACCCATTCGCCAACGTCAATCATGCTGGCGTTGGAGTAGCTGTAGGTCACCCCTTTCGGAGCGTACTGGTCCACCGAGAAGGTGTACTTGAGAAGGCCGTCGAGCCCCGCCCGTCCCAGCGTGGGCGAGCCAAGCTCGGACGCGGCCTGGTAGTAGTACGGAATGAACTCTTTCAATCCCTCGTCGCCGTAGTTACGCGGCATGGGATTGTGGCGGTTGAAGAAGGCGAAACCTTTTTCACCGGAGTCGTCGGGCGACGGAACGGCGTCGCAGCCCGCGGCCGCGTCTTTCGGATTGCCGTACTGCCAGAAGTAAAAGGTTAGCTCCTGCACCGCGTGTTCGAACGCAAGGTCTTTGCTACCCAGAAAAGTGTACGACCCGTCCACCTTGCCCTGGAACTTCTCGCGATTTTTAAGCAGATGCTCCTGCAACGCTTGAAGCTGGGCGCGGCAGCCGGCCCAGTCTTCGCCGCCCACCGAGTAGATGAAATCGACGTAGCGCTCGTCCTCGTTGCTGAAGGAAAGCGGGGCCACGTCGGCCACCGTGCCTTCGAGATCTTGCGGGTAAAAATACCGGTGATAGACGGAGGTCATGCCGCCCTTACTGGCCCCCGTGTTCACCCAACGTACGGGGTAGAGCTTGCGGAACGCCGTCGTGATGCGATGAAAATCGTCGGCCGATTGCTTGATATCGAGCTTCGACCAGTCCGGATTCGCCGGCGTGGAGTTGCGAAAGAACCGATGCTCCACCTGAATCTGATTCGTGTCGAAGCGCGTGGTAATGGCCGCGGGCGCTACGTTGAAAATGGAGTAGCCAGAGGTCTGCAGCACCATCGGCTCTTTGTATCCACGATGGGCGAGAATGACCCTCTGGGTAAATGTGCCGGCGGCCGGATCGTTGTGGTCCACCGGCTGCGGAAACGAAACGTCGAAATACTTGCGCTTGGTATCGCCGAAGATGGGGCCCGCGATCGCCTTGGCCTTCGCCCCCGGAATGCAACTTTCGACCGTTTCGATCACGTTATTGGTGATCTGGCAGACCGGCTCGGCCCAAAGCGCCGGTGTGAGTAGTAGCGTGGCGACCACGAAAACAATTCGCTGTGTCATTGAATTCCCCCGGATGTAGAGGAAATCTATCACAAGCTACCCAGGACGAAACGGGCGGCGTTACTTGGAGACGGTAAGCCCCGACGGCAGAGCAATATGGGTCAGCGCCTTGACGGCGTGAACCGCTTTGCCGGTCGACGTCTTTCCCGCCAGAGAAGGCACCGGCGTGCCGCCGTTTTTTATCGAAGCGGCGACATCGACCGCGTTGAAGTTTGGGTTGTACGCGAACAGCAAGGCCGCCAGCCCCGCCACGTGCGGGGCCGCCATCGAGGTGCCCTTGATCACGTTGTAGGTGACCGGGTTCACGGTAAGGCGGTTCACCGAAAAGAGCAGCACGGCCGCGCCGAAATTCTGATTGCTGCCGTCGGACGTCAGGCGGTAGCCGAAGCTCGCGTTGGCGCTGCGGCAGGCCTTTAGGTCGTACTCGTTATAAAACGCGGCGCCGCCGGTGCTGCCCGTGAGCGTGTCGAGGACGACGGAACCGGCTCCCAGCGGATCGCCGCCGTTGGGGTTGCAAAGCACCGTCACCTTGTCGTTGTTCGTCTGCAGCTGGTAAGCCGCATAGAAGCTGATCGTGATTGCGTCACCACCGGTGAGGTCGAACTCTTTATAGGTGAGGTCGTCACTGTTGGCGCTGTAGCGTTTCGACGAGAAATCCCAGGTCGGCGGGTTCGCCATGATCTGGTACGGGCTCAGGCCAAAGAACTTCTGCTTGAAGCCCCAGCCCAGACCGGCCTGCGAAAAATTCCAGCCACTCGTCGCCGTAGGCAGCGTGAAGGGCTCGTCCGTCTTGGCCACCTCCCCGGTCCAGGGGCTTACGATATTCACGCCGGGTGCGCCGACGTGTACGCTCGTGGCACCGAAGTTCGAAAAGTCCGCAAGCCCGTTGGCCTGGTCGAGCGCCGCCACGCAAACTAGATTTGGCTCGTTGTAGTTGCACGGATAGGTAGCTCCGCCGCTGCCATCGTTGTCGGAGCCATCGTTACCCGCCGCCGCGATCACCGAAACTCCGCGGCTTGCGGCGTTTTGGATTGCCGCACGAAGTGCGGGATCATTGGCGCCACCGCCCAAGCTCAAGTTGATCACCTTGGCCCCGTGCTCGACCGCAAAGTCGATACCTTCCACGACACTCGCGGTGGAACCACTGCCCGACGCATCCAGCACGCGTATCGCCATCAGTTTCACTTTCCAGCAAACGCCCGTGCCGCCTAGCGAGTTATCGCCCGCAGCGCCAATGGTACCCGCCACGTGCGTACCGTGGCCATTCGTGTCCATCGGGTCGTTCGTATCGCCGACGAAATCGTAACCGTGATGGGGATAAGCACTACCGCCGTCCCACAGATTGTCTTCCAAATCTTCGTGCGTGTAGTTGATGCCGGTGTCCACCACCGCCACCACTACTCCGCCGCAATCGTTGACCATGTCCCACGCGGCTTCCATGCCCATGTCGCTACCGGCGACGCCGGGGTTGGCGGTGGTGGTCGGTGCCGCAGGGGCTCCGCTCAACGGATCGATCTCGAGCCGGTACGCCTCGCTCTCCATCACCGCGCCGCGGACACTCAGCCTACCCGGCACTGCGCCTGTATTCGGTATCTCCGATATCCC
>JBGSST010000059.1:0-2792 GCA_041736915.1 Bdellovibrionota bacterium
ACGACGTTTCCGTGCCCAACGGCGTGCATCGCCTCGACGGGGCCGTGCTCGATAAAGAGGGGGCTGAGTCGTGGTACCGCTTCCAACCTCCGGAAAAGTTACCGGGAGAGGGAAGACGGCTTGCGGCGGTGCGGGAAGGGGAGTTACCGGCCCCCCGATTGGTGGGGCTTACGAGCGGGCGCCGTATTTTGGATCGTCCATACGAAGCGATCTACCTGGGCCCCCGATTTTACCGGGCGGCGGTAGAGCCGCTGGTGAGGTTGCGCAATCGCCAGGGGCTTTCGACCGCGTGGATCGACGCCGAAGATATTTACGCCGAGGTGGGACAAGGGATGCCTGGCCGGCGGGCCGTGAAAGAGTTTCTTCGTCTTGCGACTTCGACGTGGACCACGCCTGCCCTGCGGCACGTGGTGCTCGTGGGCGATGGCAGCTGGGACGCCGCGAATGAGTTGAAGAACCCGGCGTTCGTCACTCTGCCCATCGCGTTGGGCCGCGGGCAGTACATCGATTTCGGAAATGATTCGTGGTTCGTGTCGTTCGACGAGGCGGCGCTGGTGCCGTCGTTGGCGGTGGGTAGAATTCCGGCGCCGACGTTGAAAAGTTTAGAGGCCTACGTAGCCAAGGTGCTGGCTTACGAAGACGGTAGCGCCCGCCCTACGGGCGAGCCGGCGAAGCGCGTGATTGTCGTTTCCGATCGGGATCAGTTTGGCGGCGAGCAGTTTGCCCCGGAAAGCAAACGGCTGATGGAGCTTTTGCAAGGGGGTACGCCCGCGCTGAATCCGGAATGGATCGATCGCAATCAGCTCGACGATCCAACCTTTCGGGATCGCATCCTGGCGGGCTTTAAGAGTGGCGCGAGCTTCGTGCATTACGTGGGGCACGGGGCGGAAGACCGCTGGGCGAGCGGCGAGATTTTTCACAATGGGGATGCCGCAAGTTTAACGAATGGGACTTACCCGCTCGTGATGGCGATGAATTGCCTGAACGCTTACTTTTACGATCCGGACTCAACGGTTCATAGCCTGGCCGATAAGCTGCTGTTTAATCCCGCGGGCGGCGCCATCGCGGTGTGGGCTTCGACTTCGCTTACCCCGCCGGATCTTCAGTATCCGTTTCAGACGGCAATTTTCCAGATTCTCACGAGCCAGCGGACGGTTCGGTTGGGCGAAGCATTCCGCCTCGCCAAATGGCAGGGCGGCATCTCGGCCGGCACCGCCGAGGTAGTGGGATCGTGGACGCTGCTGGGGGATCCGCTGATCGAACTGCGGCTTCCTTAGCGCATGTCCTGTCATGGCGAGGAGCGAAGCGACGAAGCCATCTCGTCGAACCACATACAAAAAAGGAGTCCCTCCCTTTTTGCACGCTCGCTTAGTTGGTAAAGGGGGGGGGAGTCGGTGTTGGCGGGAGGCGGTGGTGTTTCGCGTACGTGGCTTCGACTGGGGTGGCGATCCCTTTCCGTCTTCAACTTGAGATCGGGTGTCCGATCTATCGAGGAGTGCGAGTGGGGAGGGACGCTCCCCACAATTGTTTTGAATTTGATTGACGAGTTACCGGGGCGATTTGGCGTGCGATGGTGGCGCGGGTTTAGATTTGCGGTTTAACCACTTTGCCCTGCCCGTCGTTTAACTTTCCTGAGGAAGGTCGTCGAAGTTTTGGTTCGGCGCTTTTCCGTCGAATGGCGAGGCCGTGGAATCGACGGAAAAACAGCGTGGTAAATCTTTTTCATGAATATCGAAGTGCTTCATGAAAAAGCGTTGGCCCTTTCTAAAACTTATCGGGAATCTGAGTCGGCGCTACTCGACGTGCTAACGTCGCTGCTTAAGAACCACGGGTTCTTCCAGTTGGGTTATCCGAACCTTTTCGTTTACTGCACCTCGGCGTTGAATCTAAGCGAAGCTCAAGCCTGTTACTTTTCTAAAGTCGCTAAGAAGTCGGAAGAAGTTCCGGAACTGAAAATGGCCATCGAGCAAGGCGTGATTTCTCTGAGCCAAGCGCGGCGGGTAGTGCCGGTCATCACGAAGGAAACCGCGAGCGCCTGGATCGAAAAAGCCGCCCACCTTCCTCAGCGTGAATTGGAAAGGGAAGTCTGCGCCGTGAATCCAAAGGCCATGCCGCGTGAGAAAATCAAAGTCGTATCGGCGGACCGCTCGGAATTGAAAGTAGGCATTTCAAAAGATCTGGAACTGAAGCTCAAGCGCGTCGGTGAAATAGTGGGGCCGGAGAAGAGTCTTGAGTCTACTTTAACCGAGCTGACCGATTTTTTCTTGAAACACAAAGACCCCGTACAAAGAGCCAAGCGGGTGACGGCCAAGGTGCCCAAGGCAGTAAAACCGCCTTCCTCAGGACACCGCCCGGCCCGCGTGAAGCACGAGGTGAACCAACGTGATGAAGGAAAGTGTAGAGCGTTGCTGCCCGATGGCTCACGCTGTGATTCAAAAGCCTGGGTAGAGCATCACCACGTAAAGCCGCGCTCACATGGAGGGCAGGACATCCCCACCAACCTCATCACGCTCTGCTCAGTCCACCACCGCCTGACCCACCAGACTGGCCTACATAACCTGCGGTTATGAGCCCAAACGAATGCCCCGCCCGCACCGCGCAACACCCACGACGGTGGCCGACTGGGTGGGCCCGTCGCGCCCGGACGAGCCATCCGCCTTTCGACGTCCGAATAATCCGGCGACGCCAGCACATACAAAAAAGGAGTCCCTCCCTTTTTGCATTTTCCGTCTTGGCGAGGAGCGAAGCGACGAAGCCATCTCGTCGAACCACGTTGCGCCCCGAATGCAACT
>JBGSST010000107.1:0-16502 GCA_041736915.1 Bdellovibrionota bacterium
TCGCCGCGGGCGAGTTCCAGATTCGTATCGGCCTGCGTGACTGCCTTGGGGTCCAGCGCGCCGTTCTTTTGCATTTCGATTCCCTTGCGCGTGGTATCGAGCACGGTCTCCGAAACGATGAGGTTCGCTTTTTCGGAGGCCGCCTTCACGCTGGCCGCCACCTGCTGCATCTTAGCCGCGACGGAAGCCCCGGCCTGCGCGGACAATGCCGATTCCAGATCGAGCAGATGCACGGAGGTCACATTGCGCAAAGTAGAGATGCCTTCGGTTACGGTCGTTTGCACGATCGTCGAGCGCTTGATTCCTTTGGCCAGTACGATCGACTGCGATCTCAAATTCTCTTCGACGTCTTGGAGTCTGCCGACCACCTGACTGATGAAGGCCCACTCACCGGAGCCGGGCGGCAACTCTGCAAGCTCGCGTTCAACTTGAGTACGGAAGGCCACTACCGATTCAATTTTTTGCCCCAACGCGGACAGCTCCTGCGTGGCCGCTATCTGGTCGGCCCGGTGATCCTTACGCGCTTCCAACCCTTGCGCGATGACCTCGTCTACTTTTTGTCTCGCCCGCGTGATGGAGTCGGTTCCCGTCTCCGCGAGATTGAGCTTCTTACTGATCATGCCACCCAAAATCGGTGTGCGGCGCGCAAGTCCGGTTACCCAGCCCTCCGACGCCCCCTTTGGCGTGATTGCCCCGATTTCCGCCTGCAGACTGGTCAGATTATTTATGAACTCTTTGGTCTTGGGCCCCTGCTGTCCGAGCGTGCCCAACGTGACCTTACCCAGCGTGGCGGCACCGGGCCGCAGCTGCACCTTGAGCCGTTCGCCGATTCCGTCCAACACGGCCTCGCGGCCTTCTTCGGTATCGATATCGCCAAACTTTTCTTTGAGGTAGCTCATGACCCGGTCGGCAGTCTGCGCGGGATTCATCAGGGCGGTGCTCGGCTGCCGAAGGGCGGCGATTTGCGCGAGACTCAAATTACAGGGGCCGGTGGGGCCGGATTTTGGATCGGGATCCGGTAGTCCGGTTTCCGCCATGGCCGGCACCGACCCGCCGATAAGGTAAAGCTGCATCAGCACGAGCCACAAAGATTTTTTGAAAGCCATTTTGCAATCCCCCACTAACAGAACACGCCCGAACCCGTAGCTTCGGTGTCCTCGTATAGTGCAAGGAGTGGTCCCAGTGCCGTAACGCGGCACCGGCGGGGTGTATCTGTGCGGAGGACAGTCAGGGGGACGAGGGCGGTTGGCCCCGCACCTCGCGGAACTAGGCGCTTCGTCAGCGGAAACCACATTTCGCGCACTCCCTCGACAACCGCCCTACAAACTCCCTAGCAGACCACCCGAATACACCTTCCCGAAAGGGGCCAACCCCCTTTTAGGAAGAAATTCCCGAAAGGGGGTTGGCCCCTTTTGGGAAATTAGAAGGTCCAGGCGTGGGTCCAGAGCCAGACCGTGAAGAGGGATAGGGGAATGCCTAGCCCGAGCATGAGGTTGGCTAGCTCGGGGTCGAAGCCCAGGTCTTCGGCCACGATGGCGCCGGTGATCATGGGGGCCATCGCCGATTCCAGCAGCGTTACCTTGGTGGAAAACGTGGTGGAGCCGAGCAGACCGACGTAGAGCGCGGTGAACAACAACGGCGCTAGCACTAGCTTGAAAGAGAGCCCCGCCGCTAGCGGCTTCCATTTTCGGCGTAGCACCTCGGGCGATAGCTTCAGCTGAAAGCCCACCGCGGTTAGTGCTAACGGCACGAGCGTAACGGCGAGCTTATCCATTACGGTCGTGGCTACCGCGGCCCCCGGCGTTCCCATAAGCCACCACCCGATGGCGAGTAAGAGCGCGGCAAAGGGAGGGAAGAGCAATATCTTTTTCGCGGTCGCGCGGGCCGATGGGCGTTTTACTCCGCGCGGGCTGTACGCGGTGGCGTAGAGTAAACCTACGGTCGAGAGCGCCAGAAAACTTCCCGGCTGGTCGACTAAAATTCCCACGCGAACGGCGTCGGGCCCAAGCAAAGCTTCGAGCAGCGGAAACCCCACGAACGAGGTGTTACTCAAGCCGGCCGTCAGCACGAGTGCGCCCGCCGTGCTTTTGCCCCACGGAAAGGCCCCGACCCCCAAGTGAAAAACCAAAAACGCGACGCCAAAGAGCAGCCACGCCATCGAGATGGGGATGGCTAACTCCCACGACCAGGCGAGGCTGCCCAGCAGCGCCGGAATTTGCACGAGGACTAGCGCGGGGTAGGCCACCCAGATCACCAGCTGATTGAGCACCGCCGGAGTGGCCGCCGGAAACTTGCCGGTTTTTCGCAAAGCCATGCCCAGCCCTAAACATAAAAAGATGAGAATTAAATTAGGCGCCACGCGGGGATTGTAGCGCAGCCCGGCCGGCAGTAACCTACCCTTTTACACGAAAAGAGGACGCATGCAGATTCCCAGGCCGCTGTTGCGCGCGACCATAACCATTAAGCAGATATGGCAGGAGCAAGTCCGCCCACTCTTCAATCTGCGAAATGATTTGGACGAGCCGGGCACCATCGAGGCGATCGAGCGCTCTGCGGACTTCCGGGGCGCCGGAGTCTGGACCCTCTTCTTCGCCATCCTCATCGCCTCCATCGGGCTGAACGTGAACTCCACGGCGGTCATCATAGGCGCCATGCTCATCTCGCCGCTGATGGGGCCAATCGTGGCCGCGGGTTTCGCCCTGGGGGTAAACCACTTCGAGCTACTCAAGCGGGCGATCAAAAATCTCTTGCTGGCCACCTTCGTGGGCATAAGTGCTTCCACCCTGTATTTCCTCATCTCGCCGCTGGGCGAGGCCCAGGCCGAGCTGCTCGCGCGCACCCGCCCCACGATCTACGACGTGCTCATTGCCATCTGCGGCGGCGCCACGGGCATCATTGCCGCCTCGAGGCGTGAGCGGTCCCTCAACGCTATCTCTGGCGTAGCCATCGCGACGGCCCTGATGCCACCGCTGTGCACGGCCGGTTACGGAATCGCCAAGGGGAATCCTAGCTTCGTCGTGGGGGCGCTTTACCTTTACATCATCAATTCGATTTTCATTTGTCTGGCGACCTTCGTGGCCGTACGCACGTTGCAGTTTCGTAAACACGAGTTCGTGGATTTGCGCACCGAGCGCCGGGTGAGCCTGTACATGGGGCTCTTCGCCATTCTCGTGGCGGTGCCCAGCGTGTACACCGCCTACTACGCCGTGAACGAAGCGGTGTTCCGTTCGAAAGCAAACCGCTACCTCAGCGAAGTCTTCGTCTTTCCCCAGACAAAAATTCTAGAAAGACGTTTGGTGCATCGTACGGAAGGGAATCTCATTGATCTAACCCTTATCGGAAATCCTCTGCCGGATGAGGAAGCCGAAGGCTTGCGCGGCAAGCTGGCGGCCTACGGTCTCGCCGGGACGGTGCTCACCTTGAACGCGGCCGGCAACGAGTCCATGCGCGACGTGGAGTCGCGCCTTCGTGATTCCCTAAAATCAGAGCTGATGGAACGCTTTTACGCCGACGACCGCAATGCGCTTAAGTCCAAAGACGATCAGATCCGTTTACTCGAGAACGAAGTGCTCAAATTTCGGCAAGCCGAACAGCTGGTAGGAGATTTGGGTCCCGAGATGCAGGCGTTGGCTCCCAAAGTGGAAGGGCTATCCCTGGGGCGAATGCCCGCGTGGTCGAAAGGAAAAACCGGGGCACCCGCCATGGTATCGATCGTGCGCTGGAAGGGAACCCCTTCGAAAACGGATAAATCCATGGTCGACCGCTACGTACGCGCCCGGCTCAAAGCCGAAGACTGCCTCGTGATACACGAACGGATATGACCATGAACGGAAAATTTGGTTTCTGGACCGGCTGGTTCGTCGTCGTGGCCAGCATGGTCGGTTCGGGAATTCTTACCAATTCCGGCCCCATCGTGAAGATCACGCAAAGCTACCCGGCGCTTTTTCTGCTGTGGTTTCTGGGGGGAGTGCTCGCGCTATGCGGAGCCCTGACCCTGGCGGAGCTCGGCAGCACGATTCAACGGCCCGGCGGTGACTACGCCTACGTCGTGGAAGCTTTCGGCCGGCCTCTAGGCTTCGTGTTCGGCTGGGCCATGGTGGTGCTAGGTTTTGCGGCGCCGATTGCGCTCGTGTCTTATACGGCGGCCGCCTTTATCGGCGGCGGTTTAGATTCGCTGGGCTTCAACGTGATGGGGGGCGAGTACGCCCGGGCGTTTCCTCCGTTACTTGGCTCGGGGCTAATCGTGCTGTTCACGTTGCTTCATTCCTTGGGCCACAAGGAAAGCGCGTGGGTTCAAAGCTTCACCACCATTTTTAAACTGGGCACCTTGCTCGGCTTTGCGGGGCTGGCGCTCGTGGCGGGAACCGGCACCCAGTCCGTCGCGGGCGGGGCGGGCGTTTCCGTCACCAGCGTTTCGCTTACCGCCCTGGCGTCGGGGCTGGTGCTGGTAATGTACGCCTATACCGGCTGGAACGGCGCCATTTACCTCGCTAGCGAAATGCGCGATGTGAAGCGCGACATGCCCAAGGCTCTCGTCTGGGGCGCCGGCAGCGTGACTGCCCTGTACCTCATCATGAATGTCGTTTACGTCATGGCGTTCACCGCGCCAGAGATGGCCGCGTTGAGTGACGCCGACATGGGCCGTTTGGCCGAGCTAGCGATCACTCGCCTACTTGGCCCCGCGGTGGGCCGGGTGTTTGGTGCGGCCGTGGTCTTGGGCGTGCTGGCATCGCTCAGCGCTTACATTCTCACCGGACCCCGCATCGTGCATGCGCTGGCGCTAGATGGCCTTTGCCCGCGGCTCTTGGGGCGGCTCAATCCATCGAACGGAGTGCCGGTAGTGGCCACCCTCGCGCAGGGGGCGATTGCGCTAGTGCTGTTGTGGTCGGGCACCTTCGGCGAAATCCTCGACTTTACGAGCTACGGCTTGGCGTGTTTGGGGGCGCTGATCATTTTACCCATCTTCGTGTTCCGCCGCCGTCCCGGATACGTTCCGGTGTTTCGGGTGCCACTCTACCCGTTTACCCCGATTCTTTTCACGGTGGTCAGTGCGGCGCAGCTCATCGGGGCGGCCATCGAAACTCCCCGAACCGCTTTCTTGAGCCTCGGCAGCATTTTGCTCGGTTTTCCGCTCTACTACGCGTGGCGCAAGATAGCGGTCCGTTCGACTCGTTGAGTAAGGCCGCTCTGGCTTGTTAGCCTCAAACAGCGTAAAGTTGTTCGAAACGAAGAGGAGACCAAGTGGTTTATAGGGTGACGTTGGACGAGAGCTGTATGCGGGAGATTTCGATGTCTGACGCCTTTCACAAGCTCAAGCAGTGGCAGAATGAGGGCAAGGTAGAGATCTTCGACGCGCAGGCCGAGAAGAACTCCGGCAAGGTGCAGCGCCGTCCGCAGCCGTGGGAAAAACGCTCGTCCGCCAGCAATCTCTTTTCGCAGATCGCCGGCGTACTGTTCGTGCACCGCGACCCCAAAAAGCTGAGCATGAGCGAGATCAACGACGTCGCGCATCTGATTCAGCACCAGATCTCCGGTCGCGAGATCTTCATCACGACCAACAAGGCTGACTTTTTGGACGACGGCAAGCAGGCCCGTCTGCAATCGATGTTCAAGATCATCGCGCTCACGCCGGACGAGGCCGTGGCCGCCATCGCCTCTGGCCTGTCGAAGTAATCAGGCGGTCGGGTAGTGGTCTTCGAGTATCTGGCGTAGGGCGCGGCACGCGTCCACCGTCGTAAAGATTCCCAAGAGCTTTCCCTCCCGGTCTTCCACCAGCGCGCAGCCGTATTTTTCTTCCGCCATGACCGCCACGATCTCGTCTAGCTCCGTTTCCGGCGCAACCACGTAGGGCTCGCGGATCATGATCTCTTCGGCCGTCAGCACCGAGCCGAAACGATCGGCCAGGGCTTCGCGCACCATCTTTTCGCTGACGAACCCTTCGATTCCGTTTTCGCCCTTCACGGGGATGTGGCGAATCTGCATCTTTCGCATCAGCTCGCTCACCTGCGTGAGTGGCGTTTTGCGGTCGACCGTTTGGGGCACGGGGGTCATGAAGGCACGAACTTGCGGCATCTTTTTCACGGGGGCTCCTAGCTAGCGCTTTTTGGCGGCGTCGGTCAGGGTGCGAATCGTTTCGATGAGCTCGGTCGCGGCAATGGGCTTGGTGAGGAAGCCGGAAAAACCGCCCTTCATGCATTTCTCTTTCTCATCGATCATCGCGTGAGCGGTCACCGCGACGATGGGAACCACGCAGCCTTCGCGCCGCAGCTTGGCCGTGGCTTCGTACCCATCCATCACCGGCATCTGCAGATCCATCAAGATGAGATCGTAGGGCTCGGAGTTGGCAAAGGCCACCGCCTCCGCCCCGTTGTGCACTACCTCCACCGTGGCCCCGGCGTGCGTGATGAACTTAACGATGATCTGCTCGTTATCCGGATTGTCCTCCACGACGAGAAGGTGCAAGCCATCCAGCCGAGTCTTGCACGCGGACCAGGTCGCCGGCTTGCCGGTAGGGGCGGGCTCGGCCGCAGCATCCGGACGATCGGACCGCAGGGTAAAGGTGAACGTACTGCCTTGCCCGGGCGTACTCGCGGTCAGCGTCAGATCTCCGCCGAGCGCGCGGGCCAAACGGCGCGAGAGCGCCAGCCCCAGACCGGTGCCTCCGTACTTGCGAGTCGTCGATGTGTCCGCCTGCATGAAGGGTTGAAAGAGATGGGTCTGGGCTTCCGCAGAAATGCCGCAGCCCGTGTCCTTGACTTCAAAAGTGAGCAGCAGCTTTCCATCCGCCTCGGTGCGCGATCGGGCACTGACCACGACGGAGCCCGCGTCGGTAAACTTGATGGCGTTGGAGATCACGTTGATGAGCACCTGGCCGCAGCGTTTGGCGTCGGACACGATCCGGGCGGGAAACGGCTTTTCCACCCGCGTCTCCAAAACGATTCCCTTATCGCGCGCCTGCCCCTCCAAAAGGGAAATGGCATTGTCCATCTCCGACAGCGGAGCAAAGGAGAGGTGTTCGATCTTCAAGGCGCCGGCTTCGACCTTGGAGAGGTCGAGAATATCGTTGATGAGCTCGGTGAGATTCTCGGTGTTGCGCCGGATCTTCGCGGCGAAATCTTTTCTCTCTTCGTCGTTCTTGCAATAGTTCGACAGCATCTCCACGTAGCCGACGATTCCGGCAAGGGGAGTGCGAATTTCGTGGCTCATGTTGGCGAGAAACTCGCTCTTTGCGCGGTTGGCCCTATCCGCGGTCTCTTTGGCCAGCAGGGCTTCCTCACGGGCTTTATTCAGCTCGCGCTCGAACTGTTTGCGTTCGGAAACGTCGCGGATGGCCGCCATCACCAGTAAGCCGCCGTCGGTCCGCAGGGGGCTCAGGGAAATCTCAAGGGGGAATTCGGTGCCATCCTTGCGCAGTCCATACAGGTCGAGCCCCGCCCCCATGGGCCGCACATGCGGAGAGGCAAAAAATCCATTCCGCTGTCCGGTGTGGGTGCCGCGATATCGCTCCGGGAGTAGCTTTTCGATCGCCTGTCCGTCCAGCTCTTCGCGCGTGTACCCAAAACATTTCTCCGCCTGGGAGTTGAACAAAACGATCTTCCCGTCGGTGCCCACGATGACCATGGCGTCGGGGGCGGCGTTGAGTAACTCCGCAAAAGTCGTCTCGGATAGTAGATGCTTCATGGCGCTCACATTCTCCTACATCTGCAAGTCCGGCGCCACGAGCCTCCCGGGGAGTAAATGCCCCTGGCATGAATTCTGCTATTTTCGGCAGTCACGTGTCAGCCCAAAAACAAAACCGAATATTCATCGTAGACGACGAGCTGATGATGGTTTCCCTATTGGGAGACTTTCTGCGCTCGCAGGGATTCCGAGTGCAGGCCTTCACTTCGGGGGCCGCGGCGCTCGCGGCGTTGTCCCAAAGTCCCACCGGTTTTCCGGGGGCGGTCATCGCGCATTTGCGCATGGAGCCCATGGATGGCCTACAGCTTTTGTCAGCAATTAAGAGGGATTATCCCCAGTTGCCCGTGGTGTTGTTTACGGGTGAGGGAAGTCATGGTGACGAGGCCCAGGCCGCACTTCGCCTGGGGGCGGCCCATTGTCTGACCAAGCCTTTTTCCCTGGCGGGCCTGAAGGATATGTTGGCCGAGCTGATGTAGCCCTACGGTGGGTATTGCCCACCCTCGGGGGCAAGCGTAGGCTCTGTCCACTTAGAATTATGGGACTAAACGGCCAGTGCGGCGAGACTATTTGTCTCGTGCGCACAACAGGGGTGGCTTTCAACGGAGGTTAGTATGTCCGGAGATAAAAAGGGTCACGTCGTCGTAGCGGACGATGATCGGGAGCTTCGCAGCTTATTGAGGGAGTTTCTTACTCAAGAAGGCTACGTCGTGACGGCGTTCCCCTCGGCCGTCGAAGCCTTGAAGGCGCTCCGGCCCGGTGGGGCCCTCGAAGAAGGGACGCGCCAAGGGGTCGACCTCGTCATCTCCGACATCAAGATGGCCCAGCTCGACGGCATGGAATTTCTCGCGGCGCTCAAAGCCGAGCGGCCCGATTTGCCGGTCATCCTCGCCACCGCTTTCGCCAACATCGACACCGCGATCGAAGCGATGCAAAAGGGTGCCCACCATTACATCGTAAAGCCCTTCAAGCTGGCCGAGCTCAGCGTGGTGTTATCGCGGGCAATGGAGCGCCGTCAGCTAACGAAAGACAACCAGCTGCTCAGACGCCAGGTTTCCAAGTCCTGGACCATGCACGACATGCTCGGCAAAAGTGCCGCGATGCAGGGGGTATTCGACCTGGTAGTGCGCGTGGCCGACTCTACGGCAAACATCTTGATTCAGGGCGAAAGCGGAACCGGTAAAGAGATGGTGGCGCGCGCCATTCATTCCAGTGGCCAGCGTAGCAGCCGCCCGTTCATCGCCATCAACTGCACGGCGATTCCCGAAACGCTGCTCGAGTCCGAGCTGTTCGGCCACGCCAAGGGCTCGTTCACCGGTGCGCACATGCGTAAGAAAGGGCTCATCGAAGAGGCTAACGGCGGAACGCTTTTCCTCGACGAGATTGGCGACATGAGCCCGCCGCTGCAGGCGAAGCTCTTGCGAGTTCTGCAAGAGCGAAAGATTCGTCCCGTCGGCGATAACGTTTTCATCGACGTCGACGTGCGGGTCATCGCCGCCACGCACAAAGATTTGAAGGCGGCCATTCGCGAAGACCGCTTCCGCGAAGATCTGTTTTACCGCCTTAGCGTAATCCCCGTCGTGATCCCACCCTTGCGCGATCGCAGTGAAGACATTCCGCTCCTCGCCGAGCACTTTCGGGAAAAGTTCGCGGCGCAAAACCTGCGCCGGGACGGCAGCCGTGTGATGGGCTTCAGTAAAGCGGCTTTAACCAAGCTAGTGAATCTTCGCTGGGAGGGGAACGTGCGGGAGCTCGAGAATGTCGTCGAGCGCGCCGTCGTGCTCAGCCGCGGCGAACTCATCGACGTGGCCGACATTCCCGATAGCGAAGGGGAAAATCCCGACCGCGCGGTTGCCGCGATCCTGAAAGACTTCCCCACGCTGAGCCAGCTCGAAGAGCGGTTCATTCGCATGGTCATGCAGAAAACGGCCGGCCGCAAAGACAAGGCGGCGCAAATTCTCGGCATCAACCGCCGTACGCTCTACCGAAAAGAGCGGGAGTACGGCTGGGTAACGGAAGAGTTGAGCGACGAAGAGATTGATAATCAGCAAAGCCCGGAATAGCCGCCAGAATGTCCCGCGGCGCGGGATCGTTTGTCTCCCCATCGGCGGAGGGGCTCGCGCTTCTAGGCTGAAAGGTGCGGCACACTTCGTGAAATGCCTCCTCGGTAGGAGGGGTTTTATGAACGCACCGCTTTCTCGCCCTAGCTTTTCCAAGGCTTCGCACTTCGGTCTCATTTTGCCGCCGGTCATGGCCGGTGTCTTGCAAAGGAACACGAATTATAAGGAACACGAATTATGACGAATAAGATCATTTGGGCCGTGGATGTATTCCAAGAGGACGTTTCGCTAGAGAAAAAGTCCGCCGAAATGGTAAAGCGCATGCGCGAAGCGCTCGACGCCACCGTAACTCCGGTGTTCGTTTTGAGCCCGATCCCATTCGTTTTTCATCCGTCGATTTCGACCCCCAGTCGCCGTGGCTATCGTGCCGAACGGCAGGATCTGGAAAAACGGCTCGCCTACACGATGAACGCCTTAGGGGTGGAATCGGTCGAGCCCTGCGAGGTGATTTTGTCGCGCAGCCCGTCCGTGCGCAGTGAGGCGGAGGCGCTAATCAAGTTCGCCCAGAAAGAGAAAGCCAGCCTCATCGTGCTCAGCTCACACGCGCGCAAAGGCGTGGAGCGGTTCTTCATGGGAAGTTTCGCGGAGACGCTCTTGCTGCAGTCTCCGGTGCCGGTTTTATTGGTGAACCCGCAGACTAAGCTTTCGTCCAAGGTCACGGACATCATTTTTCCGACCGACTTCTCGGATAAATCGAAACAGGCCCTACGCGAAGTCGTCACTTTGGCGAAAGCCACTTCCGCGACGGTCCAGTTGTTCCACCATCTGGAGTTCATGACGCCAGCCTACCGCGACATCGATCTTCCGTCGGCGAGCCGCATGGAGCGGCTGATGCACGAGCGGGAAGGGGAGATGAAGCGGGAGAAGGCGAAGCAGGGCAAAGAGTGGGTGGAACGGCTGAAGACGCAAAAAGTAAAAGCCAAGTTCACCCTCGACGCCCGGCCTCTCTACACCGTCGACGCCGTGCTAAGTTTCGTGGCGAAGTTTAAGGGCGGTTTAGTCGCGCTGACCTCGCAGTCCGACGCCGGCATCATGGAAGTGCTGGGGGGCATCGCCCGCCGCGTGGCCCGCAAAGCCGAGATCCCGGTTTGGGTGGTGCATCCGGGAAAAGCCAAAGGCTAAGAGCCGACGTTGCACAACGATCGGTAAACGAACTCCGGGAGAAGATATGTTTCGAAGATTGCTCGTGCCGGTCGATGTGTTTGCCGAGGAATACGAACTGGTTCACCAAGCCGTACGGGCGGCTTCGCCGTTGCTCACGCCGGGAACGTCCGAGCTGCTCGCGGTGAACGTGTTGACGCCCCGGGGGGCCGGAATTTCTACCCAAGAGTTTCCGTCGCGCCTCGACTATCTGCGCGGCCTGGCGAAGGCGGCATTAGAAAGTCTCACGCTCGATGCTCCGTCGACGTTGAAGCTACGAAGTCACGTGATGCCCTCCGGGGAAGAGTCCACCCGGGCGGCGGTCCGCACCGTGCTCGACTGCGCTACGGAAAAGTCGTGCGATGTCGTCGCCCTCGGTACGCACGGGCGCAGCGGAATCGACCGTTTTTTTCTCGGCAGCTTTGCCGAGTCGTTACTGCAACAGGCGACCCTTCCGGTGCTTACCGTGAATGAGGAATGCAAAACGGATATACCCTACAAACGAATCTTGTTTCCGGTGGATGACACCACCATCAACGGCCGCCAATGGATTTACGCGGCGACGCTGTCGCGGTTCCTCGCACTTCCCATCACGCTGCTCTATCACCACCGTCCGATGGTGACGGTGGTCCCGTTTCCCTACCCGGCGACGATTCCCACCGCGGAGCTGGACGCGAAAGACGCGGAAACCCGGGTCTCGGGCTTAAAGGCGCGGATGCAGGAAGCGGGGGTGAAGGCCGAGCTCGAATTTATCGCCGCTGGTGGGCGCACCGCCGACCATATCGTGGAGCGGGCGGCGAATGTGAACGGCACGCTAGTTCTGATGCTGACTCATCTCGGGCAAAAGGGCCGACTGGGGGTCGGAAGCGTTACGCGCCACGTGATTCGCCGGGCCACTTGTCCGGTACTGTCCGTGCCACGCGGAAGGGAAACGTGAAAATTTATACGCCGCTATTTCTTTTGCTTTCCGGTGTTGCGGTAGGAGCGGACCAGCCCGCGACTCCGCAAGAGATAAAGGCGATTGAACGCGCCCACGTGGCCGCCGAGGCGGTGCGCGATCATTTCCGCGGATCGCTGAAGGCCGCGCTGAAGAAAGAAGACATCGCGCAGGCTCTGAAAGGGTGCCGCATCGATCCAACGGTGGCGGCGCCGTACAAGGTAGGGCGAACGGCCGCGCGGCTGCGTAATCCCTTGAACGCCGCTCCCGAGTGGACGAAGCCTTACTTGAAAAAATTCAGCTCCGGGCCGGTGGGAGAGGTTCCCCCTTCCGTGCTTGTTCCGCTGGGGCACGGGCGACTGGGCTATCTGGAACCCATCTTCATCGAGCCGGTGTGCTTGCGCTGCCACGGCCAACAGGTTTCGCCCGGCGTGGCGGCAGATCTAAAAAAGTTTTACCCGCGCGACGAGGCGGTGAACTACTCGCTTGGTGAGTTCCGCGGCTTGTTGTGGCTCGAGTGGACCGATGCGAAGGACAAGCCGTAAGCGAAGTGGGGGCGGGCCCGGGCCCGCCCCGATAATTATTTGCCGAGCTCGGCTTTTTGCTTCTCCAACTTTTGAATCTTCTGATCGAGCTTGCCGCGGCGTTGTTCGAGGTGCTCTTTGCGCTCGGATTCACGCCACGCCTTCATCTTCGAGCGGCACTCCTTCAGCGCTTCCTTGGTGGTGGCGGCGGACACGCACGTGCGATTTTCTTGCAGTTTGGCGATCTTTTCATCCATCTCGGCAAGGATCTCAGTTTTGTGGGCGGAAATGTCCTCGTTGCCCATCGCCCGCGGGGCGAGCGACAGCAAGGCGATGAACGACATGGTGGCGATGCGTAGTTTCATGTTGGCTCCTGGTTGAGCCGAGATTCTACCTCAACCGGTCGTTTTCCGCGCTAGCCGGCACACCGGGTTTGTGAGCGGGGGCGTGGGGCTCCGCCGAATAAGTGATCGCCCGCTCCTTGGGAGGCATCTTGCCTCGCAGCATATACTTCACCCCGAGTGCGAGCACGATGGCCAAAATGGGAATGAATAGTTTCATGCGTTCCTTGCGATAACCTTCGCCGACCAATTGTGCATGGGCGATGCCAAGTGGTCCGGTTCAAGTTTCGCAGGACGCTTCGAAAAGCGCGTAATCTTTTCCGGCGCGTCGGGGCCTTTTGACCCTAAGTTCGGTCTTCGTGCTTTGCCGTATGGCCCGAGGAGCTCAGCGGGTTACGCGGCGGATTACTCCGCACGGGAACGCTGTCGTCCTTGATGTGTTCGAATACCGCCATCGACGAGGCCACCATGCCGGCAATGTCGCTGGTATTGGCCGGAATGATGAGGGTGTTGTTCGTGCGGGCCAGGGCGCCGAACTGCTTCAAATACTCTTCCGCGACGCGCAGGCGGGCCGCCTCGGTGCCGCCGGGCGTGGAAAGGGAGGCGGCAATCTGGCGCAAGCCTTCGGCCGTCGCCGTGGCCACCGCTTCGATCGCCTTGGCTTCACCTTCGGCCTCGTTGATCTGCTTTTGCCGAACCGCTTCGGAGTCCTTGATGGTCTCTTGCTTTTCACCGTCGGCGCGGTTGATGCGCGAGTCGCGCTCGCCTTCGGATTCCAAAATCTTGGCGCGTTTTTCGCGTTCGGCTCGCATCTGCGTTTCCATCGCGGCCAACACGCCTTGCGGCGGGGTGATGGACTTGATCTCGTAACGGAGAATTTTGACCCCCCACGGATCGGACGCCTTATCGATCGCGGTGACCACAGCGTGGTTCACCTTTTCGCGCTCTTCGAAAGACCGATCGAGCTCGAGCTTACCGATTTCGGAACGCAGCGTAGTTTGCGCGAGCTGCACGAGCGCGGGCTCGTAGTCGTTGACACCGTAAGAGGCTTTCATTGGATCCATCACGCGGAAGAAGACCACGCCGTCGACGTGCACCTGCACGTTGTCGCGCGTGATGCAAACCTGCTCGGGGATATCGAGCACGTACTCTTTCAGCGTGTGGCGGTAGCGTACCTGATCGACGAAGGGGATGACGATGTGCATGCCCGCGTGGAGCGTGGCCTGGTACTTACCCAGGCGCTCGACCACGTACGCGTGCTGCTGGGGCACGATGCGAATGCAGCGAAACAGTGTGATGGCCACAAAACCCAGTAAGGCCAATCCAAAATACGTCATCAAGTCCATATCAGTCTCCTTTGGGCGCCACGAATAATGTCACGCCCTCTACTTTCACAATGTGTACGCGAGTTCCCGCCGGCAGAGCGACATCGCTATTGTTCACTGCGGTCCAGGGGGCACCGTGATACTCGATTTGACCCTGTCCGCGCGGAGTCAGTCCCGCCGACAGCGTAATCGTTTCGGCCGCATCGCCGCGGAAATGGCCATGCGGTTTGATGGCCTGGCGCAGTCGTCCGCGCAGCAGGAACACCAAGGCACCACTTAGTCCGGAGAAGAGCACTAGCTCCGCCCAAAACAGATCCAGGCCGGCGACGCGAATCGCGGCGACGAGCAAAGCCGCAATTCCGAAGAAGAGCAGAAAAAAAGTGCCCGTCACCACTTCGAGCGAGACGAGCCCAATGCCCAAAACCGCCCAAATGATCGTGCGCGAAAGTTCGATGTCCATAAGCAGAAAATAGTACTTTGTCCGCCGGGCACCGCCAAAGACAATCGCGAGAAGAGGGGGCTAAGCCTTCAAAGTCTCCAGAAATGCCGGGCGACTGCCCACCCGTTCCGTCCAGGCCAAAAGACGCGGGGTGGGGGCTAAGCCGGGTGGCTTGGCGTGGAGTAGCTGCCTTACGAACGGGAAAATGTGGATGTCGGCGAGGCTAAAGGCCTGCCCCACGAGCCAGTCGTGGCCCGTTAGCCGGTCTTCGAGCTTCGTGAGATGCCCCTGCATTCTCCCCTGCACCCCCTCGATTTCGGCGGCGGTGAAGCGGCTTTCTCCATATTTGAGCCGATCCACGTCGCGTTTGAAGATTTGGTTGCACCAGTAGGTCCACAGCCGGGCCTGGGCCCTTAAGCCGGGGTCGGCCGGGAGCAGGGCGGGCTCGGGGAAGGCCTCTTCGAGAAATTCGGTAATGATCGCCGACTCGTAGAGCACCTGGTTTGCGTAAACCAGCACCGGAACCTTGGCCTCGGGGTGGAGCGAGCGAAGCTCCGGGGAAAAGTTCTTTAAGTCTTCTTCCTTAATCGAGAAGGGGATCCCCTTCTCGTGGAGGGTAAACCGGACCCGCATCGCAAAAGGACAGCGGCGAAATGAATAAAGTGTGAGGCCGTTCATTCGAGAAAGTGTATCCTAGCGTGTCATGCTTGAAATCGACGACCTTTTTACCCAGATACGCGAGGAGACCCCGGCCGGAGTGTGGTCGCTCGGCGTGGAGCTGACCCGTAAGGGGGCGCTCGTGGTGGAAAAAGAGTCCGATTCCGAGGTGGTTTTGAGCGTCACCTCGCCAAACAAGTCGTTAAGCGCCACGGTAAAGCTGTGGCCGGCGGATGAGGATTGGCACTGCGACTGCGGGCGGGCCACCCACGCGTGCGAGCACGTGGTGGCTTCGGTCATCGCTTTGCGACGGGCCAAGGAAACGGGCACGCCGCTGCCCCATCCCCCTGAGTCGGCCAAGATTCGCTACCTCTTCACGGTCCGGGATGAGGCCTTGCAGATGGAGCGCGCGGTGGGGGACAAGGTTTTCAAGGGCTCTCTCCACGCTTTCCGTAAAGCCCAGGCGCCGACGCTGGTGCCGTCCCAAGCCGACGCCTCGATCGACGGCGTGGTGGCGGACACCTCGAGCCCTCGGCTGTCCGAGCGGCAGCTTTGGGAAATTCTCGTGCACCTGAAAGGAACGGCCCACGTTTTTTTGGACGGCCAGCCCATCAACGTGGACCGCGAGGTGAAAGGCCACCGGATTATCGTGCGGGATAGAGAAAACGGGGCGGTGGAAGTCTCGGCCGAACGGGTCCCCGGAATAGAGCGGGTTTTCACCAACGGCGCCGCCGTGGCCGATGGGGCGCTTTGTCCGTTAGACATGCCCGATTTGCGGGCCGAGACGCAGAGCCTGTTCACGCGGCCCAAGCTTTTTCCGGCGTCGCGGTTTCGTGAACTGGTGACCTCCTTCTTGCCCGAGCTCGAAAGAAACTTTTCCATCGTGAACGAGTCGTCACGGATTTCGATCGGCGGCGAAGAGGACACTCCCCGCGTGGTCGTGCAAACCTCCGCGTCGCGCGAAATTTTAGCTGTGCTACCGGTGCTGGTGTACGGCGATCCGCCGTACGCACGGGTCGATGGCTCCACGCTGACTTTGCTTGGCGATACCGCCCGGCTTCCCAAGCGGCAGCCCGATGCGGAAGTGCGCGCCGTGAACACGTTCCGCGCGAAGACGGGCCTGGGCGTGGGACGCAAGCTCGAGTTCCGCGGTGACGCCGCGCTGTCGATGGCGGATAAGCTGGCGGAGCTTAACTATACGAAGGTAGGCGACGGCTTTAGGCTCTTCACCCCGACGGCCTCGCTGAAAGCGCGCGTGGTGGTGGGGGGCGACTCGTTTACGCTGGCCTTCGAAAACAGCGCCGACGGCGCTCCGGCCGACGCGCGCGAAGTGATGCGGGCC
>JBGSST010000109.1:0-8718 GCA_041736915.1 Bdellovibrionota bacterium
AAAAACCTGTCGTACGTCGAAAAGGTGAAATCGTTTCTGGCCGAACCCACCGCGTGGACGGCCGAAGAGTGCGCGAAGGACGGCTGCACTTACAAATCACCCAGCACGGGGGCGGTCCTGTTTTTGAAGAACGAGGATAAGCCAGCGCTCGTCGGGCTGACGGAGTCGCCGGTAAAGGAAGAAAAGAAAGTCGCGGGCCAGTCGCCGAAAGTTTTGCCGTACGATGAGGCCTACAACAAGGCCGCCGCCGAGAAGAAACCCCTCTTCGTTTACATCAAAGGGGAAAAATGCGACGCGTGCGAAGCCATGTGGAACGACGCGATGATTCCGCATAATGATGCCGATGGTTTCGCGGGGGTGGTCCTAACGGTCATCGACCAGCACTCTCCGCAGGCCCTGGCCTTGAAATCCACTAACACCATCCCGCAGGTAATGGTCTTCACCAACCTGGGCACCAAGGAAGGCAAAAAGTATTCGCTAGTCGGTCGGCAATCGTTGGGCCGGGTGAAAGAGCTCATTCAGCGCGCCCAGACTCCCTGAGGTGAAGCGGTCAGATTGTTCTTATGGTGAAACCAGCCCGAGCTCACGCCACATTGGCCCTTGCCACGTGGCTCATCGCCACACCGGTTCACGGAAATTTCTGCGCCTCGTTGGTCTTCTTGGCCGAAAGCGAGCAGCCTCCTCTTTCGGCGATCGATCAGACGTATCTCAAGCTGCTGGACGGTTTAGGGTCGAGGCTAACGATCGAGACGCTCGAGAAGATGAAGGGGCGCGATCCGTTCGAAATCCCCGAGCAGCCGGGGACTGATCTCGATGCCCTTCGCAAAAACTTGTCCGAGCTAAAGCGCATGCTGGAGAAGAAGGAATGGCTCGATGAGTCCGTGAGCCGGCGGCTTTCCGCTTTGGTTGAAGCCCGAGTAGCGGCGACAAAAGTTGGCGGGGCCCGCGTGGCCGCGGAAACGAAACAGGCACAGCGCACTACTTTTGCACTGCCCGATGAAGTTCACCACCACTTGGTCGACCCCAGCGGGCGTTGGGTAGTGAGCTTCGATAATTCCTACGGGGGGTACCTAAACGGGCGGGTGATCGATTTACAGACCCGCAGGGTTTCGCCGTTTCAAAGTCCACCGCTGGTAGATGGCGGCGATGCCTTTTCCGGGAAGATGAATTTTTCCGCGTCGAAGAACGATCTCCTACTGATGACGCAGAACGAGCAGTTCGTTTCCGTTCCCTTTAAAGACGGAGTCCTCGACTGGAAAGAGGCCAAGGTGAAAGGGCACCCCGCCGTATCGCGCACGAATGACGGCCCGGAAGCGGATGGCCGTTTCGCCTTTGGCCGCCGGGATGTGGCGTTGGGGGCCATCTACCGGCAGGACCTAACGACTTTCAAAACGATGGAGATCCAGATTCCCGGCATTGGAATTGAGGCGGTACAACACCCTACCAATGGCCGGGTGGCCGGCTCGCAAACTAAGCTCAACGCTTACGGTCAGGTGCCCGGCTCCGATCGCATCTGGGTTCACAAAACGGTTACCGAAAAGCATCCGACTCTGGGACATTCGGTCGTCCACCACGAGATTGTGGAAACTTACGAACTGAAGAAGAAGTCACTTTTTTTTTCGTCCCGCGTCGCCGTCAATCCGGTGGTCATGCTCTCCAAACCATCGGGCAGTCACCTCAAGATTTTGTGGACCGAGCAAGGCGAGCTACTCATCGAGGGGGGAAAAAAATGGGAGAAATGGACCTCCCCCGAAAAATCACAGCTGCTCTTCGACGGATCCTTGCAAAAATTGAGTCTCGAGCCCCAGGCGCTGGTGATGCCCGGGTCGCAGCTTCGGGGAAACGTTTTGGTGCAGCTATTCAAAGAGCCGTTCAATACGAGTAAGCGTTGGGTGCGCACCGTCGACCTCAACACGGGAAAGATATTGCTCGAGACCGAAGCGCCGGGGGATGTGGAAACCGTGCAGATTACCCCCGATTACAGAACATTCCTTTTTGGCTCTCGCACCGGCATTCATCTGATGCCGCACTTACCCGGGAACGAGACTCCCTGAAGAGAGTGGGATGAGTCATAATCACCCCATGCGCTACGCCGTTACCCTTTTCATCGCGTGCCTCGTGCTTTCGCCGGAGGCGCGCGCTACTACGCCACGGTGCCTAGGTGAGTTTGCTTCGCTAGCTTCCGGGGCTCCCGATGGCGTTGAGCTAACCGCTTCCACATACCAGGAGCTGCTCGACACGCTTGGCGGAAAGCTTTCACCCGAAACGCTGCGTAAGATGCGCAACGCGGAGGACGTTTTCGCGGTGCCCGAGCAGGACGGCGCCGATCTGGGGGCGCTGCGCAAACGGCTGGGCGAGTTCCGCAAGCTGCTCGTCGAAAAAGGGTGGATGGGGGACGTGTACGTAAACGGCATTCGCGCGTCTCTCGATCGCCGAATCGCCAAAATCGATGCGGCGGGCACGCAAGTCGAAGCACAGGTAAACGATACCTGGAAGGAGTTCGAGTTGCCGTACAATAACGGTAATTCCCAGTACACCGTGACGCCGGACGGGAAGGGGCTCATGGTCGTGCACATGACCAATGGCCATCCCGCAGATAAGGGCTGGAACACCTCTTTTTTTCGGCTCGATGGCCCGGGTGAGCCGATAAGCCAGAGTGGTGGAGTCGGTTACCATTCCGATCCTATGTTTTCCGCCGACGGAAAATTTTTGGTCTTCGCGCTGGGCAACTACGAGCTCAAGAAAGTTCCGTTCGAGAACGGGACCGCGAACTGGGAGAAGGCCGAGACGATCGGCACTCCCGACGGCAGTGGGTGGCTGCGAATGATGCAGCCGGTGAACGCCCCCTACTTCTTCGCGGGCGTTCATGGGGGGTACGTTTACCGCTTCGACTTGAATACGAATGAGCGAATTCTGCTAGAGCTCCAGCCGCACTTGAAGATCCCGAAGCACCTCACGAACGTTCCGCACCTCGATGTTTTCGGGCAAGGGCAGGAGTTTTTTGCCACCGCCGACGGCAAGTCCATTTTTTACCGCATCGAGCGCAACTATGGTGTGTTCGACAACCGTATCGTGAAGTTCGATATTCTCGCCGACGGAAATCTTCGTCCCGTGCAAGAGTTCGAAGCGTTTCCGAACAACGAAAGCACCAGCAATTCCTTGCGGGTCACGCCCGAGGGGAACGTTCAATACGTGCGGGCCAATAAATTTTACGAGCACGTAGGCGGGTCGGTGAAGGGCACGCCAAAATTTTCTTTCACGCCCCCGCCACCGGACCCCAAGCTGGGTCCCCTCGAAAACGCCTACTACCAGCACCGGCCTGGCCACAACGAGATCTCGGTAACCTACTCCGACAAAAATCACACGCGTTACGTAGTGCAGCTCGTCGACAAGGAGCAGGGCCGACTCTTGGCGGAATTTGATCTGCCGAAGGGAACTTACGGGTTCCAGTTTTCTCCGGACGGGAAACGGATGCTGGTTTCAAACTCGAAGAAGAAGAAGCTCGAAGTTCTCAATCCGGCGCGACGCGCCATAAACGAATAAGGCTCGTTCAGCCGGGGCTGTTTCACATTCTGAAACACTCTTGTTCAGAATAGTTGTCCGAAGGGGTGGTGGCTCCTAGGATCGACTCATGGACAGCCGAGCCCCCATCGATGATTACCGCATGTGGCTAGTGAGAGAGCTCACCGAGCGCACGCGGCGTAATCCCAGCTACTCGCTGCGCGCCTTCGCGCGATCGCTCGGGGTTTCCGCCCCTAGCCTGTCGCAGGTGCTTTCGGGAAAGCGGCCGTTGAGTCGTAAGGCGGCGTTGCGCATCATCGATCGGTGCGAGCTTTCTCCCGAGCAAGGCAAAGCATTTCTCATGTCGGCCTTGGGCGAAGACTGGCGATCGGCGCTGCAGAAGATGGAGTCCGAACCGGAGCTGCCCCACCAGGAGCTGCAGATCGAAACCTACCGGATGATTGCCGACTGGTACCACTACGCGATCTTGTCGCTGGGGGATATCGCGGGAAATGTCGCGACCCCCGAGTGGATCGCCGAGCGGTTGGGCATCGCCCCCAAAGTCGCGAGCCAAGCCTTTCAGCGGCTGGAAAAGCTGGGGCTATTGAAACGGCGAGGGCGAGGTTTTTACCAGTGCGCCAAGCCACTTTCGGCCAGCACCCATACCGATCTCGCCGGCGCACTCCGCAAGTACCACCACCAAAACCTGCGGCTGGCGGAAGCCGCGCTGGACCACGGTGAAGTCCCCCTAAATGGATTTAGCGCCATGACCATGGCGGTGGATGAATCGCGCCTCGAAGAGGCCCGCGATCTGATCAAAAAGTTTCGCCGCAAACTGTGTGCCTTACTCGAAAGCGGCGATCGCCAGCGCGTCTACACGCTAGCCGTGCAGCTATTTCCGGTGAGCAAAGCCAAACCTAAAAGAATTCCGAAGCGAGAACTCCAATGAAAAACATCCTGATCGCACTCTTCTCTATTCTCATCGGCCTCACGCCCCAGGCCCACGCCGGCAACGAGGCCGGGGGCGGTGGCATTGCCGAGAACAATATTCTGTTCGCGTACTGGAACTTGGAGAAGTTCATCGACCTTTGCCGGGCCTCTCCGGGGTGCGGTCTGACGGGAGAAGAAGACCTCTGGCTGCAGCGCATCCGCGAGAACTTGGCTCAGGAGCGGCTCGTTAAGAACCAGATCGTGTTTCGCTCCGGGGATAAGCATCCTGGCTTCTTCGTACTCGAAGGGCTCGTGCGGCTGGCCCGCACTGGTTACCGCGTGGGCGACGTCATCTACGTGAATACCGATCTGCTCTATCCGGGAGTCACCGTAAACATGGTCGGCGTGCCGAAGTACGGGCGTCCCTTCGATATTCCGCAGGCTATCTCGATGCTCGTGCACGAGCTAGGGCACCACTTAGGCATCAAGGAACACACCGAGCTCGATCTGCTGGGCAGCAAGGTCAACTCCATCATGCGCACCAACACGCAAGAGCTAGACGGCGGGCCGGAAGAGCGGCACCTCGTGGCCACCGCCATCAACTACGGTGGCGTCTCCCTGGCGGACTTCGTGGTGCGTGACGACTCGAAAGTGATCTCCCTGCTGCCGACGATTCAAAAAGGGTTCCTCTGCCCCGACGAAAAGCCGCTACGGGGCTACTGGGTGTGGAACCTTCACTGGAAGACCGCGCGTTATCTGCCCGGCGGAAAAAATGTGAGGCCGCTCCGCTTTCGGGCGCAGCTGATTTGCGGGGACGAGCCCAATGCGATTTCGGTACCGCGGGAAGGCGAGCTAGAGCTCATCGCCAAACCGTCGAAAGAAAAAATTCTCGAATGGAGCGAAGGGCCGATCCCCTTCAAAGCCATCGACTGTAAGGCGGCCCCCTCGGCCTGCCCGTAAGGAACTTCGAGTTCACGGAAAAAAAACGTGGCCACCGCGGGTGGGGTGCGAAGCGTGTGCCTAATGCAGGCGGTTCGTGCCCCACCAGTGGCGGCCAAATCTAAGGAGACAACATGAAACGCACCCTAAGTATGCTGGCCCTATTCATTGCGGCCATTACCCAAGCCAATCCCACGTCGGTCACGGGAACCCTCTACACGGGCATCGCGGCCATCGGCGGTGAAACCACCGGTACCGTGGTGGAGGCCGAGAACGGCTCGATCACGGAGCTCGAGCTAACCGACCCCGCGCTCATCGCGCTCGCGGATAAGTTAGATGGAAAAGTAGTCACGGCGAAAGGAACGTTAAAGATCGTCCCGGGGCTCGAGGTTCCCGATCGCAAAGTGCTGGAGGTGGTCACCCTCGAGCGCCTCTCCCCGGGCACCACGTGCAAGTCGTTTGCGACGGACTACCGACTACACTTCACGCCGGACCACAGTCAGGTTCGCGTGCTGAAGGGAAACAAGGTATCGAGCACCTTGAAGTGCATCACCGTGATGACCTTTCCGGGGCTGTACGAATGCTACGAGCCAAATATGGCCGACGCCGGCTACCAGGTGGTGTTCCACAACACCTCGGGCGTTCCGCCGAAGGCGGAGCTGTACGAGGTTTTTTTCTGGGGTAGGAAGCTACTCGATACGTTGAGCTGTTTGGCGCGTTAAGCGAAAAAGGGCCCTCCGGCGGGAGGGCCCTTTTGTTTCCCTGGCCTTCGAGCCACACTTTCTTCGGGGCGTCCTTGCGCGGCTTAGCTAAGCAGGGTTTTAACTGGGGCTGAACGTTTTACGAGGGGAAGTAAGCATGAAGAAGTTGGCACTGTTTGTTTTGTTCGTTTGTATCGGGGCCCAGGCGGCGCCGTTGACCTGCTCGGCTGCGCCCGGCGAAAAGCTATGCGCTCTCGCCGATGACGCGAACAAGGCGTTTGACTGGTGGTGCCGGGGAGATGCCTGCGGCCCAACGTGGACGCGCCAGATCGTTACGCTTACCCGCTTGCACGGAGCGCTCGAAGGGGCCCAGGCAGAAGTTAATGGCGTGGACTTCGCCATGGGCATAAAAATTTCGGCGGTACGCGACGCCGCCAAGCGCACCCACTGGACGTACGTACTGTCCGATGGGTTTCAGAGCGGGCCGGCCAATGCCTTCATGAAGGCCCGTACGGAGTTCGAAGAATTTACGGAAAACATCCCGCGGCACTAGATTCATTTTCCGACATCGAAGCGGCCGCCGACGTTGATGTAATGATTCTGGCCGTTGCCGTCCACGTTGGCGTCGACGAGCAGCCCCGTGCCGTCGGCGGTGAAGGAGATGCCGTAGGTGAGGGGAGGGAGTTCGAGACGGGCCTTCACCTTGAAGGTCTTGGTATCGACGACTTCGGCCCAGTGTTCGGCATCCTGCTCGCGGCGAACCAAAACGTATGGTTCGGTGGGGCTAGCCACGACCTCTTTGATGTTCGCGCCCGACGCTATGGCGTCCAGCGTAAACGGTAGCGATTTGGGGTTGGCCCCTCGCTTGGCGGGATAGTACATGACGGGCATGCTGCGGCCATCCTCCCACATGAACGCTACGGTACCGTCGTGGCTCCAGGCGAGCTGCTCGTAAACCGACGTAGGCGAAACGCGCTGATCGATCCGCTTCAACTCACCCTTCGGCGGGACCTCGACGATGTCGAGCTTGAGCTTACCGTCGTTACCGTCCTTCCAATGTAGCGCTACCCGATCGGTTCCGGGCACCACGCTCCAATGGACCAGGGTTCCCCGTTTTTTTCCGGCGGTCGTATTTCCAAAATACTTTTCGATGTCGTAGTCCGTTCTCTCTCCCGTCTGCAGATGCAGCCGCTGAATCGAGTCGGACCGATGGCTGGTGGCCGAGTACACGAAGTCATGGCTTTTGCCGGTTTGAACGTAAGGGTGGCCGGGGATGGCGACTCCGGAAGGCTGGCCCACATCTCGCGGTTTATCCGTCAGAATCGTGCCGTTCTCGAATGGCAGAGCGCGGAAATACTCTTCGCGCATGGGGAAAAGAAGCTCTTTCCCGTCGGGCGAAAGCGAGGGGGAGTAGTCGTACTTGAAGGGGATCTTCAGCTTTTTTTCGGTCTGGGTGTTCGTATCGAAGATGCCTAACTGGGCGGTTTCGCCGACGGTTTTCAGCGTGTAAACGAGATACCTTCCGTCGGGTGACGAGACGGTGCGCGAGTCGACGTGCTTGGGAAGCGCAAAGTCATTACGGTTCTTGAGGACGGAGTTTTCCTGCTGCTCCTTCACCACCATTACGTTTCCGGCCCTCGCGTTCAAATCGGCCATCAGCCGTTCTCGGACGAGCGGGGTATCCCAACCCTTCGCTTTCACGAGCCCTTCGAACTCGCGTAGCCGTTTTTGGAGCGAGAAGGTATCGGCCCCCGTCTGCTCGGGAATCGTGAACGGATCTTTTGCGGCGACTATCTTGGTCAGCGTGTCCGGAGTCAGCTGCGTTCCCCCCAGCTCGTTGAATAGTTCGAGGTAGTAGCGCGAAACGAGCGGCGCGGGATCGGCCTCGTCCGGAGCGGTGGCGGCGAAGTGCGTCAGGCACGTGAGGTCCGCGTTGGAGACGCTGCTCAAAGCAATCTGGAGCAAGAAGAGAAAGGTGATTCGTGACACCCGTTCATTCTAGCAAACGAGGGTGGTTAATTCTGGCCCATCCGCTGCTGAAGGTCGTGAACGCCCTCTTCGACCTCATCCATTTCCGGCTTCATGAGAATGGTGGCGAACAAGGCCGTAAACGAACCGAAAATCGCGGTCCCAAAAAGCATGAGCCCCATTCCGGTAACCTTGCCCCAAGCGGTGAGGGGAATGATATCGCCGTAGCCCACCGTAGTGATCGTGGAAACGGACCACCAAACCGCGTCGAGAAAACTGGGCAGCTTCGGATTCATCTCTTTCTCGAGACCGTACAAGATACCGGCGCCGGCAAAGATGGACAGGTTCGCCATCGCCGTAAGGAACCAAAAAAGGGGATGGGTCAGTAACTCCCGGGCCCGGCCCGCCGCGAAACGTATAGTCAGATGCTTCGTGGGAGGAGGGGGTGGTTTTCGTGCAGTCATGATTCGGCCCCATTGTCAGCCCGAGGCGGCGGACTGTAAAGGCTACGGGCGAAACATGAGGGGCAGCGCTTTCGACAAGCCACCACACTCGCAGAATACGCCGGGCCCTGAGCCCAACGCTCCCGGTGCAAAGGTTGCAGGGGAAAGGGCCATGAAGAGGGCCGCACTCATTGCCTTGATGATAATTGTGGGCATGAGTGCGCGCGCGGAAACGC
>JBGSST010000114.1:0-2432 GCA_041736915.1 Bdellovibrionota bacterium
AGATCACCTACTACAGCACCTGGTGCTTCGCGGCCGTTCACGTACTGGTCGACATTCCTGAGTTTCGTACCAAGGAGGCCATCGCACATAAATTGAATCTGCCCATTCAGCGCGTCGCCGACATTCTCGACTTTTTGTTGAGTACTGGCCTGGTGGTCCAGGAAAATAATCACTTTAAGATGGGAAAAAAGCGCATCCACTTAGGCGCCGATTCTCCGCTCGTCGCTAAGCACCACACTAACTGGCGGATTCGGGCCATTGCCTCTCTCGACGCCAAGGACGACGAGTCGCTCCACTACTCTTCGGTCGTCACGCTCTCGGCGGCCGATTTCATCGCGATGAAGACCTTACTCGTGCGCACCATCCAAGAGTTCAAAGCCTGCGTACGCCAATCGAAAGAAGAAGGACTTTATTGCTTCTCCCTCGATCTGTTTGGGCTCTAAGCCAAACCGCGCTATCGGTTGGTGATCTCCGAGGCCTTGCGCTTCTTCTCGAGCGCAATGAGGAAGTCCGACAGGTAGAGGTAACCACTCACTAGCGAGATCACCATCGCGAGGTACAAGATCCAGATGCCGACGGCGTGGGCCGGGATGCCGAGCAGGCTGCCGTACCACATGAGAAGCCCCAAGCCGATGAGCTGAAAGGTGAGCTTATATTTGCCCGAGGTGCCGGCGGCGATGACTATCCCCTCCCCTACGGCGATTCCGCGTAGCCCCGTGATCATGAACTCACGCGACAGCAGCAGTACGACCAGCCAGGCATCGACGCGCTCCAAGCGCATTAGCATCACGAGCGAGACGAGTAAGAGCAGCTTGTCGACCAGAGGGTCCAAGAACTTGCCGAGTAAGCTTTCGATGCCCCATTTGCGGGCGTAGTACCCGTCTAAAAGATCGGTGAGCCCCGCAAAGGCGAGCACTAGCCCCGCCACCCGCCCGGGCGAATAGCGAAACATCCAGTCCTGCTCGAACGGCGGCTGATCGGAGTCCAGCGCCAGCAACGTCCCAATCACCGGTACGAGTAGCAGCCGGGCCAGGGTCAACAAATTGGGCACATTAAGTAAGTTCGAGGGGGACTTATAGCCTGTGAGAATCTCTTTCACTCTGGCTGGTTATAATCCGGCGCTACGAAATTGGCACGGATGATCGTCTTGATGTTTCCCCGCACGTTAAAGTCGCCCCATACTTCCATCTTCCAGGGGGAGGTCGCCTTGACCAGGTCGGTGAGGATTTTATTGACCGCCCCCTCGTGGAAAATGCCGACGTCGCGGTAGCTGTTGATGTAAAGCTTCAGCGACTTCAATTCCACACAGGACTCTCGGGGCTCGTAGCTGATGTGGATGGTGCCGAAGTCGGGAAAACCGCTGCGCGGGCAAACGGCCGTCCATTCCGGGCACGTAAATTCGATGCTGTAACGGCGGGACGTTTCGGGATTGGGGAAACTTTCCAGGCCGGTGAAGGGGGTGCTACCTAACTCGAACTCATTCATGCCATGGCGTTACAATAATCCCGCCATGAACGCAATGCCGATGCGGCCGCCGAAGAACCGCGAGCCCTCGGCCCCGCCAATGTTGTAGAAGAACTGACCGTGCATAACCGCGTAGAAAGAGCGGAAAAAGGTCATGTCCATCGTCGGCCCCACCACGAGGCACAAGGGGCGATCGATAGGCGTGAAGGTCATCGTATTGCCCGTGGAATCCACCTGCCGGCCCGCCTGCGGTATGAGGTACTGAAAGCCCCCTTCGAGTGAGATCTCGGGCTCGGTAATCGGGTTGGCATCGTAGAACTTGCGGTGCACGACCACGCCGAACAGGAGCGAGCCCCCGTAGTAGGTCACCCGCTGGATGAACTCCGAGGCCGAGGGGTCGACGAGCGAGCCACCCGCGGGGGTCAGACTGCGGCCAAGCCCCAGAACCTGGTAAGTGGGGATCACCGAAAGGTAAAACCGCTGATTGAGCGCGATGTCGAAGCGAACGGCGAGGCCGTAACCATCACCGCGCGAAACCTCCGAGGCGCCACTGACCGAGCCCAGCGTGCCGTCTAGCGCGGCCGAAAGCCCCATGCGGAACTTGTAACGGCGGTACGGCGGATCGCGCCGCACGCCGGTTTTCTCGGTGACCAGGGGCCCCGCGACGCACGTATCGGGGGCGTAACCCGCGCAGTCATCCATCTCTACTTGCACGAAGCCACCGGGGGCGGAATCGCTGTAGTTGATCTTGTCGCCCGGACGTTTCTGGCAAACCTTGGTGGCGCGCAGCGAGGGCTCGGCGTAAACGAGGCACGCGCGTACGAAATGCGCGGCGGTGCCGGGCTCTTCGGCGCGCGAGGCGCTTACGAAAACCGCGGCGGCCAGCAGTAGAACACGGGTCATCACGAACGCCCTTTCGTGAATCGGCCGGCGCCTAGAGTGCCCAGCAGCCAGGTCAACATCGCCCC
>JBGSST010000149.1:0-26637 GCA_041736915.1 Bdellovibrionota bacterium
CTACTCGCCGATAACGCCGAGTACACTCTGCTGTTTGCCCAGCTCGTGCGGAGCAACGCCGAGATTTGTCTCGAGCACGCCGCCGACGGATTTGGCTGTGCGGAGCAAGCGTACCGTGTACTGAAAAACAGTTCGCGGGAGCCCACCTACTACCTAGGCTTGGCCGAGCTTTTCGAGAAGCGGGTGAACGTTGCGGTGGCGATTCCGTTTCTCGAGCTAGCGGAGGAAAAGAACCGACCGGGTTTGCCATCGTCCGCACCGGCGCTGAAAGGCTGCCGAAGCGAAGTCGCTAAACGGATCTCGGCCAAGGCCATGTTACTTCCGCCGGGCGAGGCCAAGAGCCAGTTCGTGGACGTAGCTAAGCGCCATTCCGCCAAGGTCGTGCAGGCGTTGCTCAAGGGGGCTAACGGACGTCATCCCCACGTGCAGCAGCTCGCTCGCGAGCTAGCTACGAAGTAGGGCCGTCGCCTTCGATGGCGGCCCGGGCTTCTTTGAGACGGCGGTAGAAGGTGGCTTTCGAAACCCCCAGCTCGCGGCTGGCCTCATCCGCCTTGCGGCCATTTTTCTTCCACGCGTTCCACACGATCTTCTGCTCGGTACTTTCCAGCTCGCGCGGCAGGGTACGGGTGGCAGCGGATGCGGCCCCTTTCCATTCGAGCTGGTGCGGCGTCCATTCGATACGGGTCACCTGGGCGTCGGCGGAAAAGGCGAGGGAACGTTTTAGCGCGGACTCTAGCTCGCGCACGTTGCCCGGCCAGCGGTAACCCTGTAGCTCGCGGATCGCGGCGGAGGAAAAACTGCGTCCTTCACCGAGCGGGCTGTGGTGGAGAAAGTCGGCGACGAGGTCCGGAATGTCTTCGCGCCGATCGCGTAACGCGGGCACGAACAGCACGACCTCCGCCAAACGGAAGTAGAGGTCTTCGCGGAACCGTTTGGCCTCGATCTCGGCTTCGAGATCGCGGTGAGTGGCCGAGACTAGCCGAACCTCTACGGTTTTTCCGCCGGTGGCCCCTAGGCGCTCGACGTAGCGCTGCTGGGTGATGCGCAAAATCTTGGCCTGCGCCTCGAGCGGAAGATCACCAATCTCGTCGAGAAACAGATCTCCACCGTCGGCGAGCTCGAACTTGCCGGGCCGGGAAACTTTCGCGTCGGTGAAGGCCCCTTTTTCGACGCCGAACAATTCAGACTCCACGAGGGTCGGGGGTACCGCCGCCATGTTCACAACGACCCACGGGCGTTTCGCGTCGCCTTCTTGCTCGGCGAGCGCGCGGGCCACTCGTTCCTTACCGGTTCCGCTCTCACCCTGAATTAAAACGTTGAGGCTGTCTTTGCCGCGCAAACGCTCGATCTGCGCCGCCAGCCGGCGAATGGCGGGGGACTGGCCGACGAGCCAAGGGGTAGCCGGGGCCGTACGAGCCGGGCTCACCTTCGGCGCCGTGGCGGCCGGGGCAAAGTGCTTGGTGAGCAACTCCCGAAGCTCGGGCGGTTGAAACGGCTTCGAGAGAAAACCATCGGCCCCTACGGCAAATGCACGGGCCACCTGCGACGGCCGGTTGTCGCCGCTGACCGCGAAGATTACGGCGCCGGTCTTTTGTTTCCATTCGTGCAGGCGCGAAAGACCATCCCGTTCGCCCAGGTGAATGTCGGTCAAAATCAACGAGACGGGCACGCGGTCCAATAGGGCGGCCACGCTGTCGAGATCATTGAGCTCATAGAGCGTGGAGCTGGCGGGCAATAACCCGTGGAGCGAGACCTTAATGGCCTCCAGCACCAGCGGGTCGTCATCAATCAGCAGTAAATTCCCCAGCTTCAGCATTCCAGCGGGTTTAGCCAAAGTGAAAAAAAATCGCTATCGATTTCTTATCTTCGGCAAACTTCCTCAAGGCGCTTGGTCGCTCACGTCGTAAATTACCCCGCCCTCGTTCTTGAAAACGACCGGGAGATTGAGGGGGGCCGAGCTAGCCTCCCGGAGCACGTGCGTTCCGCCGAACTCGCGCACTAGCGATAGAACCTGCGACTCGTTCCGCTTCTCCCATTCCACTCCGCCGGTCCGCAAGAAAGCCTCGCGAATCTGGACGTTTCGATTCTGCTGATCCCGGCGCCGGTCGTAAGCATTGATGTTGATGGGGCCCACGTTGACGAACACGACCCGTCGTTCCGAGATACCGCGCCAGGAACGGTCGTTCATGACGAACAAAGCGTTCTCCGGGGTATTTTCCCGCGCCCACTTCTGCAGCTCGTAGTTCCAAAGCAATTTACCTTCGAGAGTGGTGCGTCCCTCGTTCGCGGTGAGAATGAGCCCCATAATCGCAATGACGACGCCAAGCCGGAACTGAAAGGAAAAGCGGCGCCCGGGAACAATGGCCGCCGCGGCCCCCAGAAGAATCAGAACAGTGGAAAGGGTTTCGAACTTCCCGGCCGGAGCGAGTAAGTAGCGAAGAAAACTTCCCGCGTCGCCGAAGCCCAGCGTGCGCGCCGGTCGTCCGGCGATCCAATAGATTGCCCACCAGGCGGAGAAGAGGGCGAGCGCGCGCTTTTGTCGCAGGACCACCATCCATTGTCCCCAGAAAACTCCGATCGCGGAGAACACGGGAAACAGCACGCCGGTCGCGGCGGAGATTCGCACGGGCCACGCGGCGGCGTCGAGCTGTCGCAGTAAGTACAGGAAACCGATCGGTAACAACGTCGTGCTGATAAGCACGGTGACCCGCAGCGGGCACAACATGAGTAGCTCCGGGATTCCGAAGACGGCCCCCGCATACTGCGTAACTCCCGACAACCCCGTCACGATCAGCCCCGACCACCACAGGGCACTGAAGATCGGTGGAAGCTCGAGTTTGTTCAGGGCGATTCGCGAGGTGATGAGGATACCGATAAAGGTAGGCACGCCGAAGGCCCAGACGCTGTCCATGGTCCACGGAACCAGGTGAGGATTGATGAGCAAGGTGGGCAAGAGCTCATGGTTCGTCAGGCGATCCGCGGGAACTCCGAAGAAGTGCGGCACCACCGCTACGACGGCAATTGCCGCGATGCCCGCGAGGTACGGCACCAATCGGGCTCGGGGCGGCCGGGTGATGAGGAACGCGATCGAGAAAAACGCAATCGCCTGCAAAGTTTGGGTGGGGTGCACGAAGGCGGCCACGAAAAGTGCCGCCAGGAACCCCTTCAAGTTTGTCTTTAGGAAAGCGACCAGGGCGAAAACTAGAAACACCTGAACGAAATGGCCGGGGTAGGGAACGTAGTAAACTGAAGGGTAGTACGCCAAGTTGGCCAGCCACGGACTAGCGAGGTACGTGGCCATCGCCAAGGGGGCGTAGAACTTAGGTCGCGGGTCCAGGTACCGGCAGAGCAGGAGCAGCGCGAGTCCTAATCCGACGTTCTGTAGAAAGACGAGCAAGGTGGAGAATAGCCGTGCCGGGACGCCTAAGTTTCGCTCGAGCTCGCAGGCCGCCTTGTTGAGCACGCTGCTCTTCAGGAAGAAGGGGCCCACCGCCGTTACGACGTCGCCTTGCCACTTCTCGGGTGCCTTACAGAAGTTGGTGAAGACGACGACATGATCGTCACTGATCCCATTGGCGATGCGTACATCGAGGCGTCCCTGACGAAGGAAAGAGAAGGCGCAAAAGAACGCGAGGGAAAGCCACAGCCAGCGTTGGGTACCCTGAAAAGTAGAAGCCATAAGTTGAGTTCGAGTCTTCTTATCGTAACCGGCATGCGGAACGATGCGTTAGCTCTGTGGGTCATGGGCGCCCTTCTCACCGCCCGGTTTTGGGGATAAACTGAAAGGGTCAGTTCTTCCTTCCTCACTATTTCCCCATTTTAAAAAAGAGAGCCCGATGTCTTCGAATACTTCCGATCGCGTACGGTCTTTTCCCAGCAAGTCATCCACGGCCCTAGCGGATAAGGCAAAAGTAGCCGCATTGATCAAGGGCAAGAGTATTCTCATCACCGGCGGCACCGGTTCGTTCGGAAAGAAATGCGCGGAAGTTCTGCTACGGGATTACTCTCCGCAGAAGGTTATCGTTTTCAGCCGTGACGAGCTGAAGCAGCACGACATGCGAAACGACGGCTTCGACGATCCGCGAATGCGGTTTTTCATCGGCGACATTCGCGACTGCGAGCGTTTGAAGCGAGCCATGAATGGAGTCGACATCGTCATTCATGCCGCCGCGCTGAAGCAGGTTCCCGCCTGTGAGTACAATCCCATGGAGGCGATTGCCACGAACATCCTTGGTACGCGAAACGTCATCGAGGCCGCCCTCGACGCCAGCGTGACGCGTGTACTCGCGCTTAGCACGGACAAGGCGGTCAATCCCATTAACCTATACGGCGCCACCAAACTCTGCGCCGAGAAGTTAATCATTCAGAGCAACGCCTACGCCGCGGCCAAGCCGATTCGATTTGCGTGCGTTCGCTACGGAAACGTCGTGGCCAGCCGCGGAAGCGTGATTCCAGTTTTTCTAAAGCAGCGTGAGCAGGGCGAGCTAACGATTACCGATCCGCGTATGTCACGATTCTGGCTGACGTTGGAGCAAGGCGTGGCCTTCGTGCTCGACTGCCTCGCCAACATGACCGGGGGCGAGGTTTTCGTTCCGAAGATCCCCAGTATGAGCGTGGTCGAGCTCGCGAAAACTTTGGCGCCGGAGTGCAAGACCAAAATAATCGGCATTCGGCCCGGAGAGAAAATTCACGAAGTGCTCATCGGCGAGGACGAAGCGGCGCAAGCTAAAGACATGGGCGACCGCTTCGTAATCGAACCCTTGGCCCCCAGCTGGTCGGGCTCCGAGCCGAGGTCCGCCCCACTACTGGGAGCCGGAAAAAGCTATTCGAGCGAGAACAACGACTGGTGGTTGACCGGTACCGAGCTTCGAGATCTGTTGGCCGAGCCCGGGGAGGCAACCCAATCCGTGCCGTCGAAAGTTAGAAAGAGCGCAAACTCTCGGTGAGCTCCCCCAAACGAAAAGTGACGCAGTCGTTAGCGATCGATGGCGGAACGGCCGTGCGTAGTAAGCTACTGCCTTACGGACGCCAGAACATTACCGATGATGACATTCGCGCCGTGGTCGATTGCCTTAAGTCCGACTGGCTCACGACGGGACCCAAAGTCGGCGAATTTGAAAAGGCGTTTTCGAAGCAGGTGGGCGCGCGTGATTCGGTGGCGGTGGCCAATGGGACGGCCGCGTTACACGCTATGATGTTCGCGGTTGGCGTACGGCCGGGAGACGAGGTGGTGGTACCGGCGCTCACCTTCGCCGCCAGCGCAAACAGTGTTCTTTATCTGGGGGGAAAGCCCGTATTCGCGGATTGCGAATCTTCCACCCTGCTGATTGATCCTGCCGACGTAGCTAAGAAAGTAACCGCGAAGACCAAGGCCATTCTCGCCGTGGATTTTGCCGGTCAGCCGTGCGATTACGCGGCCCTGAGATCGCTTGCGAGCGACCGGAAAATTGCCCTGCTCGCTGATGGTTGCCATGCGCTTGGTGGACGGTCGGAGCGGGGGAACGTCGGCGCTTTGGCGGACCTAACCGCGTTCAGTTTTCATCCCGTGAAGCACATCACCACCGCCGAAGGGGGAATGGTGAGCGGTTTCGACGATAAGCTATTGAAACGGGCACGCCTGTTCCGCAACCACGGCATCACTACCGAGTTTCGAGAACGACACGAGCGGGGCCAGACGGCCTACGAAATGACCGAATTGGGCTTCAATTACCGTTTGAGCGACGTGCAATGCGCCTTGGGGATGAGCCAGCTGTCGCGAATCGAAGCGAATGTAGACCGGCGTAACGCCCTTGCACGGGAGTACGGCCAGAAGCTGCGCCGCCTTCCGGGACTCTCTCCGCTTTCCGTGCGGGCCGGGGTCCACCACGCCTACCATCTTTACATTGTGCGCCTCGACGACCAGTGGACGGTAAGCCGCGATGAGGTTGTCCGCGCGTTGCGGGCCGAGGGCATCGGCGCGAACGTTCACTATGCGCCGGTCTTTCACCATCCCTACTACGAGCGCCTGGGATACCAAAAAGGGATCTGCCCGCAGGCCGAGCGGGCCGCGTTGAGCGTCATTACCCTTCCGCTTTTTCCCGAAATGACTTCGTCCGACGTGGACGACGTGGTCGCGGCCCTTGAAAAAATAGGCGCGGCTTATCACCGTTGATTTGAAGGACCGTCATGAAACTGGGCCTCGGCACTGTGCAGTTTGGGATGCCTTACGGTATCTCCAACACCCAAGGGCAGACTAAGCCCGCGGACGTGGCCGCCATTTTGGAAACCGCCATTCGCGCGGGGGTCCGCGTGCTGGATACGGCCCCCGGTTACGGAGATAGCGAAACGGTTCTAGGTCAGTGCCCAGCGTCCCGCGGGGCAAACATCGTTACGAAGACAGCGCCGCGGGCCGAGGCGGTTACCGCAGAAGCAATACGGGACGAAATGCGGTCTTCGTTGCAGAAGTCGTTAACCCGTCTCGGGTGCCACCGGGTTTACGGCTTGCTTCTCCATAAGCCAGAAGATTTCTCGAGTTCGCGGGCGGATCATCTTTTCGCGGGGCTGAACAAACTCAAGTCCGAGGGGTTGGTTACGAAGGTGGGCGTTTCGGTTTACACGGTGGACGAGGCGGCAGCGTTGCTGGACCGGTTCGATCTGGATCTAGTTCAGGTGCCAATCAACCTCTTCGATCAAAATTTTCTCAGTACCGGAATGCTTGCCCGTCTCAAGAATAAGCGAGTCGAGATTCATTCCCGCTCCGCGTTTCTGCAGGGACTGCTGCTGATGGCCCCCCGCCAGATCCCGGCCCATCTGTTTCGGCTGGTACCGCACGTGGAGCGACTCCGAGAGATTGCCGCCGCCCGGACGACCACTCCTCAGCAGCTCTGCCTCGATTTCGTGCGGCAGCTTCGTGAGATTGACTCGGTAATTGTGGGCGTGAACGATATCCAGCAGCTACGCAGCTTGGTCGAGGCGTTCAACCAGCCACGGTTCGCCTGTTCGTCCGCCGAGGTGGCCGAGCTGGCCGTGGGCGACGCCCAGTTGACCAATCCGTCACGGTGGCCGCCGCCGCTGGAGCGGGCCTCATGAAAACCATCGCCATCATTCAGGCGCGGCTTGGCTCCACCCGTTTGCCGGGCAAGGTACTGCTCGATATCGCCGGCCACACGATGCTATGGCACGTGGTGAATCGCGTGCGCCGGGCCAAAGAGATAAACGAAGTAGTCGTAGCCACCTCCGCCCTGGCCCAGGACGATGCGATCGAGACCTTCTGCCGGCAGGAGGGGATTGCGGTGTATCGGGGAAGCGAAGGCGATGTTCTCGATCGCTTCTACCGGGCCGCGCTTGCTTTTCACGCCGACCGGGTCGTGCGCATCACCGCCGATTGTCCGCTCATTGATCCGTCGGTTATCGACGACGTGGTGGTCTTCTTTCGGGAAAGCGGCGCCGACTACGTGTCGAACGCCATTCGTCCGACCTATCCCGATGGCCTCGACGCGGAGGTTTTCACGTTTGCGGCCCTCGAAACGGCGTGGCGTGAAGCGAAGAAGGATTCTGAACGCGAGCACGTTACCCCGTACGTCCGGCTGTCCGGAAAATTTCGTGTGCTCAACTATGAGAACCCAAAAGACCTATCGGAAAAAAAATATCGCTGGACGGTAGATGAGCCGCGCGATCTCGAATTCATTCGGCTGGTTTATCAAAAGCTGAGCAACCAAAGTACGTTCCTGTTGGACGACGTGCTTACCCTCCTCGAGGTGGACCCTACGATGGCTAAATTAAACGCGAACACTATTGCGAACGAAGGTTACTACTCCTCGTTGTATCGTCAGGCACCCGCTGGTGCCGCCCCTAAATTGAAGCATACCGAGTCGCACAACTGGCTGCAGAGGTCGCTCAAAGTCATCCCCGGTGGAGCGCAAACTTTCAGCAAGGCCTACTACCAGTACGTGCAGGAAGTTTCGCCGGCTTTCCTGCGACGAGGAAAAGGGTGCCGCGTATGGGACGTCGACGGCAATGAGTACATCGATTACGTGCAGGGGCTGCTGCCCAATATTCTGGGTTATGCGCATAACGAGGTGAACGCGGCGGTCTCGGCGCAGATCGCCGAGGGGCATAGCTTTTCGCTGGCCCATCCCTTGGAAGTTCAGCTCGCGGAGCGGCTCTGCAAGATTATTCCCTGCGCGGAAAAAGTTCGTTTCGGCAAGAATGGTTCTGACGCCACGGCCGGCGCGGTACGGGCGGCACGCGCCTTCACGGGACGAGAACGTCTCGTTGCCTGCGGCTATCACGGATGGCAGGACTGGTACGTGGGAACTACCCCGAGGAACGGCGGCGTTCCCCAGGCGGTCAAAGACCTTATCGACACCTTTCCGTACAACGATCTCGCGGCGCTAGAGAAGTTGTTCGCTACCCACCCCGGCAAGATCGCCGCGGTAATCATGGAGCCTACAAACTTCGTGGAGCCCGCCCCCGGCTTTCTGGCGGGCGTGCGCAAGCTTACCGAGAAACACGGCGCGCTTTTGATCTTCGACGAGATCTGCACCGGCTTTCACTTTGGCCTGGGCGGGGCGCAAAAGTTATACGGAGTCACGCCCGACCTGGCCTGCTTCGGTAAAGCGATGGGCAATGGGTTTCCCATCTCCTGCATCGTGGGCCGGGCCGACATCATGAAGGTGTTCGAAGACATCTTTTTTAGCTTCACCTTCGCGGGCGAGGTGTCCGCGATGGCGGCCTCCCTGAAAGTATTGGATGTCCTAGAGAAGACCGACGCCCTACAGCGGATCGAGGATAATGGATCCATTTTGAAGGATGGTTTCAACGCGCTAGCCAAGTGCGCTGGGCTGTTTCCGCGCTTCGAGTGCGTGGGACATCCGCGCTGGTCGCTAATCAAGTTCCGCGATGCCAAGGGGGCCGATAGCTTCTTTGAGCGAAGCCTTTTCCAGCAGGAGGCAACCAAGCGCGGCGTTCTGCACTTGGTCACTCACAACTTGAGCTTAGCGCACGACCGCGTGGCCGTTGAGGAAACGCTCGAAGTTTACGCCTCGGTTTTCAAGACGCTGGCCAAGTGGCTTTCCGATCCCGACCCCTCGGTACACCTGGAAGGAAAAGCCATCCAACCGTTGTTCAAAGTCCGTTGATCTAAAGAGAGAGTCCAGATGGCCATCGAAATCATCGCGGAAATTGGAAGTAATCATAATCGGGATCTTGGCCTCGTGAAGCAGCTGGTGCGTGGAAGCGCGCAGGCCGGGGCCCAGGTGGCAAAGTTTCAAACCTTCAAGGCGCGGAACCTGTACTCGGGCAATACGCCGGTGGCGGCGTACCTTAAGGATAACGAGTTCACCAAGGGCAAAACGACTTGGGAGTTCATCAGTGAGCTGGAACTTCCCGAGCCGATGTACGACGAGATTCAAAAAACCGTAGCCGAGGCGAAGCTCGAGTTCATGTCGACTCCGTTCGGTACCGACGAGTTGGCCTTTCTCCTGGCCAAGGGGTTGAAGCGAATCAAGATCGGAAGCAGCGAGATTACGAACTTTCCCCTGCTGGCGGCCGCGGGTGAATCGGGCCGGCCCGTGCTTCTGTCGACGGGAATGTCGACGATGGGAGACATTGAGCGCGCGCTCACCGTTCTGATGAAAGCGGGGGCGCGTGATATCAGCCTGCTTCACTGCGTGGTGGCCTATCCGGCCATCCCCGAAGACTACAACTTGCGGGTGCTGGGCACCCTGCGCACGGCTTTCGGCCTGAACGTGGGTGTGTCCGATCACACGCGCGGTACTCTAGTGCCCATTCTTTCGGTGGCCATGGGCGCTACGGTTATCGAAAAACACGTAACGCTCGATCGATCCCTACCGGGCCCCGACCACCAGCACGCCACGACGCTGCCCGAGTTCGCCGAGATGTGCCTCGCCGTTCGGCAAGCCGAGGCCGCATTGGGTAACGGTATCAAGCGGGTTATGCCCGCCGAAGAGCCGCTGCTGAAGTACCGGGCTGGACTCGTGCTGAAGAAGCGCATTGCGGCCGGGCAGGTCATCACCAAAGACGACATCGCGGTTAAACGCCCCGCATTCGGTATTCCATCACACCTCATCGACGTGGTGATCGGTCGCAAGGCCACGCGGGATCTCGACGCGGAGGCGATGCTCACCTGGGACATGGTATGAACGCGGGCAAGCGCTTCGCGCATTGTTTTGATCTGTCGGAGACGTCCGGCCTGGGCCATTTTGCCCGGGCCCGTGCGCTGGCGCGCGAGTTGGCCGTCGGAGCGGGAAGCGATTCGTTCACTCTGGTCCCGCTGGGCGCCCCGGCCTTCGCGGCGCCCCATTTGGCGCAGGAAAATGCTGACCACCGCGTGGCGCAGGGGCTACCGCTCGCCCAGGTGTTGGCCGACTACGACGGATTCATTCTCGACACTTACTCGTCCCAGCTTCAGTCGCTGGACTGGCTAGCGAACTGGCTGGGGGCTAAGCCTCGGCGGAGTGCCGGGTTCGTCTGTGACGCGCCCTGGGCCGGGTTGAGCCAAAGTGCCGGCCCGCGACCACCGGGAAATGTGTTCGTGCTCGACGCCACGTACTGCCTCGATGAATCGGCGATCAGCCCCTCCCTCACGGTTTACCGCGGAGCCGACGCCGTTTTTCTGAACTTCGATACGTGTTTGGTTCCTACCGGCGAGAAGGCCCGTCCGCTGCCGCTCTGCCACCTTCTTGGTAACTCGGCTCGCGCGAAGCAGATTGCCGACGACGTTAAAGTGGAGTGGCCGCATTCCGTGGGCGCTTACTTTTCGGGTGCGTACGGAAGGGTATTGCTGCACGAATCACCTGCCCCCGCGGGGGAGCCGAGTACCGGTGTCGGTGCGGTGCTGGCCGGCGCTAGCGAACTGGTTATCGCGGCGGGGCAGTTGCTTTGGGAAGCGGCCTGCGTGCGGACTAGCCTGTGGGTGGCGCCGTTGGATGAGCTGCACCGAAGCGTGCTGCGCCGGCTCGTGGCGCGCAACCTATTCCGCTTAGCGGAAACGAAAAGGTTACGACGGTCGGAGCTGTGGCGGCTCGAAGTGCGACCGGAGACGACCGAGCGAATCATGAAACAGCAGGCGCGCGTTCAGAAAGTTCGTGAGTCTTTACTAGGGGCAACGGAGAGGGCCGCGTGAAGAAATCCACCAAACGACGAAGCTCGCCCCAGGTAAAGCTGGTGAAGTTCGCCGAACGACATCTCGAGCTTACCTGGAACTGGATGCAGCTTAAGCCAGTGCAGGAAGGGTTTCTCCTGAAGCCGCCGGCCTCGATAAAGGCTCACCAACAGTGGTTCAAACGCCGTATCCGCTCTGGGGATAAGGACAGCGAGCACTACGCGATCACCTTTGAAAAACGCCACGTCGGCAACTGCGGACTAAAGAAGATCGACCTCGCGCAGCGAACGGCGGAGCTCTTTATTTATCTCGATCCCGACTGTGCCGGACGTGGCCTGGCCTCCTCCGCCGTGAGGGAGTTGCAGAAGATTGCCCGCCGCCGGGGGCTCCGCAAAATTTATCTTCAGGTAAGGATCGATAACCGCGCCGGCACGGATCTTTACCTCAACAATGGATTCAAGCTGGAGGGTATTCTGCGTCGTGAGTTTCTGTGGCGCGGCCGGGCGCTCGATATGTACCGCATGGCCTGGTTTACGAGGTAGGCACATGGAAACGCAGAATAAACCCAAAGCCGTGAGCCTGATGCAGCCGTGCTACTTCCCCTGGCTGGGACATTTCCATCTCTGGCTGAATGCGGACGAGATAGTGTGGCTGGATACATTTCAGTACAGCCGCAGCAGCTTTCATTCCCGTAACCGCATAGCCGCCAACAACGAACAAGGGTGGCAGTGGCTCACGGTTCCCGTGACCAACCACCTGGGCGACAGCCTGCGCGAGGCCACCTTTAGCGCGACCTCGAACTGGCGCCGCAAGCACGTGCAAACCATTACGATGCAGTATGCGCGGGCGCCATTTCACGCCGAGCTTGGTCCATTGTTGAATTTCATTGCCGAGGGAACATTCACTAACTTGGCCGAGCTCAACGTGGGACTGCTAGAACGGCTGGGGCAGCTGTTGGGCATCACCGTTCCCACCCGCCGCGCCTCTTCGTTGGAGCTAAAGGCACAAGACCGCAGTGAGCGGGTCAAGGAGTTACTGAGGGTGACCGGGGCGACGACCTACCTCGTGGCCCGCGGCTCGGTGGATTACATGCAAAGTGATGGGGGCTGGGACGCGGTCCCTTTCAATTTGAAAGTGCAGAATTTTACCGGCCTCCCGTATCCGCAGGTGGGAAAAAAGAAACCCTTCGTCAGCCACCTATCGATTCTCGACGCCGTGGCGAACCTGGGGGCGGTAGGCGTATCGCAGCTACTCCACGATCGAAGCTCGGACTGGCAGACCTTCGCCGAGGCTACTTCCGTAAAAAAACCGTAAGCTCTCGACCGATCCCCAGCGCCGCGAACGCCCGGTAAAGATCATTCGCCTTCTCGGGGGAGATCGAGTGAATCAGGTTCTCGATGGCGAGCCGTGAACGGTGGCACGCTTTCCCGAGCGCGGGAGTCTCCACGTAGTTCGTGCCGGGGTTGAAAAGGTTGAAATCGATGGGCCACGAGGTCATTGAGTCGGCATGCTTCCAGCCGGCCTCGCGGCACAAATTGATCAAGCCCTCTTCGTTGAAATAAGAGATGTGATCCGGCGCGGCGATCCAGAAGGGTTTGGAAATGGCCTTGGTGTCGGTGGCCAGCTTTTGTACGACCGAAAAATCGTTGGGGACTTCGATGATCAAGATACCGCCGGACCGCGTGATGGGCAGACAGTCGGTGACGAGCTTCAAGGGATCGCGCACGTGCTCCAGTACGTTGTCGAGCATCACGATATCGAACTGCTTTCCCTGTTTCCCCAGCGCAATCACTCCCTCGGCAATATCGCCCCGGCGAAGATAGGTGGACATTTTCGGGTTGTGGGCTTGGCATCCCCAATCGCTAAAATCCAGTCCCGTTACTTCCCATTTTTTGCCGTGAAAGAAACTAAGTCCCCAGCCCTCGCCACAACCCACGTCGAGAAAGGAGCCCCGTTGGAAACCGGGGGGAAGCAAACGACTGGCGGCCAAGAACTTCTGCTCGATCTTCGCCGTGAAGAACTTAATTTCTTCGTCGTTGTAACTCGTCTGATAATCGCCGGACGGTTGCTGATGGTATTTGTTGGCGTAATAGTCAGCCAGAAATTCGATCGTCGGAATGTTTTTGAGGGAGTAAAAACCGAACCGGTTTTTCTCGACCAGATCGTGCATCGGCATAGTATAATCACAAACGCTACGTCCGACTAACGAATCCCTTATGAAAGTAACCCTCGTCTCCGACTCCACCTATGTGTTCGAGCACAATGGGGTTCGCCTGCTGACCGACCCGTGGATCGGCGGAGCCATCGGGGGAGGCGCGTGGGTTCAATATCCACCTCCGGTAATTTCGGCCCAGGACATCGGCCGGCTCGACTTCATTTTCATCAGCCACGTCCATCAGGACCATTGTGATCCTGACACTCTTCGGCATCTCGATCGTAACGCGACGGTGCTCATCATGGATCGGCAGCCGAACTTCGTGGACACGTTTCTCAAACAGCAGGGATTTTCTTTCAAGAAGGTCCAGAAGATTCGACCGTTTCAATCGGTTGAGATATGCCCCGGCCTTGCGGCGGAAGTCATCGATGCCGATCCCCAGCACGAGCTGAACCACCTGGTCGATTCTTCGCTGCTGCTGCACTGGGGCAAGCAGAGTCTTTATTTTGCCAATGACAATCCGCCCTACACCGCGTCGCTCGCTCACCTGAAGAAGTATCGGTATCGATTGGCGCTGCTACCCGCGAGTGGTGGGTCGGGCTACCCAGCAACTTATACAAATCTCTCCGCGGACGAAAAAAATCAGGAGCGGGATCGCATTCAAAAGACCTACCTGAATACTTTCGTAGAAACGATTGAAGCCTTGAGGCCCGATTTTTTTACCCCCTGCGCCGGCAGTCATATTATTTCCGGGCAGAACGCTCGACTGAACCAATGGATGGCTTTCCTGCCGAGTCCGATGGTGGCGTTCCGGTACACTCGGCAGCACTTGAGTGAAACGGCCCGCGAACGCTGCCTGCCCTTGCTGCTCTCTTGCGGACAAAGCTGGGATGAGGAGACTCCGGTCACGAGCTCGCCCGAGAAAGTTTGGGATAAGGTTCTCGAAGGTGAGCCAGAATGGATCTCGGCGCGGAATCGTTACATTTCGGACGTGGCGGCGAAGCTAAAGTACGATTACGAGTCCCATACCGTTCCGCCGACGGTGAAGTGGGAAGACCTTTTCCTTGAAGCCGCCGCCAATCTCATCCGAACGATTGAGCGGACCTCACTGGAACCGAGTGGGCACGTCTATCTATCTTTGCCCAGTGGTAAGCGCGGGCACATCGCCTTCGAGGCTAAAGTGGCCGAGATAGTGGCGAACGACAAGCCGCAGGAGCAACCGCACCTAAGCATCGGTTGCGATCCCCGACTGATGCATCAGTTGCTCACGGGAAAGTTCAACTGGAATGCCGCCGATGGCGCCTGCATTCTGGAGTATTCGCGCATTCCCAACCGATACGACAACCGCGTGATCATCGCTCTGAACTATCTTAAAACCGCTTCCGGCGAAGTATGAGCGACCGGATCATCGCCGTACAAGGCCCGGTCAATCTTTTGAACGTTTTATCCGTCCTCCGCTACGAGAGAGCCCTCGGCAAACAGGGACCCAGCGACGACTACCTGATTTTGGGAGGCTCGTTTCTCGAGGGAAACAACGACGGCCTCGTCGAGGTTTGCTTGAAGCTGGCCAGCTTGTGGCCCTTTAAAGGCGTCTTTACGACCCACGGGCTTGAACACCTCGTGCACATGGGGGCGATTCCCTTCACCGGCGCAGTTTCGTTGCTGCAGAAGCCATTTCGTGGGCGCCGGATCGAAACGGTGTATCTGTTGCGGAACTTTCAGCTTTTTAACGAGTTGGTGCAGTTTGCGTTTCCGCATAGCCGCCTGAGTTGTTACGGGGATAGCTACGGCGTTCACGGCTACACGCGTGGACTAACGACCTGCAATCCTACGGGAACGGTCCGGCCGGTGGACGTACTCACGGCGATTACCCCGCTGGAATCGTTCGACGCCATATTCGACGAGCATCCCTTGGTGCAAGTACCGGGCAGTTTCCTGGTAGAGACCGTCAAAGATGCCTGCGGACAGTTCACTAACGAGCTGGTTCCCTTCGGCCAAAAAGTGAAAGAGCTATTTCCCGAAGGCGCCTCATTGCTGCTGACCGAGCTAGAGGGGGCCGGCGAGTTTTTCTCGGCGGGGCTGGAGGCGGAGTATGCCGGGTACGTGGACAATGTTTTGCAGTTCGTGCCGCGCGGACACGGAGTGGTCATCAAGGGGCATCCACGGGTAGCGCCGGAAAAGCTGACCTATCTCGAGCGACTGCTCTCCGAGCGAGGTTATCGTTCAGTGTCGATGGGGTCGCTGAACCGCATTCCGGCCGAGCTCGTCGTGCCGTTTCTGGGCGTGGGCCAAGTTCTTTCCTGCATCTCGCACGCGTCGATTCCCATTGGGTACCTGTGGCCCGTCGAGATCGTCGTGGGCTTCGGCCGAGAGCGCTTGGTGAAATCGATGTCGCCGGCGTGGCGTGATGAGTTCGTGTGCAACGAGTACATGCGGTTACTGGCCACTCGCCGGGCGCAGCAGGGCGATCTTTCTCCGATTCGCCGGTCGGAGTGGTTGGACAAGGACGGACCGGAAGCTCCCGAAGTGTGCTTGCCGCCTTCCACTCGTGATTTCCCGCTTGCTCCTTTGCTGGGGGGAGCCACATTGAGCGCCGGGGCCAGGGCGGAGGGGCGTTCCGGGTACCGCAAAGTGCCGCCCCCACCGGTTTACTATTTCTTGCGCTATCGCAAATCGGTGAAGAATCGCTTGGGGAAGGTCTTCGGATGATACGCGACCGCCGAGGCCTTCTCATTTCACTCGCGTGGACGGTCGTGATGAGCGCGGGACTTTGGGTCCGCGGTGAAATGTCCTTCGCCGAGCTGACCGACTGTGTCGACAGTCTCATTCCCGGAAAACAGTTTCTGTCGCTGATGAAAGACTACTCGGGCTGGGTACCCTGGGCCGGCGGAACGGACGTGTGGGCGCACAGCCTAATCGTGCCCCTCGATTGGCCACTTTTCCACTGGCTGAAGCTGCCGGTGATTCCCGTGGTGGGGTTGATATTTTTTCTTCAGCGTTGGCTGGCCTGCTGGGGAACTTACCTTCTCGTTAGTCGGCTAGGCGCCTCGTTCGTGCCGGCGATGGCGGCCGGGGGGATCTATTCGATCTTCTATCCAGTTCACTTCGCGCACATCCGGTTTCTGGGATTTACGCTTTTTGATGGGCTTTTTCTTCCGGCTTTGCCGCTCATCCTTTTTTGGCTGGGCGATCCACCGCGCCACCGCCTTGAACAAGCGGGGCGTCTCGCGGCGGTGTTCCTCCTGGCCAGCAGCTCCGTATTTTTGTACGGGCTGTATTTGCTGCCGTTCTGGTTTGCTTGGTTCTTGTGGATCGAGCCAAGGCGAGAAAAAACAGTCTGGGTCACTCTGGCCACGTATCTCGGCGTGGTGCTGGCCGCGTGGGCTTTGCCCTTTCTAGCCAGCTTACGGGGTTATCCTTTTTCTCATCGCAACGGCTGGTCCGGCAGTGAAGCCATGCCCGCCTTGGGTGCCCAGCTGGAAATAGTCGGGCGGTTCTTATGGCTCGCGTGGCCGGCCGTTCTGTGCGCGGCCTTGGTGCCTCTGTTTTTTTGGAAACGGACTGGTCGCGGTCAGAAAAACTTTTTTATCCTTTTCGGCAGCCTGCTGGCGCTCTATGCGTTTCAACCCTACGCCGAGTGGTTGGCATTCCGGATAGCCCCCATGCTGGCCCGCACGGGCATTAGCCGGCTTCTCAATCCCCTTCCGTTCTTTCTGGCGGTGGCCACCGGGATCGGCTTGAAAATGGTGGACGAGCATCGTAGCGAACGCAGGTGGCCGCTACTGGCCGGCATTGCGGTGCTGGCCCTGATCTGGCCGGTCTACCGTGCCGCAATCAGCCAACGGCAGTTTTTCATCCGCAGCGTGGCGGGCGAAAACTATCGCGACTACTTGCACCCCGAGTCGTTTTCCGAGCTCAAGGAAAAGATGGCGTCGGACACGACGTTGCCGCGGGCGGGGACCTGGCCGGGGTACCCCGCTACGCTTTGGTACCACGGACTGCCGACGGTCGATGGTTACCTCAACTTGTATTCCGGCCGATACCACGAGTTTTGGATGGCCGTGATCGAGCCGGTGAGAAAAGAAAGTTACTGGATCGATTACGTCTTCAGAAGCTGGGGAAATCGCATTTCTCTATTCAAGAGTCCGAATCCCAATGCGGTCTTCGAGCAGTCGTACAACCTGCCACTGCTATCGCTGGCCGGCCTGCGCTACCTGGTTGCCTGGGACACCCCGCACACCGCTACGCTGCGGCCGACCACCTTCGGCCTGGCCGCGCGGCAAGTTTGGGAGAACCCACAGGCGTTTCCTCGCTACTTTTTGACGTTCCAAACGAAACGGTTTGCCAGCGGCAAGGAGGTTCTCGAGTCGATGGCGGTAGCCGGCGTAGAGGAGCTAAGAACGAAAGCTTATTTGCGGACGGGGGATCCGGGCGTTCCCGCCGCTTGGCCGGAACGAGGGGAAGGGCAAGGCTCCGTGACCCTGGAAAGCTACACGAACTCGGAGTTCCGTCTCCGCGTGGAGGTCACGGGTGGGCCCGCGGTACTCGTAGTGACCGAGAACTGGACGCCGGGTTGGAGCGCCGAGATAGAGGGGCAGCCCGCGACCCCGTTCCCCGCCGACCACACCTTCCAAGGCCTCGTTATCCCTGAGGGAAGACACCGGGTGCGCCTTTGGCACACCTCCTTCAAGTGAGCCTGGGAGTTTGCCGATAAGGTAACGTGCATCATCTACTGAAAAACTCGATTCTGTTTGCCCTGTCGGCTTGGTCCGGGCTCGCATTCGGTGAGAACTCCCTGAAGCAGCTGGTGCAGGAGAATCGCATTGCCGATGCCGTTCCGCAGTGCCGTCAGGCCGAGGCCCTGCAAGGTACGGACAACGAGCAGCGCTTGTTATGTGCGTGGGTTTTTTACCGGTCGGGTAAAACCGAGTCGGGCGATCGGCTGCTCGCTACGCTTCAAAAGGGCGGTAGCTCGCCGCAGATTCGGGTACTCGGCGCCTTCGCGAAGATGCAAAAGAAGGACTACACGGCCGCCCGCACGATTTTGAATGATCTCGCGAATGAATACAAAACTGGCCCCCTCGGTGCGCAGGTCTTGGAGATTAGCGCCGAGCTGTACGAGCTGACCGAGCAGAAAGACACCGCCGCATTTTTGTACCGGCAGGTCATCGCCGAAGACGAAAACCGCGGCCGGGCTTCGTGGGGACTTGCGCGCTATCACCTGACCAAGGGCGAAGTGCCAAAGGCGAAAGAGTTTCTCGAGAAGACCGCCAAGGTTTGGCCGAAGCACGTGGGCAGCCGCTACAACCTGGCCGTGATTTCCCTTAACGAGAACAAGTTTGGTGAGTCGGCCAAGTGGCTCGTCGAAGCGTATCGCCTCGATAAGGGTGACCCCGGTATCCTCGAGCAGATGGGCGTGCTTTTCGAAAAGCGCGGAAAGATCAAAGAGGCGACTAAGTTTTGGCAACGGGCGATTGCGATCGATAAGGACACCCCGCTGGCCAACGAAAAGCTGAAGCAGTTCGCGCCCGAGGCAATCAGCCGCCTAGCGCAGAAGAAAGATTTCGATGGCGCCATCGCCCAGCTCGATTCGACGCCGGAGTCGCGGATTCCCCAAAAAGAGATTCGCAAAGCCATCTTGCTCCGCCAGAGCGGCAAGCTGGATAAGTCGAACGCCATGCTGAACGAGTTCCTGCGCCGCCGTCCGAAGGAAGGCATGGCGTACCGCGAGCTCGGCATCAACGCTTTGAACGCGAAGAAGACTTCGGTGGCCAAGGGGCATTTTATCAAGGCTTTGAACCTCGAACCCAAGAACGGCAGCAACTACGCCTGGCTTGGCTTCACCCTGGAAGCGATGAAAAACTATCCCGAGGCCAAAGAGGCTTGGAAAAAGGCGATCGACCTGCTATCGGACCCACAAGAGATCGAAAAGGCCCAGCGCCGTTTAGCCGCCCTTGAGGCGAAAGCGAGCGAAAAGCGCAAAGTAGCCCAAGAACGTGAAGAAGACGGCGACGAGGAACGCGATATCGAAAGAGAGATCGAAAACATCGATGTCTTCGATGGTGTCTACGGCCTACCGCAGTAAGTAAGGAATCCAATCCAATGTCCTGGTTTAAAGTCGAGTTGAGCGCCCCGGCCGAGCTTTGGGAGTCGCTATCTAACCGCTGTTTCGAGCTCGGCGCCGAAGGGGTTGAAGAGAAGGGCACCACCGCGATCATCGCCTACTTCCCGGAAGTTCGCCGCGCCATCGTGGAATCTGAGCTCACCGCCTACGTGGCTTCGCTGAAGGAGCTCGGCGAAAGCAAATCGCTTATCCCCTTTACCGTCACGGCGGTGAAGGACGAGAACTGGTCCGACGCCTATAAAAAGTATTTTCACGCTCAGAAGCTGACGAAGCTTTTTTTTCTGAAACCAATTTGGGAAGCTTCCACCCCGACCCCGTTCGGCATGGTCGCCATCGAGATGGAGCCGGGTCAGGCTTTTGGCACCGGACTGCACCAGAGCACCCGCCTTTCGATGCGCCTGATGGAGAAGGTAACCCGCTTTTTTAGCGACGCCGCCAAAGAGAACCTGCTCGACGTCGGTACCGGCACCGGTATCCTCGCCATGGCCGCTCACTCCCTTCGTTATAAGAACATCACCGCGGTCGATAACGATCCCTTGGCGGTCGAGGCCGCGCAGGAAAACTGCGAGCACAATCACTGCCGTCGCGTGATTGTGAGCGGCGACGATATTCGCACGTTGAAGGCGAAGTACTCGGTGGTGGTTTCCAACATATTGCTCGAAACCCACAAAGAGCTGGCCGACGAATACGCGCGGCTTTGCCGCCCCGGCGGCTATCTCGTGCTGGCAGGATTGCTGGTTCCCCAGGTGAAGGAAACGCTCACCCTCCTCAGCAAAAAAGGATTCCGCTTCGAGGAGGCCCGTTACCTCCAAGAGTGGGGGGCCTTGCTACTTCGCCGCACGGTTTGATAAGACCTCGGCATGCTTCACACCCTTTTTCTGGTTCTAACTGTGGCCGTGCACGCCTTTGCGGCCCCCAAGGTCGTCACGGTCTACACTTACGATTCGCTGGCCGCTAAGCACTCCTTCGGTAAGTACCTCGCCGACGAGTTGGAAAAGACCACGGGGCTCAAAACCAAGCTCGTATCTTTCTCCACAATCGCGGAGGCGATGCAGCAGCTGAAGGTGGAGGGTAAGAAGACCAAGGCCGACGTGCTTTGGGGTTTTGACGGTTTGCTTCTCCCGCGCGTGGAATCGCTCGACGTATTGGCGCCGTTGGAGGCGAAGCTGCTCGAGCGCGTACCCGCGTCTCTGCGTTTCGATTCGAAGAGTGCCGTGCCGTTCGATTACGGTTACCTTGCTTTCGTTTACGACAGCCGCCGCACATCCGCGGTCACGGGCAAGAAGTTCATCGACTGGGCGAAAGACCCGGCCAATAAAAGGAAGGTCATCATACAAGACCCGCGTACGTCGAGCCTGGGCCAAAGCCTACTGGGGTGGGTCGGCGCCCTGGTTTCCAAGAAAGGGTACTTGGAGTTTTGGAAGGGGTTCGCCCCGATGCTCGTCACCGTCGCGCCCGGCTGGTCCAGCGCGTACGGAGCGTTTCTAAAGAAGGAGTGCGACTACGTGCTGTCGTACACCACGAGCCCGGCCTACCACGTAGTCGAAGAGAAGATAGATGCCTTCAAGACCATCGAGTTCACGGACGGCCATTTCCGCCAAACCGAAGGGGTGGGCATCGTGAGGCACTCGGCGCAGCCGGCGTTGGCGGCGCAGTGGGTAGAGGCCCTGCTGTCGGACAAGTTTCAGGCGGCTCTGCCGACGCGTCAGTGGATGTACCCGGCGGTTCCGGTGAAGTTGCCCGCAGCGTTCGAAAAATTGCCCAAGGTGAAGGAAACGCCTACATTGGACAAAGCATCCCTGGAAGAAAACCGAAACTACTGGACGAGCCAATGGACCAAAGCGCTCCTCGCGCCCCGCTGATTGCTTCTCTCGTACGCTACGCCTTTTTGGCGCCGTTCTTCCTTGGCTTATTGCTCTTCGCCGCTTTCTTTCTGATTCCGGTGGGTCGTATCGTGGCCACGGGGCTATTCGAAGACACCCTGCTGCCCACCGTGGTAGAGGGGTACTTCACCCGTATCATCCTTTTCACTTACACCCAGGCGTTGCTCAGTACGGTCTTAAGCTTCTTCGTGGGCGCGGTGGGCGCCTATCTGTTTTACGAGAACCGAAGCCGTCGTTTGCCGGTGCTGGCCCGTGCCGGCCTCGTGTGCTTTTCGATGCCGAGCCTCGTGGTGGTATTGGCGATCCTCGCCGTTTGGGGCCGCTCGGGCTGGTGGGCGGAGCTGACCGGAGTTCCCGTGGATATTTACGGGCTGCCCGGCATCGTACTTGCCAATGCCTTCTTCAACTTCCCCCTGTTCTTGCTCGGCATCGGTGCGGGGTTGCGCGGCCTGGATAGGCAATGGGAGCAAACTTCGCTTTCCTTCGGCGCCAGCCGAATCCGTACCTTCTTCACCATAACTTTGCGCCGGCTATGGCCCGGCCTGCGCGGGGCGATGGTGCTGGCCTTTTTGTATTCGAGTGCCACGAGCTTCGTGGTGGCGTTGTTTTTTGGCGGGGGACCCGCGGCGACGACTTTGGAAGTGGCGATCTACCAGGCGATGAAGATGGACTACGATCCCGCACTCGCGGCGCGGCTCGCGCTGGTATCGCTCGGCGTGTCGCTTACGCTCTACCTTTTGTTCCTGCGCAAGGAATGGTTCACGGTGGGGGAAGAGGTGCTGTCGGAGAAGAGCTTGCCGCTCTACGCTCCGCGGACAAACGTGGCGCGGCTGGCCTGGTGGCTCGTCTTCGCCGTGCTCTTCGGCGCGGTGGTGCTGCTGCCGTTGTTCGCGTTGGTGTACGAAGGGGCGGCGGCGTTGCCGGCACTTGAGGGGGCTTTGTGGTCCGAGGCGTTGCACCACTCTTTGGTTCTGGCGTTGATGGCGAGCGTGCTCTGCGTGCCGACCGCGCTGGGCTTTGCCTACGCGGAGCGATTGACCCGGCGAAAATGGCTGCGCGGTATTTTCGGTTTTTTGCCGGCGTTACCGCTGGCGGCCTCCACGCTCTTGCTGTCGGTGGGTTTGCTGCTGAGCTATCCCGAGTGGATGGCGGAAGCGCGGGGTTCGCTGTGGCCCATTGCCATAGTGCAGGCGCTGGGTGCTTTGCCGCTCGTGCACAGAACGATTCGCGAGGCGTTGTTCCGGGTGCCGCAATCGCACGTGCGCACGGCGCAGAGTTTTGGGGCCATGCCGTTTCAGGTGATGACCAGAGTGGAGCTACCGGCGATGTCGGACTCGCTGGCGGTGGCCTGCCTCATCGCCATGGCGTCGTCGCTCGGCGAGGTGGCCGCGGTGTTGCTGTTTTCGCCGGGAGAGGTCAGCACGTTGTCGGTGGAGCTTTTTCGCGCGGTGGGGCGCTACCGGTTTCAAGAAGGTTTCGGCTTTGCTTTGATTCTGATCGTAGTGCTCGCGGGGCTGGCTTTGTTGTCTTCGGTGCGAAGTTTCGGGAGGAAACGTGTCACTCAACATTAATTCTCTGGACGTAAAGGTGGGCAGCTTTGCCCTACACATCGAAGAGCTGCACGTAGGGCCCGGAGAAATCGTAGGTCTGCTCGGCAAAAGTGGTTCGGGTAAGAGTACGTTACTCACCGCACTCGGCGGCTTCATCGCCAACACGAAGGGCGAGTACCGTATCGACGGAGAAGATCGTTCGGCCTTTTTCCCCGAACGGCGCCGGCTCGCTTACGTGTTTCAGAAAAGCTCGTTGTTTCCCCACCTGACCTTGGAACGCAATGTGGCCTTCCCCATGGAGATCGCGGGGATTTCCCGGGCCAAGTGGCGGCCGCGCGTGCGGGCGTGGCTGGACCGGCTTGGGCTTTTAGGACTGGCGCAGCGCAAGCCCGATGCGTTGTCGGGAGGCGAAGCGCAGCGAGGGGCTTTGGCCCGCGCACTGGTCTCGGGCTACAAGGTGGTGCTACTCGACGAGCCGTTCTCGGCCCTCGATCCCAAGCTGCGGCGCGATCTACGGGTGGTCGTGCGCGAGCTGGTGCACGAAGAGAAACTGTCGGTGTTGTGGGTAACGCACGATCTCGAAGACGCGATGGTGATGGACCGCGTGTGCATTCTAGAGAAAGGCAAGATCGTGTGGAGCGGAAAGCCGGCGGAGATTCCGCGGGAAAAGTATTTTTAGGGGGCCCGGCCAACGTTATCGTAGTGAGTTGAAAAGTGGGGATGTCGGTCGAGGTGCCGGCAAAAGGTGCGGCCTCACTTTGTCCAATCCGGTGCCGAATAGCCGTTGCGCCGGGCTTGGGGTTTTTCCCGGGGTGGCCTTCGCTCTTGCTTCTGAAACTGGAGAACCCCCTTCGGTGGCCGGTGGGGCCACTGCGTGGAGCCCATCCGAGCCAACCGGCGTGGACGGGGAAGGTGGCGGCGGTGCTGGTGGGGGTGGTGCCGATGATCCCTGGATAAAGTGAGGCCGCACCTTTTTCCACGTCTGCAAATGGTCCCTGGATAAAGTGAGGCCGCACCTTTTTCCACGTCTGCTGGTTGGTAAAGGGGGGGAAGTTGGGTTCCTCGCTGGTTGGGTGGTGTGATCGGGGCGGCGGCTTTAATTGGGGTGGCGAACCCTATCCGTCTTCAACTTGGGATCGTATGTCCGATCTATCTCGCGGGTTGGCATGGGGGCCGACCTTCCTTAGGTCGGTGGTGCGGGGAAATATTGGGGAGCGTGGTTGGTTTTTGGTTGACGGGTTTTCTGTGCTGTTTTGGGGGCGTTCGGCTGCGCCGTTTCTTTTACTTCTATTTTGCTTTGGGATCTTCTTGGTGTTCTTCCTTTCTGAATTTTCTTTCGACTTTCTTTTTGGTTCTCATGCGTGCCTTGGTGAGCTTTCTGCAGCGTCGAAAAACGTCGTGTTAGAAAAGTTTTATGAATATTCAGTCGCTTCATGAAATGGCTTTGGGGTTGGTGAAGACTTTTAAAGATTCGGAGAGTGCTTTGCTCGATGTGCTCGTTAGAGTCAGACGCGACAACGGGTTCTTTGAATTAGGGTATCCGCATCTGTTTGCTTACTGTGTGCACGGGCTGGGGCTGAGTGAGGCGCAGGCTAGTTATTTTTCTAAAGTAGCGCGTAAGTCGGAAGAGGTGCCGGAGTTAAAATTGGCTGTCGAGCAAGGGTTGCTGAGCTTATCGCAAGCGCGGCGGGTGGTTCCCGTCATCACCAAAGAGACAGCGGGTGAGTGGATTGCGAAGGCGGCCGCGCTTCCGCAGAAGGAACTCGAACGGGAAGTGCGTAAGGTGAATCCGTTGGCGGTGACGAAAGATCGGGTACGGATAGTGGCTGTGGATCGTAGTGAGTTGAAAGTGGGGATGTCGGTCGAGGTGGAGCGAAAGCTCGCTCGTGTGCGCGAGATACTTGGGCCGGCTGTTTCTCTTGAGCAGACGTTGGAGCGCTTGGTCGATGATTTTCTCAAGCGCACAGACCCGGTGCAAAAGGCCGAGCGTGCTGAAGTGAGAAAAGCCAAGCGACCTACCTTAGGTAGGTCAGCTCCTCGTCCCACGCTCGGCATACCCGCGCACGTGCTTCACGCGGTGAACCGGCGTGACCGCGGGCAGTGTCAGGCTACCCTGCCCAACGGAAGCCAATGCCCGGAGAAAAACTGGGTGCATCTGCACCACATCGTGCCTAAAGCGCGGGGTGGGGCGAACATCGCCGACAACCTCATCACCCTCTGTTCAGCGCACCACCGCTTTACTCACCGGACCGGCGCCTACCTTAGGTAGCTCAGATCGTGCGGAGGGCCGGACGGTAGGTGGAGTCGGCCGTCGCGTCCCACGTGCGGTGATGGGACAGCGGCTCCGGTTGTTCCAGCGACCACGAGCCCGTGTGCTCGCTCATCGACTGCAGTAGTCCCAGATGAATCGAATGGCCGCCGCGGAAGCTGACGAACTCGCCCTGGATGTACGATCCGCACAAGGCGAGATCGCCAAGGGCGTCGAGTAGCTTGTGGCGCACGCACTCGTCTAGGTAACGGGCCCCTTCGGGATTCAAAATCTCTTTTTCGTCGAACGCCAGCACGTTTTCCAGCGAAGCCCCTTGCGCCAGATTCATCCGTTTCAAAGCGTCCACGTCGCGGAGAAAACCGAACGTACGGGCTTTGGAGACGTCGTCGAAAAAGGTCTGCGGTACCACGTCGGCCGCATAGGTCTGCTGGCCGATGAGCGGATGCGGAAAATCGATGGAGGTGGTGAGGCGCAGCGACTCACGCGGGAGCAGCTCGCAGATGGCCCCCTTCGCGTAGTACTTGATCGGCTTTTTGATTTTCAGTACCGATGCGGTGAACGGCTGAAACTCGAAGCCGGCCTGCAAGATTCCGGTAACGAAGGGATGGGCGCTGCCATCCAAGATGGGGATCTCGTCGCCGTGTACGAACACCGTGATGTTGTTGAGCCCCGTGCCATACAGCGCGGCCATCAGGTGCTCCACCGTGGCTACGTGAACTTCGGGCTTATCGAGGTGCCCGACCGTGGTGGCGAGGTTCGTGTTGATCACGTTCTCGAACCGGGCCGGAATCGGCGCCGAACCGGGCAGGTCCGCCCGCACGAACATCACGCCATGGTTGGCGGGGGCGGGCCTAAGTTCTATCCGGCATATCTTTCCGGAATGAAGACTGACCCCCTCGAAAAACAAAGGGTGCCGTAACGTCTTTTGAACGAGGTAGAAATCGCTGCGCTGAAGAGCTCCGTTTTTCATGTGCGAATTCTTCTATGCAACCAGAGTGCCTCCTCCAGCAACCCTAAAATCCACTGGAGTTTCCAGGCCGCCTTGTGTCATTTTCACCCCTGGCTAGGTCAAATACCACACACTCTGTGTCTCGGCTGTGGAGCACTCGCCACACGAACGGCGAAAAGGTAAAGTAATCCACCTATGAGCCGCGCTACAAAAATCGTCATTCCGGTCGCGGGGCTGGGAACTCGTTCCCTCCCGTTCAGTAAAGAAGTTCCCAAGGAGATGTTGCCCATCATCGATACGCCTACGATCCACTACATCGTCAAAGAGGCGGTGGAGGCGGGCATGGACCAGGTCATCTTCGTCACCGGCCGTGGGAAAAACGCTTTGGAAGATTACTTCGATTACTCACCCGCTCTGGAGCGAACCCTGCGGGACCGCGGCAAGGATCGCTTGGCCGAGGAGCTACACGCGCTGGGCAAGATGGTGGACGTGCAGTCGGTTCGCCAGAAGGAGCCGCTGGGGCTGGGGCACGCCATTCTTTGCGCGCGCCACCTGGTGGGCGACTCGCGGTTTGCGGTCGCGCTGGGCGACGAGATTTATCCG
>JBGSST010000194.1:0-19378 GCA_041736915.1 Bdellovibrionota bacterium
GCCGACGTTGCAGCCGCCGTTGTTGCAATCGCCGTCTTGGCCGACGGAGCAGCCGTGCTTGTCGTTTTCGACGGACGTATCCGCGGCGAAGCTTAGGTTGCCGGCGACGTTGAACAGGGCCAGCGCGAACATGATTTTTACGATGAAACGAGCCATGGGAATCCTCCAATAGGGTTGATGATGTTCTTTCACGTTACCGGTTGAGGATCCGGCGAAGCCCCCTCTCGCTCATCAACGATAGCGATTGTTAAGGTGGCTCTTTGGCGTAATACTCGCGCCACTTCAGGGAGACCATGTGGCGCGTTTGATGATTTTGCTGGCGGCTTTGTTGTGGAGCACCAGCGGGGCGTTTTCCAAGTCGATTGCTTTGGAGGGACCCACCATGGCGTTTTGGCGGGCGCTGTTTGCCACGCTGGTGCTGCTACCGTTTCTGCGCCGGGAAAGGGTCAAGCGCACGACCCCTCGCCACTGGAGCGCCATTGGCGCCATGGTCTTTTGCTTTGCCACCATGAACATTGCCTTCATCACGGCGATGACGATGACCACAGCCGCCAACGTGATCTTTTTGCAGTACACGGCGCCTTTGTTCATCGCGCTGGCCGCCCCCTTTCTTGGCGAGAAGTTCGATCGGGAAAACTGGTTGCCGCTCGGCTTGGGCTTAGTCGGCGTCGGCGTGTTGATGTGGGGCAGCGATCCGCGTAGTCCCGGAGTGTGGTTGGCATTGCTGGCCGGCGTCTCGTACGCGGGGGTTGCCGTTTTCTTGCGCAAGCTACGCGAAGAGAACTCGGTGTGGCTCACGGTGCTGAACCACGGCGGCGCCGCTTTGGTCGTGGGCGTTTTTCTCGGCGGGATGGGCAAGTCGCTGGCCGTGCCATTCGACAAGGGGCTAATGCTGCTTGCGTTCGGAGCCCTGCAGATGGCGTTGCCCTATATGCTGTTCGCCCGTGGGCTCCAAACCGTATCCGCGCAGGAGGCCGGCGTACTTACGTTGTTCGAGCCGCTATTCAATCCGTTCGTCACTTTTCTGATAGTTGGCGAGGTCCCTTCGCACCGCACTTTTTGGGGCGGCGCTTTCCTACTCTCAGGCGTTGCATTACGCCTACTCCGTTCGTGGCGAAGATAGGGCCGTCCTTCCGACGGGACGGTTCGTCCTCCAGCAGGGCCTGGGTGGTACGGGGAGTTCTCCCCGAAGGCCTCCACAGGCCGCAACGAACGCGGAACTCAACACCGCCGTCCTGGCCGAGGACCGACGAGGGGAGAACTCGCCGTACCGCCCGTTCTTACTAAAGGACCAACCGTCCCGTCGGAGCGCCGGACTACGCAGTCTCGACCATGACCGCACTGTTCTTGGAAAACACCCTCTCACCCACCACGATGTGGTCGATGTTGGAGTTGGCAAAGCAGCGTAGGGCGTCTTCAGCCGAACACACGATCGGCTCCTGATCGTTGAACGAGGTGTTGATGAGCATGGGAATGCCGGTGCGCTTACGGAAGGCTTCGAGCAGGTCCCAGTAAAACGGCTGCGTTTCCCGCACTACGCTTTGGATGCGGCACGTGTTGTCCGCGTGGACGACGCCGCCGATGCGCGGGATGCACTTCTCGTGAACTTCGAAGACGGCTTCCATGTAGGGGGAGAAGAAGCAGTCTTTGAACCACTCTTCTTGCCGCTCTACTTGCACCGAAGCCGCGAAGGGGCGGAACGCCTCGCGGTGCTTCACCAGCGCGTTCAGCTTTTCTTTCATCTCGGGATCGCGGGGATCGGCCAGAATGCTACGGTTGCCTAAGGCGCGAGGTCCGAACTCCATGCGGTCGCGGCACACGCCCACGATTTTCTTGGACGCCAGCTCGTCGGCGAGCCAGCTCAGCTTGGTCGCCTCGTCGAAGAAGTTCATCTCGGTGAAGCCCTTGATCCGATCGTCGGCAATCTTCTTGTAGTTGGGCACCGGGCCGATGAGCGCCCAGTTAGGTGCCCGCACGGTGACCACACGTTTGGCGGCAGCGATGGCCGCGCCAACCGCAATGCCGGCGTCGTGCGCCGCGGGGGCTACGTGGATTTCTTCGAATGGGGTCTGCTGCCGGATCTTACCCACCCACACACTGTTGTGCGCACAGCCGCCGGCGAGGCACACCGTTTTTAGCTTGGTCAGCTCGTGCAGGTGATTCAGAAAGCGCGAGGCCACCTCTTCGAAGCGAACCTGTATCGACTTGGCGATGTCGTGGTGAACGTCGAGCAACGCTTCCGATTTTTTACGGGGCGGAACTCCCAGGATCTGCGTGACGAGATTGGGATTGTGAAACGGCTTCGTCTTGGGTTGGCCATTCTCCATCCAGAACTCGATGGGGTTTTGCAGAATGGGAAACGCCTCGCGGTTCAGCTCGAAGCCGAAAACGTCTTTGTCACGAATCAGCTGGTGCATCTGCGGAAGAAACTTGGGCTTTCCGTAACTTGAAAGACCCATCACCTTGAACTCGTCCCCGTAGTGGGGAAAGCCCAGGAAATGGGTCATGGATGAGTAAAAGAAACCGACGGAATCAGGGAACTGAATCCGCTTGAGAATGTTCACGTCGGCGAGCTGACTCGATCCGAGCGTAGCGGAAACGAAGTCGCCCATGCCGTCGATCGAGGCGAGCGCCACCTCTTTGTCGCGACTCAAGAATCGGGCGGAGTAAAGGTGCGCGAGGTGATGCTCGATACGCTCCACGCGCGCGTTGGCGAGTCCCAGACGTTTGAGCAGCACGTCCAGCGGCGAGTCGAGCGCCGAGGCGGGGTTCACGCGTTTACGCTGAGTGATCCATTGCGGGTGGCGTACGACCAGTTTCATCTTCGAGAACAGATTGGCGGTACGGGAACGCGCGATCGCCACGATATCGACGTCTTTCGGCTCGGCCTTGGCGGCCTTCAGACAGAACTCGATCGCGGCTAGCGGATAAAGGCCGTAGTGTTTGATGCGCCGAAAGCGTTCTTCTTCGGCGGCGGCGATGAGCTCACCGTCTTTGACGATGGCGGCGGACGAGTCCCCGTGGCCGAAACTGATTCCCAGGATGAGTGATCGATTTGCCACGCGGTCATTTAATTATAGCTCAATACGGACGACGCTGGCCTCTTACCTAATTTCGGTTACACTTAAATGAGTAGGTCCGCTTTTCTTTAGGCCACCGTTGTCGCGGCTGGCCACAAAACCAAACCACAACTAGCTCCCCGCTAAAAAAAGAGGCGAATGTCTCCTTTTTTCTCATACCTGTTCTCGGCGTCTCTCTATGCGATCGCGGGAGCGATTCTGGTGCTGCCGCTGATTTACCTCAACATTAAGTACGCCAGCCGGTTGCAGCTGGTGGACTGGCCTAAGACTCGCGGCATCAACGAGCGGCACGTTCCCATCATCGGGTACAGCCTGGCCCTGTTCACGCTGCTGGGACTGACCTGGGAATGTATGCAGGGACGGCTCGGGTATCCCCTGCTGCTGTCGTTCGTGGCCATTTTGGTCATGGGTTACCTCGACGATCGGCACGCCTTTTCGGCGTGGCCCAAGCTGATTTGTCAGATCGCGGTCGCGGTGTTCACCGTGCATAACTACCCCGCCATCTCCAACGCTTTGGAGCCGTTCGGCCCTTGGTCGTTCACCATTGCCTGCCTCTTCATGGTGGGCATCATGAATGCCGTGAACTTCATCGACGGCATCGACGGGCTGGCCGGCACCGTGCTGATTACCGGCTGCTTGGGCTATCTGCTGCTGGCGTACCCATTCGTCGACGAGCTGGGCACGCCAATCTGGATCGTGTCGTTGCACCTGGGAACGTTGATCCCCTTTCTGTACCTCAACGTGTTTCGCCGTTCGGGTTTTCTGGGGAACGTGGGTAGTTATTACTTCAGCTTCATGCTCGCTACGTTTCACGTCGCCTTGCCGACGCCGTCGTCCTACCTCATTCCCAAGCTTTCGATTTCGGTCCTGTGCTTTTTGATTCCGGTGGCGGACTCGTTCATGGTGGTCATGCTTCGCCTGCTCACGAACCGATCACCTTTTTCCGCGGACAAAGGGCACCTTCACCATCGCCTGGTGCGTACGGGGCTAAACCTGCGGCACATCCTCCTCATCTTTGCCTCGCTCGAACTTTCGGGGCTGGCCCTGGCGTGGATCATTTCGAAAGAGCCGTCGGTGCGCGGAACGTGGCTGCCTTTCTTCCTAGGCGTTAGCCAGGTGGCGACGACCGCCTTACTGATTCTGCTGGTGGAAAAGGCCTCGCGCCGCCGGGTGCAGGACTATTTCAAGGCGCTGGGCGTGGGCGACAAGGTTTACTTCACCACCTACCGGCTTACCGGGCCCCACGGCGAAAAGTTCACCTGGCGGGAGCAAAAACGTATCGAGGCCATGCTAACCACCGAGATTCGGGTAACCGACCTCTGTTACGTCGATGGCCCCAATACGGTTTATCTCGTTTGCCGGGCGGATATCGAAATCTCCAAACGGGTTCACGAACGGGTTTTGAACATCCTTCAGCGCGAGGGCATCAGCCTGGTAGAGCCAGCCCAGATGGGCGAATACCGGCAGGCCGCTATAGCCAAGTCGGGTGGCCTTCGCAAAGCGGGGTAAGCCTCCCTTTTTTGCCCGGCTTGAGCTAGTTTCGGGAAATGCCGCAACCCCCAGTTACCCCCCGCTTTTGGGCCATGAAAAGGCTCGTCGGCGAGATGAAAGATCGCCGTCTCATCATCGCGGTCGTGCTGTTTTTGGGGCTCGTCATCTCGGCCGTGCAACCCGTGGTGCTGCGGATTACCGAGCGCGTGATTGATGGTTTGCGTCGCGGGGAGATGGCCGGGTTCATGCGGGAGGTTCCGCTGGCCATGATCGGCATCTTCGTCGTAAGCGGACTGGCCAAGTACTTCCATAACTCCCTCCGCCGGATTCTGGGCGAAGAGGTGCTATGCCGTCTGCGCAGCCGCTTGTTCGACAAGTACCTGCACTCGCCGGTGCACCACCTGGATAACCAGAAGTCGGGCGGCATGCTCGCGGGTTTTCAAAACGATCTGGCGCAGGTTTCGCTGGGGCTGGAAACGATGACCTTGGCGCTGAAAGAGCCGCTGACTTTCATTGGTCTCATGGCCACCGCTTTTTACTGCGACGTGTGGCTGACGCTAGCTACCCTCGTAACGGCGCCGTTCGTGGTGCTGCTGTTTTCTAAATCAGGGGCGGCGGTAAAGAGCTACTCCGTCCATTCGCTCAACTATTTTTCCGATCTGCTCGTGGTCGTTAGCGATGCGTTGACCGGCTCGCGCGTAATCAAAGCGTTTCACATGGAAGACCGGCTGCGCGAAAAGTTCAACGCCGTTCAAAAGCGGTATTTCCACGTGATGAAGCGAAGCATTCAGGTACAAGAGATTGCCACGCCGGCCGTGGAGTTCGTGGGCTCGCTGCTAATGGCGGGGGTGATCTGGTACGGCGCTTATCGGGTCGAGATGGGGGCCATGACCGCCGGTAAGCTCGTGGCGTTCATCATCGCCATTGGGCTCGCCCAGATGCCGATTAAGCAGCTCAACAACTCGTGGCTGCGATTCAAGTTGGCCGAGGCCGCGGCGGAGCGAGTTTATGCTTTGCTCGACGGACCGGAAGAGCCGAAATGGAAACCCGTATCGGCGGTTTCTTTCCGCGACCGCATCGTGTTCGACAACGTAGGCATCCGGCTGGGCGAACGGCAGATCTTAAAGGGCGTGACGTTCGATCTCGAAGCGGGGCATTCGCTCGGGGTCGTCGGCGAAAGCGGTAGCGGCAAGACCACGCTGCTCAATGCGCTTTTGCGCTTTAATGACGTCAGCTCGGGTCGCATCCTCATCGATGGCGTCGACATCCGCGACAAAGAGCTTTCCGAAGTGCGCGGCTTGATGGCGTACGTGACGCAAGACACGTTTCTATTCAACGACAGCATTTTCGAGAACATTCGCTTCGGCCGTCCGTCGGCCTCGCGGCGTGAGATTGAAGAAGCCGCCGAGCTCGCGCATTGCACCGAGTTCGTTGCCCGCAGCAGCTCCGGATTTCAAACCGAGATTGGCGAGAGGGGCGTTCGGCTTAGCGGCGGCGAACGCCAAAGAATTGCGATCGCCCGGGCGTTCTTAAAGAATGCGCCGGTACTACTGCTGGACGAAGCCACGTCGAACCTCGACAGCCATTCCGAGGCCGCGGTGCAAGACGCGCTCAATAAGCTCATGGAGGGCAAGACGTCGCTCGTAGTGGCGCACCGGCTTTCTACCGTCTCGCGCACGGATCGCATTTTGGTGATTCAGCAGGGCTCTTTAGTGGAGCAGGGAAATCATCAGGAACTTCTGGCGGCGAAAGGAAAGTACTTCGGCCTGGTCCAACGCCAGCGCGAAGGCCACTTTCCTATCTAAATCGGGGTCAACGTTTGGGAGGAACGGCTTTTTCGGCGGGCTTTTCTTGCGCTTTCACGCTCTGCGGATCGAACTCTAGGGCTTGGAAGTCGTCTTCCACCAACCGCATCACCACACCGCTGTTCTGGTAGTCCGAGGCTTTCACGGTGCCGTACATCTTCTTGACCAGCATCTCGTGGGCTTCCTGGGTCAGGTCTTCGATCACGTGAACCCGGCGGTCGAACGGCACGTGGGCCGGGGTCGAGTCCAGGTAGCCGATGTATTGCTCGGCCAGCTGTTTCGTGAAGGCCGCCGAATCTTCATACGAGCGGGTCATCAGGAAGTGCTCGAACAGTTGAAACAGGGGGTCGAGGCGCTTCGGATTGGAGCCAGCAGTACCAGTTCCACTTCCGCTTACATTCGCCTTCGACTTTGGACTTTTGCGCTTTTGGTTAGGGATCGACATTCTATCTATCGTTACGGACTCCCCGGAGGTTCCCTTGAGAACTGGTTATTGAAATCTGCCTCACAATTAAGCAACGCAACTACCCAGAATAGTGGGGTTTTCACCTTATTGCGGACCCCCCGTACACAAGTTGATCACAACCCCCTCTCGAACTACTGGATTTTTCAAGCAATTCCATGGTTTTTGAGCCTGGCCCATAGTGTCAGGATGGCCGGTCGTTTGCACTACTAGGGGGTACAAACGGACTTCACGCTCAGTATGCACACCAAACGCGTATACAACTTGAACACAGCAAAACGCTTTATACGCGTCTGCGCTACGCTATGGATGGCGCTGTTCATGGTGGGCTGCGGGAAGAAGTGCCAGCAGGTCACCAACACCTACGAATCGCTTACCGATACCCCCTGGCGCCTGGTGGAAACCAACGACCGGACCACCGGATTCCGTAAGCTCAGCAATTTCACCTTCCCCGTGATGAACTTCGGCCTCGATTTCTTGGGGTCGGTTCAGAGCGTGGTGAACAACCAGCAGTTCGATAGCCCGCTTTGCAACCTGGTTCACAAGGCTGATCCCGCTAACAACGTCATGGTGATCCAGTACTCGGAAGGCGGCGGAGGAGAGACTTTAGGCGGCGACGAAGGCAACCAGGAGACCACTCCGGTTTGCCCGTTTGCCGGTACCCGCACCTACGAGTACAAGCTCGGTCGCCAGCTGGAGCTCACCGACAGCAAGACCGGAAAATACTATCGATTCGCGCCGTTCCTCGGCATCGTCCAGCCCGACAAAGAATGTACTTTTTGATTGGCTTAAGCCCCCTTTTTCGTTATCCCCAGACGAGATTTAGGCTTAACGCCGTGCTTCTTTATGGAAAAGAACGCGTTGGGAAGCGGGACAAGGAAGTAATTCATGGGCGATATGATGGGGCGATGGCATCTGAACGATCTTAAAAAATTCGTGGGCGACGATTTCACGAAGAACCTCAAAACGACCTTCACCACCTACGAAAAAAAAGTGCAGGAGCTCGTAAAAGACCTCGATGTGAAGGGTAAAGAAGCCAAGAAAAAGGGCGAAGTTCAGATCGATAAATGGGTGAAGCAATTGAAGCGTTCGCGCACCGACATCGAAAAGCGCGTCACCTTGCTCGTGAACACCGAAGCCGACAAGCTGAGCAAGCAGCTCGGCGAAGTGGTTAAGAATTTGCGCGGTATCTCGGCGGCCGAGGTCGTAAAGGCCGCGAAGCCGGCGTCCAAGAAGGCCAAGTCCGCTACGACGGGTAAAAAAAAAGCCCAGTCCGGCGCGCCAAAAAAAAGTAAAAAAATGACCTCGGAAGGGGTCGTTACCGCATCGTCGGAGCCGTCCAGCACTCTGCTGAACTAGCGGTTTAGGGTCGTTGACCGGTCGAACTTCTGGCCAAAAAGGTGACTTCGCCTTAGGCTACGTCACTTATGCGGGTTTTCCATCGTTGGGAAGAAATGGCGCCTGAAGCGCGTGGGGGTTCCTTGATCATCGGGAACTTCGATGGCCTTCATTTAGGACACGTTTCCCTCCTCAACTCCGCAGTGGCACAGGCTAAGCAAGCCCACCGTCCCGTATCTTTGCTCACCTTTTTCCCGCATCCGGTGGAGGTGCTGTTTCCCGAGCGGAGGCAGCTACGAATCACCACGACCAGCGAAAAGCTGGCCCTGCTCGACGAGCTGGGGCTCGATAACGTTTTGGTGGCGCCGTTCAACAAGGAGCTCGCCGAGAACTCGGCCGAAGACTTCTTCGAGAACTACGTTTGGAAAACTTTTTCCCCCAAGTCATTGCACGTGGGTTCGGACTTCCGTTTCGGTAAAGGGCGCGAGGGGAACGAAGACTGGCTTAGGCAGAAGGCGCAGAGCCGTGGCTTCGAGCTGTGTCCGAGCCCGCTCGTACTTCAGGACGGAGTGCGCATCAGTAGCACCGAGATTCGCAAGCAGATTGCCGACGGAAACGTCGAAGCGGCACGGCGGCTTTTGGGACGGCCGTACGGAGTTTCCGGCCAGGTCGAGCATGGAGATCACCGGGGGCGCCAGCTGGGCTTTCCCACCGCCAATGTGTCGTACCCGGACGACAAGATTTTACCCAAGAATGGCGTCTACGTTACCGAGGTGTTCTGGCAGAAGCAGACCTTTCCGTCGGTGACCAACGTGGGCGTGCGTCCGACCGTGGCCAACGTAACGCCGCGGCCGCGTATCGAGACTCACCTGTTCGATTTCAATCAACGCCTTTACGATGAGTTTTTGACGGTGCGCTTTTTGTCGCGCGTGCGCGACGAGCAGCGGTTTGGCTCGCTAGAAGAATTGACATCGCAAATTGCGCGCGACTCCGAGAGTGCCCGCGGTTGGTTTAAAAGCGCCGGCGGCTGGAATAAGAAGGATAAGAAATCATGAGCGTCACTCCCCCCATTCACGTTTTGGTTTTAGCGGCCGGTAAAGGCAAACGCATGAAGTCGGCGTTGCCCAAGGTGGTGCATCCGGTGCTGTTCCGCCCGATGCTGCACTACGTACTGGATCTGGCCAAAGCGATCGGCGGGGCGAGCACCACGGTCGTGGTGGGCCACGAAGAAGAGACCGTGCGTAAGGCGTGTGAAGGCTATACCGATGTGAAGTTCGTGCGGCAGGCACAGCAAAAAGGCACGGGCGACGCCGTGTTGTGCGCGGAGCCGGAGCTGGCGGGAAGAAAAGGTGTGCTGGTCGTGCTGTCGGGCGATGTGATTTTGCTGGAAAAAGATACCGTAGCGGGGCTCGTGCAAACGCACACCCGTTCGGAAGCCGCGTGCACCGTGGGGGTGGCTACGTTGGACGATCCGAAAGGTTACGGCCGCATCTTGCGCGACGGGAAGAAGCTGGCCGCCATTCGGGAAGAGGCGGATTGCTCCATCGCGGAGAAAGAGATTGGCGAAGTAAACAGCGGGCTCTACTGCTTCGACCTCGACGTGCTGTTCTCGTCCTTGAAGGGGCTAGAGAACAAGAACGCGCAGGGTGAGTTCTACCTGACCGACGCGGTGGTAAAGCTGACGCAGTCGCCGGGTGGGGTCGAGCTGTTCTCGATCGAGAACGCGGAAGAGATGCTCGGCATCAACGATCGTTTGGCGTTGTCCGACGTCGAGCGGAAGGTGCAAGCTAAGGTGAATCGCCACTGGATGCTCGAAGGGGTCAGCATGATCAATCCCGAGACCATCCTTATCGACAACCGTTGCCAGTTCGGCAAAGACATCACGGTGGAAGGGCCGGCGGTGATTCGCGAGTCGCAGGTGGCGGATGGTGTGCACATCGAGCCGAACTGCCGAATCGTGAAGTGCAAAATCGGCGCGAACACGCACGTGAAACAGGGTTGTTATCTCGATAGCAGCGAGGTCGGCGAAGAGGTCGCGATCGGACCCTATGCGCACCTTCGTCCGGGCTCGGTGCTCGAGAAAAAGGTGAAGATCGGTAACTTCGTCGAGGTGAAGAAGAGCCGCCTGGGCGAAGGGGCCAAGGCCTCGCACCTTTCTTACATCGGCGACGCCGAAATCGGTAAGAACGTGAACCTCGGCTGCGGGTTCATCACCTGCAACTACGACGGGATCAATAAATTCAAAACGGTGATTGAAGACGACGTGTTCGTGGGCAGCGATTCGCAGACCGTGGCCCCCGTGACGATCGGTAAGGGTAGCTACGTGGCCTCGGGCACCACGGTCACCAATGATGTCCCACCGGACTCTTTGGCCATCTCCCGCACGAAGCAGGAGAACAAGGTGGGGTACGCGTCCCGTCTCAAAGCGCGACAGGGCGCCAAGAAGAAATAGGCCGGGCCGTATTCTAGCAATTATGGATTTTTGCGCGAAATCCCACGGCATATCCATGGCTTACGCGGCCCCCGCATTCACTAAATAAAATCCTGCGCTTAGCCGATAAGTTTGTAGGTATAATAAGGGTGCAGTCCAATCTTTAGCGGAAGTTCTTCACTTCCAGTGCACCACACAATTTAAGAGTTTTGTTTCGGAGGATACCCGATGCCCGTCTCCCGTAAGCGCCTAAACCAAAAAGGCTTCACTCTCGTCGAGCTATTGATCGTGGTCGCCATCATCGGCGTACTCTCCACGATCGGAGTTCCGACCTTCCGCAAGATGATCCAGAAAGCGAAGAAGTCGGAGGCCAAGGTAAACCTGGGTGGTCTCTATACTTCGGAGCAGGCCTTCTTTTCGGAGTACGGGGTTTATGGAAATAACCTGAACGCTATCGGTTTTGAGACCGATGGTCAGTCACCCATTTATACCATTGGATTTTTGACCAATGCCTGTGTATCGCAAACCATACTTCCGTTGGTGGCCAGCGGCCCACAGTCCGCAGCACTTTATACCGCTTACGGAGGTTACCCAGCCGCTTTTACCGCGAGAGCGGGTAACGGAGTTTTGGCGGGTACCGCTTGTACGCCGACTAACTTGGCTGATGCCAATGTCGGCTACGGTGCCGACGCCGTACCGAATATCTACAGCTCCGCCGGCGGAGAAATGGATCGATTTGTCGCTGGGGCATGGGGCCTTATTCGCCCGGGAATATTGCCGGCCAATGCCACGGCTGCTCAAGTGGATTATTGGGCAATCAATCAGGGGCGCCGCCTCAGCAACTTGCGCGATGGCCTGAACTAATCCACTCGCGAGATAAAAAGGGGTCAGACCCCTTCAGGAACTTTTTTACGAACGCTCCCCTCTGTTAGAGGGGAGCGTTTTCGTTTTTCGGCATCCAACTTGTACTGCCTCATTGGATGCCTAGACCTCACTTAATTTCCCAAAAGGGGCCAACCCCCTTTTAGGAAATCCCATCCCGACCCTTCCCAAAAGGGGGTTGGCCCCTTTTGGGAATAGGGGAGCATTGGATGGGGCCGAGCATGGATTTTGTAACTAGACTCACCATGCCTAGAGCCAAACTATTCAGAACTTCGAGATTCGCCTATCACGTCAGCGTTCGTACGAACAATCGAGAGCCGTTCCCCATTCCCTTGAGAGCGTGTTGGAACATACTTACGTCCGCCCTAGCCAAGTCTCAGAAAAGGTATGGCGTTGAGGTTCACGCCTTCTTGCTGATGGGGAATCATTTCCACCTCTTGCTGTCGACTCCTCACGAGAACTTGGACCGCTTCATGTCCCATTTCAGCTCAACTTCGGCCGTTCGACTGGCCTATGCCAGTGGGCGTTCAAATCACCTTTTTGGAACTCGCTACAAACCGACCGTTCTCGAAACCGCCTACTCTTTGGCTTACGTCTTCAAGTACATCTATCGAAACCCGGTGCGGGCCGGAATCTGCGGAGGTGTCGAAGAGTATGAATTCAGTACCTTCATCACAAAAAACGTACCCTTCAAACTCTTGGAGGGGGTCGACGCCTACTGGCAACACATTCCCGTCGATAGTGCTGCCCGTCTCCGCTGGCTGAACATTCCCACTCCCAAGGAACAAGAGGACCTGCTTCGCCGAGCTCTTCGCAGAAGTAGTTTTCAGTTTCCAAAGGGAAACGGTGTTAAACGCCACTTGCGTGAACTGCGGCTGAATTATGGCGTTGAGAGCAACTCTCCCGAAACGGGCCAACCCCCTTTCGGGAAAAATCGGGATGCGAACTCCCAAAAGGGGGTTGGCCCCTTTTGGGAATAAAAAAAGCCCTTCTGGCTTTTGGGCCGGAAGGGCTTTCTCTTTGGGGGGGGATAGATTTCTTTTCTTTACGCCGTGGCGCTGGACTCGGAAGACATGTCTTCTTCATCCTCGTCCGCGATGCTCAAGGCGCCTAGGCCGTACTTGTCGACGCGGTAGCGCATGCTGCGGAAGCTGATTCCTAACAGCTTGGCCGCCTTCTTTTTCACGCCGCCCGTCGACTGCAGGGCTTTGGTCAAAAGCGTACGTTCGAACTCGGCCACCAGGCGCTCCAGATCGATTCCCGCTTGGGCGTCGATCTCGATGCGATGAGCATCGAGCTGACCCGTCGTCTGAGGCTCGGCCTCGACGAGGTGACGGGGCAAGCTCTCGGGAAGAATAATCAGTCCCGGCTCGAGGGCTACCGTACGCTCGATAATATTCTCGAGCTCACGTACGTTACCCGGATAGTGGTACCGCTTCAGCACGTCCATGCCTTCGATGCTGATCTTCTTCGCGTTCATGCCCAAAGCTTTGGAGAACTTCTCGAGGAAGTGGTTCGCCAGCATCGGGATGTCTTCCCGGCGCTCTCTAAGCGGGGGACAGTGGAGCTGAATCACGTTCATGCGGTAGAAAAGATCTTCACGGAACCGGCCCGCGCGAACTTCGTTATCGAGCACCTTGTTGGTCGCCGAGATAACGCGAACGTCGACGGTAATGTCTTCGGTACCGCCTACGCGCTTGAAGGTGCCTTCCTGAATCACGCGCAGAAGCTTTACCTGCATCGTGAGCGGAAGCTCACCAAGCTCATCTAGGAAAATTGTCCCGCCGTTGGCAACTTCGAAAAGACCTCGCTTATCGGCAATGGCGCCGGTGAAGGAACCTTTCTTGTGACCGAACATCTCACTTTCCATGAGGTTCTCAGGAATAGCTCCGCAGTTCACGGTAACGAACGGCTTGTCTTTCAAAGCGCTATTGTAATGAATGGCGCGGGCGATGAGTTCCTTACCGGTTCCGCTTTCGCCGGTGATGAGCACCGAGCTCTTGGTATGCGCTACGCGCTTTACCATCTCGTAAATGCGCATCATGGGGGGGGCGCCGCCGATGATATTGTCGAACGCGTACTTCGTTCCTAGCTCACGCTTCAACTGAACGTTTTCCGCTTTGAGCGAGCGCTGCTCCAGGGCCTTCTCGATGATCATTTTCACTTCATCGATCTTGAAGGGCTTTTGTACGTAATCGTAAGCGCCAAGCTTCATGGCTTCCACGGCGGTTTCCGTGTTGCCGAATGCGGTGATCATGATGACCGCCATCTCGGGGTCGATCTCTTTCACTTTCGTGAGTAATTCCAAGCCAGAAAGCTCGGGCATCTGAATATCCGAAATGATGAGATCGACAGCTTGCTTCTTGAGCTTCTCGAGGGCTTCGGCACCATTCGAAGCGGTGAGAACTTCGTAGCCCTCTCGCTTCAACATGATCTCGAAAAACTCGCGAATGCTTTCCTCATCATCGACGATGAAAATTCTACCAACGGCCATTTGTCACCTCAGCGCAACGTTCAAAAACCACACGACAGAATCAAAAGGCTTTTCTAAGAGTTGAGGTATGGCGAGATAGGTAGAGAGACTTTGGTCCACTAACTACAGCAAACATACCGCTCATCTTTTTCGGCTCAGACAGATTCTTCGCAACAAAATCTGCTTCTAACTTGAGCAATCTGCGTACCAGCTAAAACGTAGGTAAGTAGCCGTGTGGACGCGGGAGTCTCCACCGTATTCTGTAAAGAAACATGAACGTTGTCGCAAAACATGGTGACGTTTTAGGCAGTCAGTATTTTTGCGGGTGCCGAAATTGGCTCGTGGGATCCTTTCGCCCCTGGTGCGATGAGTACCCGAGAAAAAAGGTTTAGCGCGCTGCGTTTAATTCCCGGTTCTGAGCGTAAAGGGTGTATTCCGCGCTGGTATACGCCTTGCTCAAGGAGTTCTCCGGAGACCTATCTCCCAAATACCTGAAGGGGATTTTTTGATGAAAACCAAGTCATTGAGGGCGTTCCTCACTGCCGTGATGGGCGTGCTTTGCGTGTCGTGCATCGAGGCCAAGTCACCCGGCGGCTCACCACTGACGTCACCCACTTCCAGCGCCGTATCCAGCTCGGGAATAGTGAAGGGCTTCACGCTGACCGAGATCGGAATCCACCGCTACGACGCCATGCGGGACACCGGATCCAAGTCCGAAGCGCAATATATCGTCGATCGTTTGTACGATTTGGGAATAAGACACATCGTGCTCTCCCCCCGCGCGATCATGCGCGACCCGCGGCAGTCTTTCGTCGAGCCGATGACTCCGCCCCAAGAGATGGTATACGAGCGCGAAGCGTATCTGCGGTTGATTGATTACGTACACGGGCGCGGAATGACCGTCGGCATGCGTCCGATCTTTTTCGTGGTCGATGCGAACTTCAACACTCCGGTATACGAGCCGCTGGTCGGGGGTGGTTTCAAGACGTGGTGGCACGGCAACATCCAGCCGAACGATCCGCTCGCCTGGTACAACTCGTTCCGCACGTACCTAGAAGCGTACATGGACATCGCAAGCCAAGGCCGCGTGGAAGAGTTCACGATCGGCGCCGAGCTGCAGTCGATGACCATCGGTATCGGCGCCGAATGGGCGCAGTACCCTCAAGGCTTCCCTCGCTACCTGCGTGACCTGCTTAGCGCGGCGCGGGCTCGCTTGGGCTCGGCCACCGCCATCACTTACGACATGAACTATGCGGATGACGAAGTGATCACCGTAAACGGCGTAGAATACGGCGGAGAGATCTTGGAGTGGAGAAAAGCGCTGGTGGATGATGTGGCCAATGGCGTGCCGCCAACTTCTCGCTTCGAAGACCTAGCGGCCGTTTACCGCGGTCTGGATTTCGTGGGCGTCGACATGTACCGATCGCTCGCGTCGGCCACCGAAGTGTTACCGGTAGCGTACCCCGAACTCGTGGCGAAGCTGAAGGTGGCGACCGATGAGTTCGCCGCCCAGCTGAACTCGACGGTCACGGCGATGAACCAAACAACCGGCGTGACGAAGGGCTACCGGATCAAAGAAGTGGGCTTCCGCAGCGTGGAACGCGGCTTCGTGGATCCGTTCACCTACGCCGGCACGGGCACGTTGAACGCCGTCCACCAAGCGGCGGCGTACGAAGCGGTCTTCCAGTCGTTCCTGGTCCCGGTCAATCCGTTGATGGGCGGGATTACCTTCTGGGATGCCTCGGTCGATACCACGCGCCACGGCGCGAGCGATATCGGCTTCAGCCCGATCGGCAAACCGATCACGGAACAAGTGATGATTCGTTATCTGGGGCAGCCGTAAATCCAGTTACTCGAACCAGTTCTCTAAAAGGCCACGAACGGTACCGGTGATCTCTTGAGCGCTCATGGAGCCGCTCTTGGCTACGGTACCGTCTTTTTTCAGGATGACGGCAAAAGGAATCGTGCCCGGGCTATTGAAGGCTTTGCCAAAGTCGCGGTGCTTTCCCGCCACGATGAACGGGATCTTGTGCTTCGCCTTCCATTCGCCCATGAACGTGGCGTCGGGCTTTTGGCCACGCGACCAGCCTTCCGCCGAAAGGCTGACGAACACCACGGGTTGAATCGAGAACTCAGCGTGCAGGGCCGCCAGCTCGTGCATCTCTTGATTGCAGGGGCCGCACCAGCCGGCGTTGTAGATATAAACCTGAACCCACCCGAGGCCGTCGGTCGTGCAGTACTGACCGCCTTCGAGCTTGTCGTAGCAAATATTGGGAAGCTCGGGCGCCGAGAATGACGACGTAGCGAAGCACAGCATCGCCGAAGCGAAGAGCCGTTTCATGAGAGGAACTCCTTGTGGGGGGGGCTGGCCACTCGAAAGAGAAGCCTACTTTCAGTCTAGAGGATTTCCGGCCCGCGCAAATCCCCTTGAAGGGTTAGGACGATAACACGCCGCTCACTGCGTTCCGAGCCACTCGAGAAGCCACGGGCCGGCTTGATTGGCGAAGGGGCCATGGTCCGCCTTCTGCTTTGCCCGCTCGAGCACCGCCCGCCCCAGCGGGCTGTTCTTAATCGCGGCATAATCTTCTCCGGTGCTGGCCTCATTCAGCTTCTTTACCAATTGCACGAGGGTGACGTCGTCGCTGAGAAACGCAGTGCGCAGGGTCTTGGGCCCCTTCGCGGGGCGCCCTTTAGAGTCGAATGAGTCCAGCTGGAGGTCGGTCAACGGGAACAGCGTGGCTATGTCGCTTTCCCGAACCGCTTTTTCGAAGCGGTCTCGTGTCTGTTTCTCCAGGGGTTCGAGGTCTTTCACTTTTTTGTTCGCCCACGGGAACGGAAAAGTGAGCGTGGCGATAAAGTCCCGGTTGGCCACGGGCACCACGACGCTCTTGGGCGGTAGCGCCGCCGACGGAAGGTTAGTTAGCCCATCGGTGCTCGCAAGGTCCGGCACGGCCCGGGTTTTGGCCAGTGAAAACACGTGCACCGCCGCGGCTCCGGCTTTGAGCAGCTCTTGTTTCATCTTTTCGGTCGTGGCCCCCGTGGTAATCACGTCGTCCACCAGCACCACGACCTTCCCCTTTACGTTGGTTTTGATCTGCACGTCGGCCCCGGCCATGTTGGCGAGCCGCTCGAGAGTGGAGCTTTGCAGCTTTTGCGGACGCACACTCGTGGTCAGCAGAGCATCCACGGCGAGTCGGGTGCCCGGAAGATTCGACGCCAGCCACGCGCTAATGGCGATTCCGGACTTATTTTCGCCGGTGGCGCTGGGGACGGACATGACGATCGAGTTTTGCGGAATGGCTTCGCGAAAAGCCTGGAAACGCGCCGTTCTCAGTGCGGGCTCGAGGTAAGGAAGAACCTCGTTGATATCGCCGGACTTCTTAAAGGCCAGTAACGCGGAGGAGGCCGCGTCGGAGCCCTCCCTCTCGGGTAAGTAGCTAAAAGCGAACAGATCGCGCCCCGCCGCGGGGAACATGGCTTCGGCCTTTTGCCAGCTGACCGCCATCGCGTGCAAGGCGAGGTCCATGGGTACTTGAGTGAGCGTGCCGCCCAGAAACGGACTTCGATTCGTCCCGCCCGAATAAACGTGCTCTTCTTGGTCCACGAACGGCGATCGCCACATCGCCGCCCCGTGACCCCAGAACACCTGCGATTCCACCACGATTCCGGCCTTAACCAGATTCACGCCGGTCCGGCGGTGGTACTCTCGGATCAGAGAATCGATGGCCGCGGTCAGCTTCGCTTGGTCAGCTTCGCTCGGCCAGACGTGTCCTTCTGACGGAAACAGCGAGCGCCAACGTTCCAACATCCCCATGAGGTCCAGATCGGCGTACTCCGTCTCGGCCCGCACCGCTTCCCACGCCCGGTTCATCACTTCGTATCGCTCGGCTCCTTTGGCCGCCGTCCCGACAATGGCGTTGATTCCTTTCAAGCCAAAAAAATACGGGAAACGTTCGGGCTTGGAGAAATGGCGGAGGGTTCGCGCTTCGAGAATCTCGCCGGCGGCTTGGCTGCCGAGCCGCGCGAAACGGCCTCGGGTGGCCGGGGTGGTAGCGATGAAGCGCGTTACGCTGATAGTCTGCTTACGCGTGAATTCTAACTCGAGATCCCCCGTCGCCGGGTCGAGATGCTTCACGCGCACCAAGCCGTGATGCTCGCTCATCACGAAGTCTTGGCCAATGGCCTGCTCCGCCGTGAGCTCACCCGAGCTATCTTGCTTCGAGTATCCGGCGGCGAACTGGCGAAAAGAAATTCCGCAGGCGCCAAGGTGACCCGTGGGGGAACCGGAGGCGTGGGGTAGCGCAGTCAGCAGCCAGATGGCTAGGGCAAGGCCCGCGAATTTGTCTTTCTGGACAAAGATAAACTGATGCGTTGCATTTACGGATCTGCTCATGACGTTCCTTAGGTAGGCACTAAGGCTAGTGTTGTCGCTACATGTTAGCACTGTGGGTGACGGCTGCCCGCCAGTCAGTCGCGACGGGGCCTTTGCCTGGCCACGCCGCCTTTGAGCGTGTGAATGCAGTCTTGGTGGTGACTGCGGCTATCCGCGGCCCCCAGGGCGGCAAGCAGAACTTCCATAGTAAACGGTTTCAGCATCATGGTGGCGCAGCAGTCACCCAGCGCGACTTGCTCACTCGGGATGAGGTCGGCCTCCGATGAGAGAAAAATGACCGGAAGGTGCAACGGCCTGGTGCGGCACCAGCTTAACAGCTCCACGCCATTCATCAGCGGCATGCGAAAATCGGTGATGAGTAGGTCGATGGATTGGGTTTCCAGAATACGCACGGCGTTCACGCCATCTTCCGCCTCGACGATATTCAGCCCCAAGCTAAGAAGCTGTTGGCAGAGCACCTCGCGCAATCCATCGTTATCTTCGACGACCAAAACCTTCGAAATGCGAGCGTAGGTAGGCTGACTCATACCCTGGGACCCTATTTCACTTCCCAGCAACTGACTAGGTGAGAAGGGTCACCATTTTTCTGCTCCAATACGGGGGTATCCTTGCGGCAACGGTCGACCACCAGAGGGCAGCGGGTGTTGAACGCGCAGCCCGTGGGCGGATTGAGGGGAGACGGCAACTCACCCCGCACCACCCGTTTTTCGCCGAGCCGGTAGCGGGCCGGATCCGGGATGGGAACGGCGGCGATGAGCGCCTGGGTATACGGGTGCTGCGGCTGGGAAAAAATAGCCTGGCCGGTGCCGGTTTCGACGATTTTGCCTAAGTACATTACCGCCACGCGATCGCATAGGTAACGAACTACTGCGAGATTGTGGGAGATGAAAACCAACGAAAGATTGCGCTCTTTCTGAATCTGTTTGAGCAGGTTTAGGATCTGCGCCTGCACCGACACGTCGAGCGACGAGGTGGGCTCGTCCGCGATGAGGATCTTGGGGTCGAGCACCAGGGCTCGGGCA
>JBGSST010000198.1:0-3591 GCA_041736915.1 Bdellovibrionota bacterium
AAGGCAAGGTTGCCTACGTATACTTTTTTACCCATATTGAAAGACCTCCTAAAAAGGCTTGAATGGACCGGTAGAAAAAAACATTGAGCACCCGCCCATAGGTCTTCCTATCGAATTTGAGCCAATAGACTACGCAGAAACTCTACATTTAGATAGTGAAATCCAACGGAGTTTGCGTACACACCCAGAAACCCCCTTGTGCGGCTAGCGCTAACATGCCATTCTGGAAGTACCAAATATTTGGATTCAAGGGCGGTAGAGCATGATTAGCTCTGCTGACGTGCCCCTCCAATAAAATCGGTAATAGAAACCGACCCTTCCTTTGATGCACGCCAATCGGATGGTCTAATGATCCCCAACTATGTTTAGGGGGTCATCCGGACGCGCCTCTCCGATGTGTTGAGCTGCTTCCGAATAAAAGAAAGATAAAATTGAATATGTTTCAGTCGTTTAAGGAACTCAATATTCCTGCGCCCTTGGCTAAGGCTCTGGAAGAGATGAACTTTTTTAACCCCACCCCCGTCCAAGCCCAGGCGATACCGCCGGCCCTCGATGGTAAAGACATTCTGGGAACCGCCCAAACCGGAACCGGTAAAACGGCCGCGTTTGGCATCCCGCTCGTCACCACCCTCACGGAAAATACGAAGATCGACGGGTTAATTCTGGCCCCGACGCGTGAGTTGGCCGCGCAGATCCACATGGTTCTGCAGAACATGACTCGCGGACAAAAGATTTATGGCTGTCTCGTAGTTGGCGGTGAGTCGTTTCACAACCAAGCCAAGCAGCTGCGTGACCGCGTCGACTACATCGTAGCGACTCCCGGCCGCCTCAACGATCATCTCGAACAGGGAACGGTCGATTTGGGCCGCGTCGGATTTCTGGTGCTCGACGAAGTCGATCGCATGCTGGACATGGGTTTTGCTCCGCAGATTAAGCGCATCATGCGCAAGGTTCCGGAAGAGCGTCAGACGTTGCTGTTCTCGGCCACGCTGCCGCACGAGATCGTTGGTCTCGCCAACACGTTCCTGAAAAATCCCGTACGCGTCGCGATTGACGCCGTGGCGGCCCCCCCGGGGCAGGTTACGGAAGACACCATCACGACCACGCACGAGGGTAAGAACACCCAGGTGCTCAAAGAGATCAATGAGCGTGAAGGGCTTATCATCATTTTCGTGCGCACCAAATCGCGTGCGGATCGTCTGACGAAGCTCATTCAGCGTGAAGGCCATAAGGTGGCTTGCATGCACGGTGGCCGCAGTCAGCCCCAGCGCAAAAAGGCGCTCGCGGATTTTCGTTCGGGCCGTTACCGCATCATGGTGGCCACCGATTTGGCCGGCCGTGGTATCGACGTGAACGACATCGAGCACGTCATCAACTACGACGTTCCGGCGACTCGCGAAGACTACGTTCATCGCGTGGGCCGCACGGGCCGTTACGGAAAAACGGGTAAGGCGCTTACCTTCCTCCTGGCCGGCGATTTCGACGGCGAGCGAGTGGTGGACGGCAAAGCGCCGGCCGCCAAGAAGGTCGTGTTCAGCAGCAGCCGTCGTCGGCGCCGCTAAGCCCGAGATCTTCGTAAGGCTGCTAAAATAAGGGGATGCCGAAATCCTCTTTTGCGCCAGAGACGTACGCCAAGAAGACCCGCGCCGAGTTTCTCAGCCGGGTCAAAGAGCGTCTGTGGTTGCGCACGCACATGACCTTGATCATCGCCGCCACGACGTGCGCGGGGCTTGCCACCAATTGGCTGCTCTGGCGGTTCGGCATGACCCTGCTCGCGATGCGGGTAGTGATTGCGGTGTGCCTGGCCCAGATCTCGTCTAGGGCGGAGTGGGCCCTGCGCCCACCAGTGCGGGCCCGGCCCCGACCGGGGGTGGGGGTTTTTCGCTCGCGCTCGACGGAGAGGGGGTCATCCTCTTCATCGCCTTTTGCGTACTGGTGGGCGCTTTCATTCTCGCCGGTGGCTACTTGGTTTACGAGGCTCCGGTAATTTTGGCCGAGACGTTGTTCGAGTTTTCACTCGCGTCGCTGCTCCTGAAAAAGCTCAAGCGCGAAGAGCAGGGCGATTGGCTGGGGCATCTCTTCAAGCTGACCTGGAAGCCTTTCGCGGGGGGCCTGGTGGTGACGCTGATCTTTGCGGCCCTGGTAGCTTCGCTACGGCCCCACGCCGAGCGGTTGCCCGATCTATGGGCGGAAAAACCTGCGGTCACGGAATAGCGAGTCGCTGCAAAAGGGGACGACCTCCGTAAGGCCATACGAGGATCGCCCCCCATCAACCTGAACTGGTTCCGCTGCGGTGAAGGATAGATCCACATCGGGAACGATCAATGCGTCTCGGCGCCGGGGTTAAGGCTTAACGCACCGGTTCGTCTCGAAATGCTTAATCGTGGCCACGGGCTGGGCGATCCTGCCGTGCTCATTTTATCTTGCGGCTACGCGGCTTCCGAATCTGCCCCCTGGGCTTCGAGCCCGTTTTGCTCCCACGCTTGAAAGCCTCCGGCCATTTCCATCACCGGGTAGCCTTCCTTGGCGAACAGAGCGCAGGCGCGGGCGCCGAGGTGACAGACCTCCGAGTAGCAATAGATAACGTTGAGCTTGTCGATCTCCAGGTTCTCGAACGTGGACCACTGATCACGCGGCATGCTGATGGCGCCGGGGATATGCCCTTTGTCGTAGGCAGACTTTTCGCGCACGTCGAGAATGACGATGTCGGCCCCTTTTTCGAGCGCCGAGTTCAGCTCGACAGGGCCGGTACTGAAGGTCATTTTCTTCTGGAAGAAGTCGAACGCCGCTTTCGGATCGTTGGGCTGGAAGTCACCGAGAACGCTCGTCGCGTCGAATTTTTTGGATTTCGATTGGGTAGTACTGGACGTAATGCTGGCCATGAAGCCTCCTTCGTTTATCCAACGGATAAAGCAAAAGGAGGGCCACGCTGCGTGGCGCCAGCAAAGCTCCGTTAAATTAGTTGAACTCGGCGTTGATCGTCACGTCTTGGTCGGAAATCTCGAACGGTAACGACTTGGTGCCCAGCTTCTCGTGCCATACCTCGGCGGTGTACTTGCCGGGCGGCAGATCGGAGAAAGTGAAAGTGCCGTCCGTGCCGGTGATGGCGTAGTACGAGTGGTCCATCACCGCGACGTACGCGTTCATCCAGCCGTGTACGTCGCACTTCAGGCGAACAATCTCGGGCTTGCTGAACTTACGCTCAATCTTTTGGCCCGCCGTCGGCATGCCGGAGTTGAACCCCTGGCTCATTTTAGAGACGGCGTTCACGTTGTGCATCGTGGGATCGCTGTTCAATATTGTAATGGGTTGATTCACCTGCACCGCGAGAATGTGCGGCGTGTAGATACAACCTTTTTGGTCGAGTACGGCCGGAGTCAACGCGGCGGCGCTCGGCGGAAGCGAGGCACCTTCTTTGATGGTCACTAGCACGTTGGCCAAAGCGTTGCCGGGGCCAGTAACGATGGCGTACTGCGCGACCGTTTTGCCCTTGTGCGCATCGGCACAAACTCTATCGGCCTGCATTTTCACGAGGTCCGTCGGAACCTTGCCGGTGAAAGTGATCTTGCCGGAAGCGGTCTTGCTCGGGCC
>JBGSST010000117.1:0-2554 GCA_041736915.1 Bdellovibrionota bacterium
GGAAACATCGAAGAGGCCGCGCTGCCCATCAAATTTGCGGCAATGGTGCCGCCGGAGTTGGTGAGGGTCAGCGTTTGGTCCACCGTATTGCCGACGATGACCGCGCCAAAGTTCAGATTCCCCGCCGTAAGCTGCAGCGAGGCGGCGCTGACGCCTTGACCAGCCACGCCGACCGAGGCCGACTGAGATGCCAGTCCGTCGTAATAAACAAGCCCGACGCTGCCGCTGGCCGCGCCAATCGAGATCGGACTAAAGGCAACCGCGAGCGTGCAGGACGCGGAGGCCGCGAGCGTCGCTCCACACGTTCCGTCCACGCCGGGATAGCTACCACCGACATAAGAAAACGGAGCCGTAATCGCGACCGGCACCAAGCTGGCTGCCGCCACGTAGCCGTTGTTCGTCACGGTGATCGTCTGCGTGGCGCTTAGGCCGGCGGTGACGTCACCAAAACTTACCGTCGGCGACCCCGAGAAAGAAAGGGTGGCGACACCCGTTCCCGTGCCCGTGAGATTCCGCGACACGTTCTGGGAAGAAACGCCGTTGTGGTAGCTCAAGCCCGCGCTGCCGTTGGCGACGCCTAAAGCGGAGGGTGAAAACGCTACGACCAAGGTGCAGTTGGCGCCCGCATTCAACGAAGCCCCGCACGTGCCACCGGTACCGGGGAAACTTCCCCCGGCCAAGGTAAACGGAGGCACGAGCCCCGTCGCCGATAGCGCCGTGGCCGTCACACCACCGGTATTTTGCACGGTGATGGTCTGGTTAGCGCTTTGACTCACGTTAACGTTACCGAAGTTCACCGTTGGCGAACCCGACAAGGTCAACGCGGCCGCCGTAGCGCCGGTGCCGGTAAGGGCCCGGGTGACCGTTTTGTTCGTGCCTTCACGGTATTTGATCGTGACGGACTTATTCTGAGTCGTGGAGTTCGTCGGAACGTACTTCACCGAAATGGTGCAGGTGTTGCCGGCCGAAAGCGAAGTGCCGCAGGTTCCGCCACCCGGGTAACCGGGGGTGGTCCATGAGAACGGCAACCCCGGAGCCGGAGTACCTTGCGCCATATTGATGATGGTGCCGGTGCCCGTGTTGGTCACCGTGAAGACTTTGATGGCCGTCGCCCCGATGGCGACCGTGCCGTAACTGTAAGTGGGGCCGTCGGAGATGGTGAGCGCCGCCTGGGCGCCTCCCGAGACCATGGTTAAAAGTGTGGCGGCGAGAAATCCTGCCCTACGGAAACTTCGATTCAACATCGTTGCGCTCCTATGGGAAATTTGAATGTCGGGAAATTTTAGTCCGATACCCGGAAAACTAAAGGCGCGCTTGCGCAAAACCAGGCCCCTGGTCCCCGCTCCACGCCCTTGAGGCCCAGCTGGGAGGCCTGGGCGGCGAGTCGTTTAGATTATTTTATGGGTGTGGACTTCCCCCGACCAAAAGGGGAAAAATTGCCGGATGAACGCCGAAGTAACGAAACGAAGAGTGATTGCGATTGCCGGGGCCACGGGATTCGTGGGTTCGCGGCTGGCCCGTGTGCTGGGCGCTTCGTCCCACGTCATTGGTCTTTCCCGATCCAGCTCGAAAAAACCGCGCGACGGCGTGGCCGAGTGGCGCGGCTGCGATCTGTTTTCATTGCGTGACGCGGAGCTGGCGCTCGAAGGGGTGGATATCGCCTACTACCTCGTGCACTCGATGATGCCGTCGGCCCACCTCACCCAAGGCACATTCCAGAACCTGGACCTCATCGCGGCCGACAACTTCGCGCGGGCGGCCAAAAAGTGTGGCGTTCAGCAGATCATCTACCTCGGGGGTTTGATACCTACGGGAGAAGGCGAGCTGTCGGAGCATTTGAAAAGCCGGCTCGAGGTCCAAGAGACTTTAGGCGCCTACGGTACGCCGCTCACTTCGTTGCGCGCGGGACTCGTGCTAGGACCCGAGGGCTCTTCCTTTCAGATTTTGTTTCGCTTGGTGAAACGCCTTCCGGCCATGCTGTGCCCCGCGTGGACCAACACGATGACGCAGCCGATTTACGTGGACGACGCGGTCGCGCTGCTCGTTTACTGCGCGTTGCGCGAAGGCACGTTTGGCCAAAGCTACGACATCGGCGGCCCCGACGTGCTCACTTACCGTGATATGATCGCGAAGCTGTCCGACGTGATGGGGCTTCATCCCCGGCTCGTCTTCGTGCCGTTCGTCTCCCCTAGCCTCTCGCGCCTGTGGGTAACGATGGTGACCGGGGCGCCGAAGGCGCTCGTCGCTCCGCTCGTACAAAGTCTACTTCATCCGATGGTGGCGCACGATCGGCGGCTGCAGGATGAGGCCGGAGTTCCGGGGGTTCCGTTCGACGAGGCCGCCAAAAGAATTTTGGGGCAAGCGGGACAAAACGCGGTCCCCCTGGCCTTTCGTGGGGGCTCGCGCGAATCGTCGGAGCCCGAGGTGCGCTCGGTGCAGCGACTTCACCTGCCACGCGGCCGCAACGCCAAGTGGGTAGGCGAAGAGTACCTGCGCTGGCTGCCCCATCGCTTTTTTCCCTTTCGCGTGGAAGTCGCCGGCGACCGTGCCACCT
>JBGSST010000121.1:0-10166 GCA_041736915.1 Bdellovibrionota bacterium
GAGCGGCGACTTGGCGCCGTTGGCCCACCTGGCGCTGGTGCTCATCGGCGAAGGCGTGGCGTTTTACGAAGGCCAAAAGATGTCGGGCGCCGAGGCCATGAAGAAAGCTGGCATCACGCCGGTGAAGCTGCAGCCCAAAGAAGGTTTGTCGCTCATCAACGGCACGCAGCAGATGACCGCGCTGGGCGCCATTCTCGTCGCCCGCGGCGAAGCGCTGGTAGACGAGGCGGATCTAATCTGCAGCGCCAGCCTCGACGGCACGCTGGGAACCGCGGCCGCATTCGAGAAGTGGCTGCACGAGGCCCGTCCGCAGGTAGGCCAGCTACGCAGCGCCGCGAACTTGGAGCTATTCTGTCGGGATAGCGAGGTATCGAAAAGCCACGAAGACTGCGGCAAGGTGCAAGATGCTTACTCTTTCCGATGCACGCCCCAGGTTCACGGGGCGTGCCGGGATCTACTGTCCGCCGCGCGGAAAACCATCGAGATTGAACTCAACTCCGCGACCGACAACCCGCTGGTTCATCCGGAAACGGGAGCCATCGTGTCCGGAGGAAATTTCCACGGCCAGCCCGTCGCCTTCATGTTGGATGTCATAGGCATGGCCCTCTCCGAAATCTCGTCGATTGCCGAGCGTCGTATTTCCAAACTGATGGATCCCAACTTCAGCGAGCTGCCGGCGTTTCTAGTGAAGAATGAAGGGCTCAACTCTGGCCTGATGATGGCGCAGGTAACCGCGGCCGCTTTGGTCAGCGAGAACAAACTTTTGACCCACCCAGCGTCGACCGATTCCATTCCGACCAACAACGAAAAAGAAGATCACGTCAGCATGGGGCCATGGGCGGCGCGCAAGGCGAAGTCGATTCTGGAAAACACCGAGTACGTGATGGCCATCGAGGCGATCGCTGCTTGTCAGGCGCTGGAGTTTCGCAAACCGCTGCAGCCGAACAAAGGCGCTCGCCTTTTGACGAAATGGATTCGTTCGATGGTGCCGCCGATGGAGAAGGATCGCATCCTCTCCGCCGACGTGGAGGCCGTCGCCGCCAAGTTGAGAACCGGCGACCTGGAACAGACGATGAGGAAGGAGCGCCTGCTATGAGTGAGGACCGTACGAATATCCGCGCTTACCGGGGTGACAAGCTCCACTGCAAAGGCTGGGTTCAGGAAGCCGTGCTCCGCATGCTGCGTAACAATTTGGATCCCGACGTGGCCGAAAATCCGGCGGAGCTGGTCGTGTACGGCGGCACGGGCAAAGCGGCGCGCAACTGGGCCTGCTTCGACGCCATCAGCAAGTGCCTCACGGAGCTAGAGAACGACGAAACGCTGCTCGTGCAGTCGGGCAAACCGGTGGGGGTCATTCGCACCCACGCCAATGCGCCACGCGTGCTAATCGCCAACTCCATCCTCGTGCCCGCGTGGGCTAACTGGGAATACTTTCGTTCGCTAGAGGACAAAGGGCTCATCATGTTCGGCCAGATGACGGCCGGCAGCTGGATCTATATCGGCACCCAAGGCATCTTGCAGGGCACGTACGAAACATTCGCGGAAGCCGGGCGCAAGCACTACCACGGCGACCTCTCCGGCCGCTGGGTGCTTACCGCGGGTCTGGGCGGCATGGGCGGAGCGCAGCCGCTAGCGGCCACCATGGCCGGCGCCTCGATTCTGGGAATCGAGATCGATCCGCACCGTATTCGCCGTCGCATGGAGACCGGCTACGTCGACAAAATGGAAACCTCGCTCGACAGCGCGTTGGCGGAGATTCAGGCCGCCACCAAAGCGAAGAAGGCCATTTCCATTGGCCTCGTGGGCAACGCCGCCGAGTTGATTCCTAAAATTGCCGCCGGAAAGTTTTTGCCGGATCTGGTTACCGACCAAACCTCGGCACACGATCCGCTCACGGGCTACGTTCCGCTAGGCATGTCGCTCGAAGAGGCCGCGGCGCTTCGTAAAAGCGATCCCAAGGCCTACATCGAGAAGTCAAAAACCTCGATGGCCGTTCACGTGCGCGGGCTGCTCGAGTTCAAGAAAAAAGGCATCCCCACCTTCGACTACGGAAACAACATCCGCGCGGTGGCCAAAGAAATGGGAGTCGAGAACGCGTTCGACATCCCGGGCTTCGTGCCCGAGTACATCCGCCCACTTTTCTGCCGCGGCATGGGCCCTTTCCGCTGGGTCGCTCTTTCGGGAGATCCCGAGGATATTTACACCACCGACCGCGCGCTGCTGGAGCTATTCCCCGAGAATGAAGGACTCAAGCGCTGGCTGAAACTAGCCAAGGAACGGATTCACTTTCAGGGGCTGCCGGCACGCATCTGCTGGCTGGGTTACGGCGATCGCGAAAAGGCTGGCCTGCTTTTCAATAAGCTCGTGCGCGAGAAAAAAGTGAAAGCGCCTATCGTCATCGGCCGTGACCATCTCGACTGCGGCAGCGTCGCCTCGCCCAACCGCGAGACGGAAGCGATGAAAGACGGCAGTGACGCCATCGGCGACTGGCCGATCTTGAACGCCATGGTCAACGCCGTGAACGGGGCCAGCTGGGTCAGCGTTCACCACGGCGGCGGGGTGGGTATCGGCTACTCGCTGCACGCGGGCATGGTGGTCGTTGCCGATGGCACTAAAGAAGCCGACGAGCGGTTGTCGCGCGTATTGAACTCCGATCCGGCCATGGGCGTCTTCCGCCACGTGGATGCGGGTTACGACATTGCCGAAGACTGCGCTCGAGAAAACGGAATCAACGTTCCGATGATGGAGAAATAATGAACACCTTCCTTTACGAGAACATCGGGCAGATCGTCACCATGCGGGGCGTGGCCGCGAAAAAAGGGCGCCACCCGAAGAACGAAGACCTTTCGATCATCGAACACGCGGCCATCGCGATCGATCTCGAAACGCAGAAAATTCTCTGGATGGGCCCCATGGGGGAGATTCCCGAGCAGTACCAGGATAGCGATCAGCGCGAAGACTGCCAGGGGGCCGTGTGGCTTCCCGAGCTAGTCGAATGCCACACGCATCTCGTGTTCGCCGGGGAACGTCACAAGGATTACGGCTTACGCTGCGCCGGCAAAACCTATCAGGAGATCGCGGCCGAGGGTGGCGGAATTCTCTCCACGATGAAAGCCACGCGCGACGCCTCGCCCGACGAGCTTTTGGATCGCGCTTTACTCGAGCTGGATCGTTTTCAAAAATACGGCGTAGGCTGTATCGAGATCAAATCCGGCTACGGCCTCACCTGGGAAAGCGAATTAAAGATGCTGCGCGTGATCCGCCGCCTCAAGCAGGAGTCGTCGGTCCGCATCGTAGCCACCTTTCTGCCCGCCCACGCCGTACCGCCGGAGTTCAAAGTGCGCGCCGACGACTACGTGAAGGTGATGATCGACGAGTGGATTCCCGAAGTGGGTAAGCAAAAGCTTGCCGAGTTCTTCGACGTGTTCGTCGAGGAAGGCTATTTCTCGCTCGCGCAGGCGGAGAAGCTTTGCATTGCCGCGCGCGAGCACGGCATGAAGCTCAAGCTACATGGCGAGCAGTTCACCGATCAAAAATCGGCCGAGTTCGCCGCGCGCATCGGCGCGACGAGTATCGACCATCTCGATCAGATTTCCGAAGCCGGCATCGCGGCGCTCGCCAAGTCCGACACGGTCGGCGTGCTGTGTCCGGGGGCTTCGCTTTTCGTGGGTACGCCGTACCCGCCCGCCCGCCAGCTAATCGACGCGGGGGCGCGCGTGGCGCTGACCACCGATTTCAACCCGGGCACCTGCCCCAGCCGCAATCTGCCGCTCATGACCACGCTGGCGTGCAGCCAGATGAAGATGACCGTGCCCGAAGCGCTAGCTGGCGTGACTTACAACGCCGCGGCGGCCTTGAATCTCGAAGACGAGTTCGGCGTGCTCGACGTGGGCCGCACCTTCCGCGTTACGCAGCTCAAAGGCGCGTCGTCCGCGGAATCGTTGCCGTACTCGTTCGGCGAGCTCGATTAACGCATAATTCCATTTTCGTTGACATCATTCCCCTAATTTTGAATGACGGGTACGGTCATAAATTATTTAGGGGGACTAATGAAATTTCTATCTTTGGGTATCTTGGCGTTGGCGTTGAACGGGGCTTTTTCCGGCCAGGCCAAGGCGGCGATTTGCGAGCTTGAATTCAACGGCTGCAAAACGGGCGCGGCCAGCGTTAAGTCGAACGGCAAAGCGCTTTCTAACTGCCTGTGGCTGAAGGATCTCGGCGCCACGATCGATGCCTTGAACACGGTGGGAAGCTGCTCGATGCAGCCGAAAAGCTGCGAGGCAAAGAGCTCGGGCTGCAAGGCGGGAGCGGCGTGGATTCAGTACGACGGCAAAGCCCTCACCGAATGCCAGTGGATGGATGAGTTTACCTCGAGCTGGCGTACCGCCTACTTCGCGGGAATCTGTGCTCCGAACTCGGCGTCGTGCGAATACCGTACGTCCTCGAATTGTAAGACGGGCGCGGGACAGATCTACGTGGGTGATGTGCAAATGACGGACTGTCAGTGGCTCGCCGACGCCGGAAAGACCATCAAGTCGCTTCGCCGTTCGGGCGCCTGCCGGTAACGAATATTCACGAATGAATTTGCAGGGCGGCGATCCTTCGATCGCCGCCCTTTTTTATTCGTTCACGGCGCTTTCGGCCGCGGTGGGGGCCCGCAAGGTATCTTGACCCACGCCCTGGTTTACCGGAGCGCTGTCGTCTTCCTCGTCATCCCCATCGTCGGGCGCAATCAGGTTTTGATTGATCGGCGTGTCCAGATACTTTTCCAGAAAAAGCCGAGCCAACGTCGACGACTTCACACGCCAGTAGTTCTCGTGCACCGACAAAACCGCCACCGCGATCTTCCGATTGCCGCGCAAACCGTATCCCACGAACCAGTCACACTTGCCGCGTAGGATTTCGTCCTTGAGTGAGCCGGTTTTTCCACCAAGCTCCACTTCGTTCGCCTTGGGTTTGCGAATCCAGTCGCGAAAAGCCTTGCGTGAAGTTCCCGCCACGACCGTCTCACGCATCAGCACGCGCATGTGGTCCGCCGACGACTTCGACATCACATCGGCTAGGGGCAGCGGCCGCCCTTCGTAAACGGTTTCGCCCTTGTCGTCTTTGAGCGAATCCACGATGTACGGCGCCATCAGCTTGCCTTCGTTCACGATCGCCGAGGCCATCAGCGCCCCCTGCACGGGGCTAATCTGCACGATGCGATTGAACCCCGAGCCTAGCTCGGCCAGCGCAAAGCTATCGGCGTTAGCAATGTCGAAGCGGCCCGTCTGCACGGGAAAATCCGCCGCTAACGCTTTGTTGAAACGATACCGCTCGGCGTACGTCACCAGCTCCTCGGGCTTTACGATGAAGGCCGCAAGTTTTCCGAAGACCGTATTAATCGACTTCGCGAAGGCCTCGCGCAAAGTCATCTTGCGCATCCATAAATTCTTGCCGCCTTCGCTTAGGTTCCGCTTGTAGAGCGTGTGATTGCCACCGCGGAACGTAATCTCGGAGTCGGGGCCCAGCGCGTGGCCGTCGACCGCCGCGGTGGCGGTAACGACCTTGAATATACTGGCGGCGGGAAAAACCGCCTTCAGCGTGAGCGAACCAAAGTAATGCTGCGTGCGCGAGAATGAACTCATCGCCAGCACCCGCCCCGTCTCGGCCTCGATCGCCACGATGGCGCTGAAGTCGGGCTTGTACTTATTCAAAAGCTCGTCCGCGTAGGCCTGGTAGCGGTCGTCGATCGTATATCGCGGCGTGAGCGTCTTCACTCCGGCCCAGGTATTGAGATCGATCGTATCCGGCAGCTCCTCCCCTTCGATCATCGCGCGAAACTGGTAGGCCAGCTGCGCGCGAGAAACCGGGGCGAGAACGTGAAAAGGAATCTTCTGAAACGCGACCTTGAGCGCGGAAAATAGAATGGCCACACAACCAATGAAAATCACCGTCCAGATGCCGAACTTTTTCGCCATGTCCGCGGTAAACAAAGCGTCGTTTCGCTTGGGCGGCTTCTTGGGCGAGCGGTGATGAGAGGATGACGACCCCGAAGGCGGATCGGTCCGCGAGCGTGAAGAGTTATCCATGTTTTTTCAGGGGGTTAGCGAAGCTGGGGGATGAATGAAAACCGCGAGGCAGGACGCCAGGCGACCACTAAAATTATAGCAGGTTAGCCTAAAGGTATCCGTTACATTCTGTCCATGCTGGCAGAATGTAACGGATACCTTTAGGCCAGGGCGAGCATCCGCTCTAGCGCGATGCGGGCGTACTTCTTTACGTTTTCGGGCAGCTCCACCGGCTCGATCGTTTCGAGGTTTTCCAGCGAGTACAGCAAGCGCCCCAGCGTGATTTGGTACATCGTGAGGCACAGCGAACGGTGCAGCTTGGCGATGAGCCTATCCGGATATTCCGCCTGCAAATTCTGAATGAGGTTCAGCTCCGTCGCGATGAAGATCTCATCGCCGGGCTTCGACTTGGCCACGTACTGGCGCATGAACTCGGTACTTCCCACGGCGTCGGCAAGCTTCACTACCTCGTGCGGCACTTCGGGGTGCACGAGAATCTGCGCCTTGGGATAAAACTTACGCGCGTGCTCCACGTCGCGTACGGTGAACTTCTGGTGCACGGGGCAGTAACCGCGCCACAAAATCACGCGGGCATCGGCGTAGGCTTCGGGCTCGCCGCCGTCTTCTTTTTCGGGATCCCAAACCGCAATCTCTTCGGGCGCGATGCCGTACTTGATGGCCGTGTTCCGTCCGAGATGCTCGTCCGGCAAAAAGAATATCCGTTTCGATTTTTTGAACGCCCACTCGAACGTTTTGGCCGCGTTGCTGCTCGTGCAGATCGTGCCTTCATGCTCGCCGCAGAACGATTTGATGTCCGCGGTGCTGTTCATGTAGGTGACGGGAATCGGCGTCTCGCCGCCGTTGTTCAATAGATAATTCCACGCCCGGCTGACTTGCGTCAGGTCCGCCATGTCCGCCATCGGGCAGCCAGCTTCGGGGTCGGGATGAATCACCTTTTGCTCGGGCCGCGCCAAAATGCGGGCGCTTTCCGCCATGAAGCGGACGCCGCAAAACACGATGTATTTTCCGCCTTCGTACTCGGCCGCCGCCTTGGACAACCCATACGAGTCACCCTTGAAATCACTGAGATCGCCAATGACTTTGCGCTGGTAAAGGTGGGCCAGAATCAAAAGGTCTTTGCCGTGCTTGGCTTTGATTTCGCGCACCCGGGCCGCCGCGACTTCGTCCGGCAGATTCTCGAGCTCACGAATGCGATCGAGGTCGAACTTAAATTTCATAACGTGCTCTCATCCCGATGGTAACAACCCAGCGAAACCTGATTTCGCTGACAGGCTTCCACTACCAACCGCGACGCCAGCGTGGCGTGGCGTAAACCGATCAGCTCATCGCTTAACTCGGCTTTACGGTAAAAAAACTCGATACCCCGCTGCAGCTCATTCAAAATTCCGCCCGCCCGGGACAGACGATCTTCCGTCTTAATGAGTCCCACGTAGTTCCACATCGTCTGCTTCAGCGTCGCCCAATCCTGCTGCAAAAACGAGGCATCCACTTTCTGCTTTTCCGACTCCCACGGGGTGATCTCCGGAAAATCTTCGCCGTAGCTAATCTTGAGCAGCTCATTGATCGCCGTGCCGGCCCGATGACCGAACACGAGCCCTTCCAATAAAGACGTACTAGCCAGGCGATTTGCGCCGTGCAATCCGGTGCACGCCACTTCACCGACCGCCCAAAGGCCATTCACTGACGTGCGGGCATCGAGATCCGTCCAGACTCCGCCGCAGTGGTAGTGCGCGCCGGGTACCACCGGAATCGGCTGCTTGGTGATGTCGACCCCGAACTGCAGACAATTGCGGTAAACGAACGGGAACCGCTCTTTGATCCACTCCGGGTCTTTGTGGCTGATATCCAGGTAAACGCAGGCCACGCCGCTTTCGAGCATCTCTTCGTGGATCGCGCGGGCCACCTTGTCGCGGGGGCCAAGCTCGGGAGTTTCGTAGTTCGGCAGCCGCGTCTCGATGAAGTGGCGGCCTTCGGCATCGACGAGCCTCGCCCCCTCACCGCGCAAAGCTTCCGACACCAAAAAACGCGGGCTATCGGGGTGGAAAAAGGTCGTAGGATGAAACTGCACGTACTCCAGATTAGCGAGCCGGGCGCCCGCGCGGTGGGCGAGCGCCATACCGTCGCCCCGGGCATACTTACCGTTGGTGTTGTGCAGATAAATTTGTCCGATGCCGCCGGTAGCGAGCACCGTTTGCCGCGCCATAATCGGATAGGTCTCACGGGTCTTCTGATCGAAAACGAAGCTACCTAAGCAACGGGCTTCGTCGTAACGCGTGGACGGATTCTCCGCGTGATACGACGTCATCAGCAAGTTCACCGCCGTGGTGCGCGTGAGAAACTCGATACGCTTCAGGCTTTTGGCGTAAGTCAGCAGGCGCTCTTCGATGGCGAGCCCCGACTCGTCACCCCGGTGCAGAATCCGGTTCTCGCTGTGGGCGCCTTCGCGGGTCAAAAGCAGTTCGCCTTCGTTGCCCTTGTCGAAAGGCACTTCCGCCTTGTCGATCAAAAGCTCTTTGACGAGGCGAGGTCCTTCGGTGGCCACGAGCTTCACCGCCGGAAGATAGTTGGCGTGCGCCCCCGCTTCGAGCACGTCCGCAATCAGCATCTCGGGATTGCCGGTAAGGGATTGGTAGATGATGCCGCCCTGGGCGCGCCAGCTATTCGTATCGCTCAGCTCTTTGGCGGCGGTGATCACGATCACGCTACGTCCCGCTTCGGCTAAACGAATGGCGGCGGTCAGCCCCGCGATTCCGCTACCCAATACTAAACAATCGGTAGTGCGATTTTTCACGGCGCCTCCGTGAAGTCTAAAGAGATGTCCAAAGCGGTTACGGAGTGGGTAAGGGCTCCGACGCTAATCGCATCTACGCCGCTCTCGCCGATGGCGCGAACGGTTTCGAGATTCACTCCGCCCGACGCTTCGGTCTGGGCGCGCCCGGCGATGAGCTTCACGGCTTTGGTAAGCTCCGCGGGGGAAAAGTTATCGAGCAGCAGCACGTCGGGCGTATGCGCCAGCGCCGGCTCGATCTGCGTGAGGTCCTGAATTTCAATTTCGATCCGGTGCAACGGCGATAGCTTTGCCTTGGCCGTTTTCAGCAACACTTCCGAGCTGGCCCAAAACTGGTGATTCTCTTTGATGAGGATGCCGTCGGACAAAGACCGCCGGTGAACTTTTCCGCCGCCCGCCGCCACGGCCGGAAGCTCGAGGTCGCGCAGGCCGGGCAAAGTCTTACGCGTCGCTAGCAAAGCCACGGGCAATCCTTCGAGGCGATCCACGAACTGGCGGGTCAACGTCGCCACGCCGCACGCGTGCGACAGGCCGTTGATGAGCGTGCGCTCGGCACGCAGGATATCGCCCGCGGGGCCTTCCATCGTGACGAGAACGTCGCCGGGCACGAGCCGGGCCCCTTCGGACTTCAAGCAAGTAAGACGCAGCGAAGGTCCCCACACCGTCTGAAACGCCGCCACGAACTCCACGCCCGAGAACACGCCGGGCTTTTTCACCGCAAGCTGTGCCGAGGCGGCGGTTAGCCGTTTCTCACCGAGCAAAGCCGTGGTCACGTCGTCGTGAACGGCGTCTTCGCGCAGAGCAATTTCAATCAGGGTCTGCAGGGGGTGCATGGCGATAGAGGCTTTAACATAACGACGCTATGGCCGCAATGTGGCGGGAGCTCGGCCCAGGTCGGTAACTACCGGGAAAACCAGGCTTTTAGGGTTACGCCCCGGCGCACGTAGGCGGCTTCCAGCGCCGCCATGGCGACGACCACGCCGATTCCCCCCAAGATATCCACGAAGTAGTGCTGCTTGGTGGTCAGGGTGGAGGCGAAAATCAGGAAGGTCCAGATGCCCATCAGCACGCAAACGCCGCGAGACTGCCGCCGCACGTTCCAGGCGCAGATGCCGGTAAGGGCGACGTGCATGCTGGGAAAGCAGTTGGTCGGCATATCGCCGGCCGCCACGAGGTTCATCGCGAGCTGAATCACGCCGTTGTCGACCTGGGGGTAAGGCGGACGGGGGTAGGTGGTCGGGAAAAAGATGAAAAAGGCCCCGCATAGGACCAAAGCCCCGAACATCTGCCGGGCGAACGAGAAAAAC
>JBGSST010000252.1:0-5171 GCA_041736915.1 Bdellovibrionota bacterium
AGTCCCACGATGAGGCCGTATAGACGCGGGTTCAACAGCTCGACCAGCAGCACGTTGTCACCCGGCTGCAGACCGTACGCGCGAATCTCCTTCTGTACGGAGGCGCCGATGCCGGCGAGCTCGGCAAAAGACGTGGCGCCGCTCTTCGGAATCCAGAGCGCCATGGCGTCTGGAGTTTCTTTCATCCGTTGCAAAAAGAGCTGCGTCGCGTTCATGGCGTTTTTACTCGTTACCTACGAACCGGTAGATGAAGGTGCGGTAAATCTGCGTTTTCTCGGTGTCGACCAGTGTTTGGAACTCAGGCGTCACGTCCTGAAAGCCCGTGAGATCGGTGTTCTCCGGCACACGCAGGTAGCAGCGCACAACGCAGTGGGCACCCAGGTTGAGACCCGCTTTCAGGCGTTGCAGGTAATTCTGATCGGTCTCGGCGTTGAAGTACGAAGGCACGTCGGAAAGCGACACGAAGTCGAACTTCTCGCCGTACATTTCCATCGCGCGCTCGCCGGTGGAAACGATATCCCCTTTGGCGTAGACGACTTCACGATGGCTGATGATCTCTTTCATGGCCTGGTACGTGTCGGGCTGGCCCTCAACGGTGTTGCCTTCCGGATAGGCGATCTTGCCCAAAAACGTGAGCTGCAAAAAGAAGTTCTCTCGCGTCAGCCCCAGATAGAAAAGGCGGCGGTACGCTTCGCGGTAGTACTCGTAATGCGTTTCGGGAACGTTCTTCTTCACGAAATGGCCCTTGTAGAGAAAGGCGTTGAAGAAGGCGGCGTTGCCGAACGCGCGCAGCACCATGCGAGGAATGAACACCCAGCTTAACCGGGTGAGTTCGCGATCGAAGAACTCTTTTTGTTCATCGAGGTTGGTAAACTTGAAGACGTGATCGTAGCGATCGCCCAAAAACTTGCGCAGAAACTTAGGCACGCCGGTGAAGGTCTTCTCCCACTTTCCCTCGTAGAGCAGCCCTTGCCAGCCGAGCTCTTCGTAGAGGTGGGTAAAGTACTCGCGCGAGTCCGGGTGGAGATGGAGCGCCTTAAAGATATCTTTGCGCGCGGCTTTGTTCTCGGTCGTTTCGAATGGGGGAAAGCCCCAGTACATACAAAACTCACGGAAGCTAAGCTGCTTAATCGTCTCGGCGCGGTGCGCGGCCAGCCAGAGCTGGTTGTCCGACAGGTCACAGCAAACCAAACGGTTCTGGGTACCGACGAGCAGGGGCAAACTTCGTCCGCCACTTCCGCAAACCGACAGCGTGTTGCGAGGCTTCAACGCTTTCACCATCTGCAGCTCCAGCGTGGTGTCTTCGTTGGCCAGCGAGTAGTTGAGCTTGGAAAAATATTCTGCCGGTTTCCCTTTTTTATCCGTCGACATGACTATCCTTTACGTTTCTTCTCCGCGTGTTCGCGGCAAAGTTCGATCTCTTGATCGGTAATCAGTCCCAGCGGGCCCCGAATCTCGGCCAAACGGGCGCCATGGCGGCGCGCGATATCGTAGATCTCGCGCACCTTCTGGTACTGAATGTTTCTGGAAAGCGTGAAGTTTTCGCAACGACCGTCGAGCGCCAGGAGCGCCGTTTCGGCGAGGCACGCGTAAACCACGTTGTCTTCCAAGCCGATGTCGCAGTTCAGGTCGACCTCGCCCGGTAGCTCTACCTCGCCGCTCTCGATGACGAGCACGTCGGGGCGGGTGACCACCTGTTCGGCCTTGAAGGCTAAAGGCCGGCTCACGTCGCAGATTACCGCACCGGGAGCCACGCACTTCAAATCCAAAACCTCGCCCTCGATGGCGCTGGTGGCGATCACGATAAGGTCGCATTTGGCGGCGAGCTTATTGGGATTAGTGGCGATGGTGATCTCGCACTGGTTCTCTTTCAGGATGGACTCTTTCAAGTCCATGAGGCGGTCGGGCTTGGGGCCGACGAGAATGAGGCGGGTGGCTACGCGCGCGAGCAAGCGGGCCGATACGGCGCCGATGCTGCCGGCGGCGCCAATGACCATGGCCGAGCCAGTGATGCGTTCACCGAATTTATACTTGGGCAGAAAAGCCATCTTCTCCATCGCGACGCGGGCGGCCCACAGGGTGGCCGACGCGGAGAGGGAGTTACCCGTAGTTACCGGAATGGGGCTTCGTTGCGCGATGGTGAGGCCGGCATCGCCTACGATTTTGGTAAAGGCGCCAAGCCCCATCAGATCGCAGCCCTGCGCCGCCGCGTGATCGGCGATCTTCAAGATCTTCGAGTAAATGCGTTCGGGCGACTGCGCCAACATCTCGCGGGGCGTATCGAACAAGGTGTAGATGTGCCCTTCGGCCGTAGAGCCCGTGCTCTCGCTGCGAATACCGGTAATGCGCCCGTAGCTTACGCCGGGCAGCACGGTTAGCATCTTCTCGACGCCCTTTTCCACGCGCCGCTGCGACAGGGTCTTGGAAAGCGGACGCAAAATCGGGTGGCGAAAAAGATCGCGGGCGGAAAGTGGATGAATCACGAACGCAAACTTACGGTGGCCCGCAATGGGGCCGGCGCTGAGGCGGTGAATTTCGGGGCGCAGCTTTTCGCCTTCGATGAAGTCCAAGATGTCGTCGGTCGTCAGCGGCTGCTGCTCGGCCGCGGTGACCTGCAGAAGCGCTTCAAAAATGGGATAGGTGAGTCGGTGCTCGGTCTTCAGACTCGCCACCTGCGGCATGAAGTGCAGCACCTCACGGGCGCCGGCCTCTTTCAGCGCTCTCTCCAATTCGGGGGTTAGCGTATCGACCAGTACGGTTTTTCCGCGAACGAGGCCGAGGTCGATTCGCTCGAGCAGGGTTGACGTCGTTACGACGAAGTCGCTTTCCAGAAAACGCTTCAGCGTGGGGCTCGCCTTGGCCAGGTTCAATTTTTGACCGCGGGGGCGAAGCGATACGCGAAGCAGAACCGCCTTCATCGTGAGCGCGTACTTCGTGAGCGCTTCCTTGCCCTCGAGCGCGAAGGGCAGGTTCAGGTGAACCAGCGGGTCGGCGAAGAAAAAACGATCGGTATATTCGGATAGCGCATCGACGATGGGCTGCAGCACCAGACCGCTCACGAACGCCACGCGCTTATGCGAGAAGAAAGTCGGGTTCTGCTTGGCGTGGTTTCGAATGGCCCACGTGAGGTAGGTAGTGCGGAAATTAAAGCCGTTCACCACCGGCGTGTTCTGCACCATCGATGTGTAACGGCCGGTGTCGGGATGGTGGAAGACCTTGCGGCCGATGACGACCGGTGGGTGGATTCCGGCTAGCGCGATCGCGTCGCAGTGACCGTCGTAGCGCTTGATTAGCGTTTCCATCACCTTAGGCTCGAAGTCGGTGCCGAAGTGGGAGATCTGGACTTTCTCTCCGCGAAACTCGACCACGGTTTCAAAGTTGTGGCGAGACGACGTATGGCTTAACGAAACGATGTGCTTCACGGGCGGTCCCCTTTGCTTGCGGACTTGGCCCAGTTTTCCCGCGCGTAGCGGTATAGGGTATCGGCGTAATCTTCGAACTTAGGCATCGCTACATCCGGAAATTCGTGCGCGAAGCGCTGATTGGAGATCTTCGGCGACCGATAAAGGTAAGCGAGGGCCTCCTTGGGCACGCCCACCCGCTCCACGAGATCGTTCAGCTTGCTTTCCGGCATCGGCACGAGCTTTAGCTCCAGCCCCAGAAAGTTCATCATCGAGGCAATGATCGATTTCACCGGCTGGCCTTCGCCCACGATGTGATAGGTGCGAACGGGTACGCTCTTCTCAACCGGTCCATCAAAGGCGGCCAGGATTGCCGCCGCAGCAACGTCCACCGCAATGAGGTACGTCTGTGCATTTTCCGCGAACGGGAAGGGCAATATCTTTAGCCTTCCGACCACGTTGCGCACCAGACCCTCGCGTTCCAGAAGGAAACGCAGAATGTAGTAAAGCCCGTCGGTCTTTGGCATGTAGCCGGTCTGGGAGTCGCCCACGAGAATGCCCAGTCGGTAAATCTTCTTGGCGTACGGGGCGGCGGAGTGACGAAGCACCCCTTCGGCCGCAAACTTGGTTGCGGAGTAACCGTCGGGCAGTACCTGGCCGATGTCGAACTGCTCTTCGTCGAGCTGGGCGTGCGGAGACTTGCACGGTAGATTGCCGGCTACCGCGAGGGTGCTGATGTGGTGAAACGCTTCCAGGTTCGGCAATGCGCGGGCCAGACGAATCATCTCGTGCGTGCCAATCACGTTGGCGCCGTAGAGCGACGATTCCGGCAAGGCCAAATCATAGATCGCGGCCGAGTGCAGAATGTCGGTGACCGGCTCTAGCTTTTTCCGGGCCGCTTCCGTGAGCGTTTCGGTCAGGGTTTCTAACTCCCCTTCAATCCACGTGACGCCGCCGTACGTTTCATCGTGTTCTACCTTGGTGCGGCTTTCCGGGCGAATCAGGGCTACGACTTTGTGCCCTTTGGCCTGCAGGCCGCGCACTAGGTACTTACCGAGGAAACCGCTGGCGCCGGTGAGGAAAACCGTCTTCATACCGTGTTCCATTTCTCGGCCGGCTCGCGCGTGATGCGCTCTACGATCGTGGTTAGCGGGGAAAAGACGCGCAGGGCTCGCGGCTTGATGACGATGTCTAGCGCCGAGGCGCGGGCAATGGATTCGCCGTCGCCGAAGAAGTGTAGCGTTTTGTCCGCCTCGAGGTGGTCGATAAAAATCCGGTCGGTTTCCAGCTGAACGACGTGCGGATCGCCGGCCACGCTCTTGCCGCGCTTTACGCGCAGAATCGCGTTGAGCAGGTCCATGCGCCGCTCATGCGTGAAGTACAGGACATTGAAAGTCCCATCGTCGTTACGCGTGTTGGGCGCCACGGAGAATGAGCCGCCGAGCTTTGGCTGATTATTCACCAGCAAGAGCGGGGTGCAGATTTCGCGGGTTTCACCGCTGCCAAGTTCGATGCGCACATTGTGGCGGGTGATCTTGCTCGCGGCGAGGTGCGTGGACAGCACGCCCGTGTAGACGTGGTGGCGCGTGCGGGTCATTAACCCTTTAAAGCCGGGAATGCGCTGGCGCCAGTCGTTGATGTTCTCCGCCACTTCGCCAACGAGCCCAATGCCGCCGTTGGTCGCCATCAGGCAGCCATTCACGCTGATGAGGTCGATGGTCTTGAAATGATCACGGCGAATGCATTCGACGGCCTTCTTCAGCTTGCGCG
>JBGSST010000278.1:0-17385 GCA_041736915.1 Bdellovibrionota bacterium
GTATCGATCTTCTTCAGGAGCAGGGTTTCACGGTCACGCAGACGGATACTCATGCTCTGGGTGAGGCCGCTCGAAGCCAGGTCGGCTTCGTCGGCTAGATCATCGGGGCTCAGCTGCAGCTCTTCCCGGCGAACGCGGGCCGGGCCCGCGAGGATGCGGTCTTTTTCCTCGCGCAAACGGCTCTCGAAACGAGAAAGGTCCTTCTTTTTCATCGCACGTCTCCTGTGGTGTGGACGCAGGGGGTCGAACTATTTATTTGTGGTTTTGGTGGCCCGGAAGGGCCGTAGATATCGCGAACGCGAACTTCTAATGAAATGGTAACAAAGTCCCGCCGCGGTAACAAGCGAGTCGCGGGGATCTTACTAGTTTTGCTCGACGATGTTGCCGCCCGCTTCGACTTGGTAGATGGGCATGCGACGTCGTGCGACACGCGTCGAATCGAACGCGACGGAGCCGAGTGGCCCCTGAAAATCGCGCAGCCCGCTCAAGCTATTCACCACGTCATTACGCCCCGAGCCGGCGCTGCGAAGCGCGGTGATCACGAGCGACATGGCTTCGTACGATTGCGTGGCGAGCAGGTCGGGAGTGTTGCCGACGTTCTCGCTGAAGTGCCGGAAGAAATCTTTCTGCGCCGGGTTCTTGGACGTAGCGCTCAAGCTGCCGGGATAAATCGCCCCTTCAACCGAGCGGCCGCCACGCTGGTAAAGCTGGTTACTGTTCCATTCCGCGGTGCCGAGCAACGGCAGCTGAAATACGTCGAGATAGTTCAAGCTATTGGCGATCATCGCGGCCTGCTTGGGACCGTCAGGAATGAATAGGGCATCGAAGTCGACTAGGGGCGGGAGCTTTGACTTGGGTTCCTTGCCGGTCTTCGCCTTCACTTCTTTGATGTAGTCCTGCAACTTCGCCCATTCGGCGCGGCGCAAACGCGGATTAGCCAGCCCTACCAGCTCCTTGATCGGCCCCTGAACGTCTTTCTCATTCGGATCGTATTTGCGATAGCCGACAACCTTGCCGCCCGAAGCCTCCACGAGATCCCAGAACTGCGTGGCCATGTCTTTGCCGTAGGCATTGTTCGGCGCGAGAATGGCGAAACGTTTATAGCCCTTAGTCTGCATGCAGTAGCGGACCAGGTTCTCGAGCTGCACTCGCGGAGTGAGCGCGTTCTGAAACAAGTACGGCCCTTTTTCCGAGATGCCTTCCTTGCCGGTGAGTGACAGGTTGAGCACGCCCAGCTGCGAGGAGCGTTCCGCCACCGCGACCGATTCTTTCCAGCTCAGAGGTCCCAAGATCGCGATCACGCGATGGTCACGCACGAGTTTTTCCACCGCCTGCTGCGCGGTGATCGGATTTCCACCGGAATCTTCCACGAACAGGCGAACGCTGCCTTCTTTTCCAAAAGAGTTGCTGGCCAACATGATGCCGTCGAGCGCCCGTTTTCCGTACGCCGAGAACTTACCCGTCAGCGGAAGCACCACGCCGATATGCGAGCGCTCGCCCGACGAGCCCGAACCACTGAGCTGCGGTGCCGCTTCCAAACCTTGTTGGGCCACACTGGGTGCGCTGCCGCCGTCACCCACTCCGGGAACCGGCAACGTAACCGGGCTCGGCATTTCGCCGGGACTAGGCGCCGACCGAAACGAAGCCAACCGTGCCGCTAGGCGCGATTTCAAATGGGGTTCGGTGATTTCGTTCTGCAACTGCTCGAGCTCGTTCTGATCGCCCATCTTGGCAATCACGTCTTCCGCGCGATCTAATAGTGCAGTCCGCCGCGATTCTTCCTGCAACAACGGCATCTGCTGCGCCATCGAGCGAATCGCGTCTCCGTTGCGGCCGAGCGCCATGTTGGCCTGCGAGGCCAACGCGTAAACCACCTCCGCGCGGCGAGCCCCTTGCGAACGGATCTCATCGGACTTCAAGCGGCCCAAAATCTGGCGCGTGCGCTCGTAACGTCCCTGCTGAAACTCGCAGGCCGCCAAGTTGTAATGGGCATCGAAGTTCAGATCGCTCTTCGGATAGCGCGCGATGAAGTTTTCGAACTCACGCGACGCCGACTGATATTCCTCTTGGTAGTAATGAACCGCACCCAAACGGTAGCTGGCGAGCATCGCCGCTTTGCCCTTGGGGTAACGATTACGAAGTCCCGCATAGAGCCGTTTCGCCTCATCGTAGTTGCGGGCCGCCATGGCCTTCTCGGCCTGCTGATACATTGGGCGCGCTTCCGGCTCCACTTTCTGCGAGCGGAAATCTCCGGGCTCGATGCCCCCGCCTTTGAACTGCGGCGACGCGCAACTCGAAAGCCACAAGATCGCAATGAGGGTGAAGGTGAAATTAACTACGAAAGATTTCGCGAAACTTTTTAGCAAAGCTAGAAACTCCAGGTTGAGAGTCGATGCTACCCTCTCTCTCGAACTCCTCCAAGAGCTCCCTTTGCCGCCGCGTCAACTTCTGCGGCACTTCGACGTGGACCCGAACCACTTGATCGCCAAAACCCGATCCATTCAAACGGCGGATGCCCTTACCTTTGAGACGGAATAGCTCGCCGGTTTGTGTGCCCGCGGGCACCTTGAGTGGAGTTGTGCCGCCTAGCGTAGGAACATCCATCTCCGCGCCCAACGCCGCCTGCGTAAGGCTGATGGGCATTTCCAAAATGATGTGCTCGTTCTCGCGGCGGAAAAGCGGATGGTCCTGAATGACGATTTCGACGTAGAGGTCGCCGGGCGTTCCGCCCGCGGATGCCGACTCGCCTTCACCCTTCAATCGCAGCCGTTGGCCGGAGTCGATACCCGCCGGAATCTTTACGACCACTTCGGTCTTTTTCTTGGTGCGACCGTGCCCGCGACAATCACCGCATTTGTCTTCGATGATCTCACCGCGTCCCTGACAGCTGGTGCACGTGCGGGTCAGTACGAAAAATCCCTGGTTAAAGCGCACCTGGCCGGAGCCTTTGCACTGCTTACAGGCTTTGGGCTTGGTGCCCGCTTTCGCGCCGGAGCCACTACAGGTTTCGCACGCCGCTTCTTTTTCGAAATGAATCTTTTTCTCGACGCCGAACGCCGCTTCTTCAAATGCGATCTGCATCTGGTAACGAAGGTCGACTCCGCCGCGCTGGCCACCGCGCCCGCCTTGTCCGCCGCCAAAAATGTCGGTGAAGAGATTGTCGAAGATGTCGGTGAAGCTACCGAAGCCCTGATCGAATCCGCCGCCACCGCCACCCATGCCACCCAAGCCGGCGTGACCGAACTGATCGTAAGCGCCGCGCTTACGCGGATCGCTCAGTACCTGGTAGGCCTCGTTGATCTCTTTGAACTTGTCTTCCGCGGCCTTATCGCCGGGATTGCGGTCGGGATGAAACTGAACGGCCATCTTACGATAGGCCTTTTTCAGCTCCTCGTCGTTAGCGCCCTTAACGACGCCGAGCACTTCGTAATAGTCTCTTTTGCTCATGGGAAATGTATCTAGGCTTTCGCTTTACCAACCACGACCTGGGCCGGCTTGAGGAGACGCCCGGAGAGGACGCAACCTTTCTGGGCCACCTGAACGACTTTGCCCACCTCGTCCGCGTTCGCCGTTTCCATCTCGGAGATGGCCTCGTGCCGTTGCGGATCGAAGGCTTCGTTCTTGGTGCCTATGAATTCTACCCCATTTCGGGTCAATGTCTGGACGAGCTCTTTGCGGGTCATGTCGATGCCCATCACGAAAGAGGACGCCGCTTCGCCGGTGAGGGCCGAGGCCGACTGCATGGCGCGATCGAACAGATCGACTACCGGGAGAAGGTCGCGGACCAAGCGCTCGTTGGCGTACTTGATGCTGCTTTCCTGCTCGCGAAGGATGCGTTTACGGAAATTGTCGAACTCGGCGCGCTGGTACAGCAGCTCGTTCATTAGTTCGGTTTCGCGGTTCGGCTTCAATTCGGTGACCGTGGCCGAACCATTTCCCTGGGTTTCGTTGGCCGCATCGACCACTTCCGGGGTATCCCCGGGCTTGTTCTCTTCAGTGCTCATAAATAACGCTCCAAATCACTAACTTAGGGGTTCTTCCGGGGAAATCAACCCGCCATCTTGGGCGCCCGGGGGATTTTCCCAGTAACGGCGGTACCTTCCCCGTACGTCGGGGGCCCCTTTTTTGAGGCTTCTCGATATCTGATCGAGCAGGCCATGCAGGGTTTTCACCTCGGGAAGGAACGGTGGCAACGTGGAAAGTATGGTCTCCAGCCGCGGTCGCATCTTGAATGGGTCACCGGGCAGGACGAATCCGACCTCTTCGGCCAGGCTCAAAAAGTGGGCAATCAGCTTCTGCTTTTGGCTTCGCGAGGTGGCTACCGGGCGCTCCGCCTCGACCAGCTGAGCGCGGTTCCACTCATAAAGGAAGACCATGACCGCCTGGGACAGGTTCAAAGACCGGTACTCGGGAACGGACGGGATAGTTACCACCTGATCGCAGGCCGCTACCTCCTCATTGGACAGACCATCGGCTTCGCAGCCGAAGACGAAGAAGATCTCTTCCAGCTCCTGGGCCTGCACTTTGTCCCACAGGACCGGCATCAGCTCGTCTACCCGTTGCGGATGGGCGCGTGTCGCCGAAGCGATGCGGGCGGTGGCGGCGACGCGTAAAATCTTTTTCCCGGCGAAGGGGGCAAACAGGTCTTCGAGCGAAGGGTGGAACGCTGCGCCGTCGATGATGTTACCGGCGTGGACCGCCATCTTCCGACACTCAGCGTCGATAACTTCGGGAGATCGCGCGACAATCCGCAGCGGAGAGGTGATTCCAAAGTTCGCCATGGCCCTGGCGATGGAACCTATATTCCCGCCGTACTCCGGACGGACGAGTACCACCGTCACGTTAGTCCGTTTCTGTGCACAGGGGCTGTGGAAAACTCCGTAACCCTTTTTTAGGTCGCTTTTCTCTGACATGGGCGGTCGCACCTTACCAAAAAAGCGAATGATGTTGAATTTTTATAGTGAAAAGAACGGACGGGGGCCTAAGGAGCTAGGGACACCCAATTAATGGAGAATGACAGCTTTTCCACAGGCTGTGGACAACTCTTGGGGAGGAACTGCGCCTCAGAGGTCGTACAAGGTGTAGAACGCACTACCAACACGTAACCGTTGGAGTTGTCAGTGATATTTTTAGCCCTGAAAACTGTCAACGCTGATTTCCCGATTTTTTTCCAGGCGACTAAGACTCAAGCGGAGCAAGCGTTTCCGGGATTTTGGGTTCATCAAAAAACAGCAATTGTTTCTCCAGCGGGTCCAACGCTTTGCTTCTAACCCGTGCGACGCGCTCTGACTGGCTCTCCAGCAGCTTCAGCACATCACCCGCTCTGGCTAAGACTTTTGGGGGAAGACCGGCCAGCTTAGCTACGTCTACTCCGTAGCTTCGGCTGCACGCGCCAGGCCCCAAACGATGCAAAAAGACCACATCTCCCTGACGCCGGTCGACTAACACGTTGCGGTTAACCAACCCCGTGAAGGCTTTTTCTAACGCGGTGAGTTCATGGAAGTGGGTAGCGAACAGAGTTTTGGCCCCTACTTCGGTATGCACGTACTCCAGGATCGACCACGCCAGGGCAAGGCCATCGTACGTACTGGTCCCCCGGCCAATCTCATCGATCAGGATCAAACTCTTGGGGGTAGCCTTACCGAGGATGCGGGCGACCTCGGCCATCTCGACCATGAAGGTCGAACGGCCGCGGGTCAGATCGTCGGAGCTGCCAATGCGCGTAAAGATGGCATCGAACAGGGGCAGCCGGGCCTTCGCCGCGGACACGAAGCAGCCGGCCTGGGCCATGATGCCAATGAGGGCTACCTGCCGCATGATTGTCGACTTACCGGCCATGTTGGGGCCGGTGATGATCCACGTGCGCGAGGTATCATCCATCTCGATGGAGTTGGGAACGAACTCGCCCTGTGGCATCAACGTCTCGATGACGGGGTGCCGCCCTTCTTCGATCACGAACGAGTCGGAGTCGACCAGCTCGGGACGCCGGTAGCCACGCTCTTTGGAAACTTTGGCGAAGCCTTGCAGCACGTCCAGCTCGGAAAGAAGTCGCGCGTTCTGCAGCAGCTTGCCGGAGGCCTCCGCGACTTTTCGGCGCAGCTCCAGGAAAAGCGCTTCTTCGAGCGACGACAGCCGGTGCTCCGCGCTCATCGCCTTCTCCTCGAACTTTTTTAGCTCGTCGGTGACGAAACGTTCGCCGTTGGCGATGGTTTGCTTGCGACGGTAGTCCTTGGGAACGCGATCGAGATAGCTTTTCGTGATCTCGATCGTGTAGCCGAACACGCGGCTGTACTTCACCTTGAGCGAGGAAATGCCGGTGCGCTCTTTCTCGCGCGTCTCCATCGCGGCGATAAAGCCCTTCGCATCCTGCGACAGCGCACGGTACTCTTTGATCTCCGGGTGGTACGTCTCTTTGAAGATTCCGCCTTCGCGGATCGATGTATTCGGCTCGTCGAGCAGCGCCTCGTCGAGAAGCTTCGCCAGCGACGTCATGGCATCCAGCTCGCCCGCAAGCTGCTTGAGGCGCGCGGCCTTCGATGTCTTCAATCGTGTTTTGAGCGCGGGAATGCGTTTCAGGATTTCACGAATGGCGACGAGATCGCGCGGCAACGAAAGGCCCAGGTGCGACTTGGACGCAAGCCGTTCCAGATCGCGCAGTGATTTGAGTGGTTCGCGAATCGAATCGGCGAACGCATCGTCTTTCAAAAAACTTTCCACGGCGTCGAGCCGCTGCTCGATAGCTTTACGCGCGGACAGCGGATGCAGCAGCCATTCTTTCAAACGGCGGCGGCCCATTGAGGTGAGCGTGCCGTCGAGTACGTCGGATAAGCTAAGCTCGTCCTTCCACGGCGTGCGCACCACCGAAAGTGCCGACACGGTAACCGCGTCGAGCTTCAACGCTTCGTGATCCACCAAACGCAACGGCGGCGACAAGGTTCCGCCCGCCAAGCCTTGCGTCTCTTTCAAGTAAGCGGCGGCCGCCTTCACGGCGTCGTCGCTTTCAAAAAACTTATCGCGCAGGGTAACCGTCATCGTGGGCAAAATGCGCAGGGCCTCCACTACGAACTCGTGCGACGACAGCGCCGACGGAATCAAAAGCTCTTTCGGCTGCCACTCCTGCAATAGATCCAAGAACAGATCTTTCGAATGAAACTCTCCGGTACGCGTTTCGCTCGCGAGAAGATCAACGAGGCAAACGGCGAGGCCGGTGTCCGAGGGCGCCGCTACGAAAAGAATGTTGCGTACTTCGGGAGCCACTAGCTCGGGGTCCGCTACCAACGCCGGCGTAAACACGCGCGTGACTTCACGCTTTACGATCCCCTTCGCGTGCTCGGGATTTTCCACCTGCTGACAAACCGCCACGCGTTTTCCGTGCGCGAGCAAGCGGGGCAGGTACGTGGACAAGGCGTGGATGGGAATCCCGCACATGGGAATGGGATTGGCCGCCGTGCGATCGCGCGACGTCAACGTCACCTCGAGCAACGGCGCCGCCTCCAGCGCGTCCTCGAAGAACATCTCGAAGAAGTCCCCCATTTGGTAAAAAAGGATCGCGTCGGGGTGCTGCTTCTTGATGTCTAGATATTGGCTGAGCATCGGCGTCAGCTGCATTGCGTATTCCTAATTCCCAAAGGGTTTGCAGAAACCATAGGCGTATCAACGGCTTATTTCGTAGACAAGGCAAGTCTCGCGCAAAGGCAGCCACTGGCGAAGGTGTAGACAAGCTAAATGCTCGAATTCATTGGGGAGTGCCCGTATACCGCCAGTATGCCTGTATACGAAATACTCAAGGGGGCAGCTAAACGGCTGAATTCCTTGGGGGAAGGTTGGCTTCAACGTTGCTCTAGTAAGTCATAGGGGGATTTTAGGGATGCGAGCTTGGCTCTTATTACTCGTTCTATTGGTGTCGATTCCGCGGCTGGCTTCCGCGGTAGACCCGAACGAGATCAAAGCTCGCAACCGGCTCGCGGACAAACTGCTTCGTTTGAGCCAGTCTCTCGACATGAAAGAGACCTCTTTCAAGGACAGCGCCGGTCAAGGCGGCAAGTCGTTCAACTCCAATGACGGCAACTCATTTTTATCCACGACCACGTACCACAGCAACGTATGGAGCTACTGCCAACGCTGGATCGGTGGCCGGTACTGCGACAAATGGCTCGACCCGTTCGTCTCCGAGCACGGCGGCGGCGCCGACCAATCTCCTTTGGAAGGCACGGTCTTCCGCGAGTGGACCAAGAACAAGCAGCAGGGCACGCAGGCGCAGCCCGGCCAGTACGCCATTTGGAAAGTGGATACCAAGGACGGCGGCTCGGTTCTCGACGTCGACGGCAAGCTGAATACCGAAGTGCTTTCTCGCTGGGAACTCCTGGATGACGTTCGCGAGAAGGTGCAAGCCGACGGTGAGCGCACGGCGCTGAACAATATTTCTCTGACGTACGACGACGATGCGCCCAAGGGGCAAACGTTGCCGAACATGGAATCTCTGCGCGTGATGGCGCAGCGCTGGACGAAGATGTACCGCAACCGCATGGTCTCCGTGCTAGGGGATTTGCGCGCGATGAATCGCGGTGTGGAGTTCGCGTTGAGTGAAGACGTTCCCACCTGCCAGGCTTACCTGCAGGCGGTGAAGAGTGGTCGCGATGTCGACGAGACTCGCATCGAAGAGCGCCGTGAGCGCCAAGCCCTTTTGGATCCGGAAACGAAGGGACAGCTCATCGACGACCGCATGATGGCGTGCCAGCGGTTGCGCTCGGCCTCCGTGAAAATGGTGAACGCCCAGTACCAGAACGGTAACGTAGTCGCCGGCAACCTCGAGACAGAATCTTACGATAAGGTCGCGGCCCGCATGGCAATCGACGCGGTCGATGCTGGCGGCATCGATGTGAACTCGCTCGAGCGTCCGAGCTGGTTCAACTTGAGCGAGAACCAGGTTTCTAACGAGCTGGCCGATTTCGACAATGGCGGTCTCACGAAAAAGACCGTACGCCGCACTAACCGACAACAGCTCATGTCTTACAATCGCAATCTCGAAAGCGCGGCAACCGGCATGACGGAAGTTGCAGCCCGCTCCGGTGGCGCGTTGGTCGACACCAGCGATCGTATCCGCAGCTACAAACTTCAGCCCGGCCAGGTCAATCTCGTAGACCTGAACGGCATGACCGAAGAGATGCACGGTGAGGTCCGGAACACGCCGTATCCCATCAAGAGCCGCGTGGCGAACAACAACCCCGCGCAAAAGCTCGAAGATCGCCCGAATCAGCTTACCATCACGCGTTCCCCGTAATTTTCACCACCTCACTTTGGCACTCTTTCCTTGGAAGATCCGTCTACCCATTCTAGACTGGATTCATTCTTGACCGTTCAACTACGGCCCTAACGGGGGCTTAATTTTCGAGGTTCTCAATGGTACGTCGCCGTGTTCAGTTCGCAGTGCTGTCTTTGTTGGCTCTGGCGGGGTTGGTTTCCTGTGGTCAGGACGTTTGCATCGGGGGCGTGGGTAACTGCGCCGCTTACAAAAAAGCCACCGGCGAACCCGGTAAAACCAACCAGAGCGGCGGCGGCGTTGCCCCGAAAGATCGATTGTCACTCGGCTGTAACTCGTGGGGCCAGTGCTGGACCTACAGTGAAGTCTCCTTGGGGCTGGTCGTGGCGAACGCCAGCGGAACTTACAAATTGCAGCTGCACGACGGAATGGCCGGCGAGATCGTGAATAACAATGCCTTCTATTTGAAAACGACCGGCAAGGTGAAGAGTAGAGTCCGCGTACTCGATGCGAACGTTACGACGATGACTCAGGCCTGCGATCTCTGCGACGTCGAGATCACCATTCTCCCACAGCCTTAACGGTTCAGTCGAAGGTGAGCGAGAACCAGTCTTGCTTCCAGAACGATGCGGCGTCGCCGGCGTACGCGAGCTGACGGTGTTTGGTCAAAGCCACGATGTAGTCGGCTGACTCTTCGAGCTGCTCTACCTCGTGGGTAGCTACGACAACCAACGGGCTCGCCGGGTCACGACGCAGATTGCGCAGATGCTCCCAGAAAGAGCGGCGCGACGGGGGATCGAGATGGTTGGTCGGCTCATCCAGCAGCATGCCCTTGGATCGCTGAAGCAATGCCCGGCACAGAAAAACCCGCTGCCGCTGCCCGGAGCTAAGTTGCCCTAGCCGTTTCGTTACGAGCTCGGAGAGTCCGAGGCGCGCTAACGCCGCCTGCTTGGCGTTTTCCTCTTCGGCGGTTACGCGGTGAAAGAAACCGTGAGTTCTCACGAACGCCAGTGAAACCGCAGCCTCCACGGTCCAGTCTTCAGGATACGGCGACTCTTGCGGGATCGCGGCCCAAAGCTCCCGCCGCTCCAACGGTGACACGTTCAGCAGATCCCCACCACCGAAGGTGAGGGAACCACGAGTTTCCGCGGGTTGTCCGAGCAGCACGTGAAAGAGTGACGTTTTACCGGCGCCATTCGGCCCCAGCACGCCCACGATTCCGCGCGCGGGCATCGTAAAGCTCCACGGGCCCCAAGTAAGCCCACGCAACGCGAAGGAGAAATCACTGGCCGCCAAACCGTGCGCGTTATCCGGCATGTTGCTCCTTTCGCCACAGAAGGTAGAGAAAGATCGGTCCGCCTAAAATGGTGGTGACGATACCAATCGGAAATTCCAACGGCGGTTGCAAAGTGCGGCTGGCCAGGTCGGCCAAGATCAGAAAGCCACCGCCAATGAGTACCGATAAGAAAAGTAAGGAGCGCGAACTAGTCGGACGAAATGCGAGGCGCACGAAATTCGGAACCACGAGCCCTACGAAGCCGATCGTGCCCAGCCGCGACACGATCCACGACAGCATCGCCGACGAAAGCGTCAGTAAAAGCAAACGTACCTTGAGCGGGTCTACGCCCAGCGAGCGCGCAACGGTATCCCCAAAGCTAAGCGTATCGAGCGCCGAGGCGAACCGGAACACCAGCACGGATACCGCAACGACTACGCCCAGCGTGAGTACTGCGTCACCGGCCGACGGCCACACCATTTGGCCGAAAAGCCAGCGCAAGCTGCCCGATCCCAAACTCTGCTGCCGCATCGACAGCATCAGGAAAAGTAACGATGAGAAAACAAAGTTCACCCCCATGCCAAACAGCAGCACGCGTTCGGGGGCGGAGCTACGAGAGGAGATCCAAACCAGCACGCCCATCAGCACCATTCCGGCGGTGAATCCGAGCAGGGGTGGGGCGATCACGTTCAGAAAAAATATTTCGCCGGCCGCCGCCCCCAATGTAACCACGCTGGCCGTGCCAAGCACGTAGGGTTCCGCCAAGGGATTGCGAAACAAAATCTGGTAGACCACGCCGATTAACGCCAGCGATGCACCGGCGGAAAAACAGAGCAGCACGCGCGGAAAGCGGAACTCGAATACGATCCGATGGGACAACGAGCCGGGAGTGAAGACGTCACCGAAATGTACGGGTTCCGCGCCCCATACCATGGCGGCCACGAACGCCACGGGCAACAAAAGCAGGAAGAGGCCTGGCTTACAAAATCTCACGGCACTCCTGCGGGGTAGGGCGGAGCCATCGTTCCCATTGCACGAGGGTTTGCAAACTCGCCTTAGCGAATGGCTCTGATGGCAACGAACTCACCGGTGGCGTGTCCGGCCACCACTGCTGAGCTTTGTCCTTAAAAAGTTTTTCTTCGCCAAAGCCGTAGTCGAGATAGAAGACCCGACCAGGCCGGTGCGTGATGAGCCATTCCTCCGTTACCAGCGGGTACGCGGCAACCCAGGCTTCGCCCGCCAAGTTTCGGTAGCCCGCCACGTCCGCGAGGCTGCTGAGAAATGAAGCATGGCCGGCGAGAATGGGCGGCCCAACCGAAACGAAAATCAAAGTGGTTCCCGAGCTCGAAATTGGCGGCACTTTCGCCAGGCACTTTTCTACCGCGGGCATGATCCGGCGAGGATCGGCGAACACGTCTTTGAGAAGAAAATCGGCGGCCGTTCCCAAATCGCGCACTTTTCTGAGCGGCAGCACGGCGGTTTTCGTGCCGTCCGCTTCCCAGCGCGCGCGGCCCGCCGGCATCGTGATCGAGTCATCCGTGAGAATCCAGTCCGGACGAAGCGCAAAAATCTTTTCCAGGTTGGGGTGGAGAAACGAACCCAGGGAAACGGCCTCGTGGGGGGTTCCGGAAAAGCGCTGAACGGTGGCAATGAGGGAGCTTTTTTTGCCTAGATCCAGCACCAGATCACTGACCTGGGGGCTGAGCGACCCCACCTTGGTAGGCGCCCCGAGCGCGGCTCCGCCAAAAAGTGAAAAGAAAACCAATTTTTGCCAAGTATTTGATTTCATTAAACTTATTGGAACGTGAAACAGCGCAGCATCCCTTGAAAGGGTTATATTAGTGCCCTACCCCGGAATGTTAAGATCTAGTTAGGTACGGGCTTAGCCTGTCAACTTAGTGATCACCCCTTAGTACAGCAACTCCAGGATTCTTCAACGTTCGAGAGTCGATCTCCAATCCTAGGAGGACCCCCATGGGCGGTATTCATACTTCAGTAACCGAGGCGAGAGAGTTTTTCGCCGGCGAGCTGACGGACTCTTTGCAGCGCAACAAGGTGCGGGCGGATAAAAGCTCGGTCGATTATCTGGTCGAGCTACTGATGGGGTACCTGCGCTCGGATAAATTTTTCGTGGTGAAAGAAGACGGCAAACTATCCAACAACGTTTTGGCCGAGCTTTACTTCAGCTATATCCAGGGCAATTCGGAACAAAAAACCGGCGCCCTGAAGCGCCTCGGCGATATCTGCCTGCTAGTAACCGGACTCTTTCCGGACAGCCTGAACCGAAAGATGGTCGATATCGACTACTACTTTGGCATGGGTGGTTCGGCCTACGCCACCCTCGCTAACTTTCAGATTACCGATCTTTCCCAAAGTCTATTCTCGGAACTTTCACACAAGTTCGTGCCCTTCGCGAACGTGCTCAGTGAAATGTCGGAGAAGAATGGACTGCAATCCAACACCGACCTGCTGCGGCTCTACGAGCGGTGGCTGCTCACCGGAAACGATCACCTCAAATCACGGCTGGCTCAGCATGGCATCGCTAGCCCCGTGAAGATTGAGACCAAGACGAAGCACTAGTCACTTAACTCGGAGACGAGCACAGTGAAACAAGTAGTCATCAAAATCGATCGCGCGATCAAGCAGCTATACAACCTTGACGTCTCCCATCGCGCCGAAAATTTTATCATCGAGCCGAACTCCGCCAAGTCGCGCACTATCCCCGTGGAGGCCGCCAGCGGCCAGCAGGCGGCGGTGATCGTTAAATTCACGGCGAAAGATCCGTCGAACGTGGATCTCGGAATCTATTTCGGCGACCAGATAAAGGCCGACATCTCCCGCATGGAGTCGATCGAACCGGCGCAATGGCCGCACCAGGAGCTGAACGCCCTGAGCGTGGTGGCCGAGGAGATCAGCCATTTCCATTATCTCGTTGATCGCTTTCAGGCCGAACAACGAGTGACGCAACTCGAGCTAGAGCTGCAGGGCGAGATAGATAAGTTTCTACTCATCTTTTATCTCGTGCAGCAGACGATGGGCGAAAGCCGTCAGCTATTCGAAACCATCTTCGAGCAAGTTTTCTACCGCTTTACTTGGGCCGGTAATCTTAGCGACGAGCAAAAGCAGCGCTACGTCCAAGCGAACGAGCAAGCTCGTCAGTTCGTAAAGAACTTCGGCGACACCATGTGGGGCCGCCGAAGTCAGGAACAATGTTTAGAGTACCTACGGCACTTCTACCGGCTCTCGCAGACCGAGAAGCTCGGGTTTATTTCACGCTTACCTTGAGGCGGCGGCGTTCTCCTGCCCGTAAGCCTCTTTCAGCGCCTCGTAGTGGATGTCCTGTAGCTTGCCGCGGCGGCTGCACATCAGGTTCGTGGTATCGAGCTGGTAGTTGATCATTACCTTCTCGTCGGTGTCGTAAAACTCGATGTAACAATCGGGGAAGCCGAGCACGTGGCCAAACTCGTGACGGATCGTCCACTGCACACCGTACTCCGTTAGCGGAGCGTTGGCGTCCATGGTGATGCGATCACCGCCGATGCCGTTTACGTTGGGCGTGGCGCCCGCCACGAAGCGTACGTAGGCTTTGGCCGCGTCGTTGAACTTGAGCTTCAGGTTCCAGTCATCCAACTTCCACTCGTCTTCGATGTTGTCGACGAGGAAGCTGCGGATCGCTTCCGACTCCGGATTCTGAAACGGCAGCTCCATCAGATCGCCCGACCAGATGACGTCCTTACGCAGTCCGCTCATCTTGAAGTTAGAGTTCCATTCTTTTTCGCCGGCCGGCAACCAAGTGGCATGCAGCTCGCTCAACTTAGCTCCGTCTTCCTTGGCCGAGTTCAGCGCGCTCTTGCACGAGCTGTCACTTTTCGAGTTACGGCAAAGCTGCAATAACGCCGTCAAAACCGACTCGCGGTCCTGCGAGCCCAGGGTGCCCCAATCTTCGAACTTGGCGGCGAGATCCTGGTCTTTGTTCAATGCATAGTAACCACGCACATCCTTGGCGCGCCGGCTGGAATAAGCCCAAAGGTTCGGCTCCTGCAATGTCCATCGAGCGGCCGACTGATAGTTACGATCCAGGTCGAAGCCGTGCTTGATAAAGACCGCATCGCTGGCGGGAAGTTCAGCAATGAAATCCCCCTTCTCGAAAACGATTTTGCGGATCCAATCGGGAACTTGTTTCTTCAGCTCTTCATACTTGGCCGAGATGAGGTCCGGGTTGCTGCGGTTAGGCTTGTCGATGGGGTAAGCCACCGTAGTCTCGGGCGAGGTGAACGAAATCTTTTGTCCCTGGGGCCGCGACTCATTGATGAACGCCAGCCACGCCAGCAAACGTTTGCCCATATCGAGCGACGGCTGCAGCTTTTCATCTTTGCCAAAGATGTCGTCGGTGGCGGACTGCTCCAACAGCTGTTGGTAATCGCGCGATTCGAGCTCGAGCTCTAGATGCGGAATGTTGTCGTGCGCGTGGACCTGCCCCGCCCAGACGAACGTGAACGCTACTACGGCTAATGTTAGTTTTCCCATGTATCCCCCAATTGAACCTTATTCAAAAACTAAAGTCCGAATCCAGCGCGGGCGATACACCAGACAGACTAGGGCCTGGGTTATTGATGACAGAAGTTTCTCCGCAATGCGGCGGACAGAAGGGGACCAAAGGTATCCGTTACATTCTGCCAATTGGCAGAATGTAACGGATACCTTTGGTCGGTTACTTGCCGAAGATTCCGGGCAGAACGCTCAGCACGAGGAGCGACGCGGCGAGCACGGCTAACGTGGCGTAAGTGGCCGGTGACGATTTGGGCGTCAGACGCACGGCGCCTTCCGGCTCTTTCATGTACAGAAACACGAGGACGCGCAGGTAGTAGGCTAACCCCACGAGGCTACCGAGTAGCGCGATGATGGTCATCGTGATCTCTCCGCGGCCGACCGCGAACAGGAAAACCTGATACTTGGCGAAGAAACCGGCCAGCGGCGGAATGCCCGCGGCGGATAACGCGAAGATTGCCAGACAAAGCCCCAGCACCGGCGACGTAAAACCAAGGCCCGACAAGGCCGGCATCTCCGTGGGGATACCCTCACGCTCGAGATACGCCAAAAAGCTAAAGAGGCCGATGAACATCAGGCCGTAAACCAAGAGGTAGTAGAACAGAAATCCCGGCTGCGCCCCGAGATCACTCGGCGCTACCATGACTCCCAACATCAAAAAGCCCGCGTGGCCAATCGACGAGTAGGCGAACATACGTTTGAGGTCGTCCTGCACCAACGCCGCCGCGTTACCCACGAGAATGGTGCCCGCGACGATCCAACGCATCGCCGGCATCCAAGCCTCGGGAATGGTCGAAAAAGTTTCCACGAACACCCGAAACGCCAGACCAATCGCCGCAAGCTTTACGCCGCTGCCCATCCACGCGGTGACGCCGGCCGGCGCCCCTTCGTAAACGTCGGGCAACCACATGTGGAAGGGAAAGAGACCCGACTTGAATCCGATCGCCACCACCATCAGCAAAATGCCCGCTAGCAGCAGAACATGTTCTTGTAGCTGTCCGCTTTGGCCGACCTGCACCACGTAGTCTCGCAGCTTGGGCAGCGACATGGTTGCGGTCTCACCGTAGATGAGCGCGATTCCCAACAAGAGGAAGGCGGTCGCTACCGAACCGAACAGAAAATACTTCAGCGAGGCTTCGAGGCTTTTCGCGTCCCAGCGTTTGAGCCCCACTAGCGCGTAAAGCGGAAGCGACAAGAGCTCCAGCCCAAGAAAGATCACTACGAAGTGATCCGCCGACACCAAGAGCATCATGCCGGCGCCCGACCACAAGCACAGCGCCAAGACTTCACCCAGAATATCGCCGCGCTTAAAATCACCCGAGATGGAGTCGAGCACGAAGAAGGCAAAAATTGCGATAATCAGCTGCAGAAAGACGGTGGTGGTCGTCCAGCGGTAAAAACGTGCAAACTCCACCAGCCAAACGGGCCCGTCGTACACGGCCACCGCATCGCCAACCGGCACGTGCCCGAACTGCCAAACGCAGAATCCAACGGCCAACGCCGCAGAGATCCACGCCAGAATCATCTTTCCGCGCACGCTCAAAAAATTGTTACCGACGCACTCAGCGCCGATCAACGCGCAGCCACCGCCCACCAAAGCTACGATAGGGGCCAAGGGAACCAGGAACTGTCCAAACACACTCATTTCCGGCCTCCGTTAGCATCCACTTGGGTGACCCGGGTCGCTTCCGGACGGGCCAAGTTCGTCCAATACCGTTCCAGCGATGGCCTCACCTTATCGAGCAACACGTAGGGGGCGATACCCAGCACCAGCATAAAGATGGCCATCGGCACGAGACCGGCCCATTCGCGCGGCTCCAGATCGCGCATCGTTTTGTTCTCGGCGTTGTCGACCGGTCCAAACAAAATCTTGCGCAGGAACACCAGCAGATAGATCGCGCCGAAAATGATACCGCTTACCGCGATGACGGCGTGCCACGGATTTCGCTGATACGTGCCCAGCAGAACCAGGAATTCGCCCACGAAGCCATTCAAACCCGGCACGCCCATGCTCGAGCACGCCGTCAGTACGAGGAAGAAGGAAAACCAGGGAACCACCGAAGCCAAACCGCCGTACTCCGAAAACTCACGCGTATGACGGCGTTCGTACAGAACGCCTACGAGGAAGAACAGTGCGCCCGTGCTAACCCCGTGATTCACCATCTGCAGTACGCCGCCCGTAAGCCCTTCGACCGTAAGCGAGGTGATACCCAGCACCACGAAAGCCAAGTGGCTCACGGACGAATACGCCACTAACTTCTTCATGTCGGTTTGCTGGTACGCCACCCAGGCGCCGTACACA
>JBGSST010000280.1:0-11575 GCA_041736915.1 Bdellovibrionota bacterium
GGGGCCGTAAGCTGGGTCTATGCCTTGTCCGTTGCCGGCCGCATCGCCCGCCATGGCCACCGGAGAGAAGAAAAGGACGAACGACAAGGTAAGGACGAAATAGCGGGTCATTAGGTCTCCGTATGGGGGAACAGCTGAAGATTGAGCTGGAACACTTCGGTTCCTTCCGTCTTCGAGAAATAGGAGTCGAAATCATCACGAAACTGGCGGAGGCGCTTTTTGGCTTCCGGCACGTCTCGGGGGTCCATGCGAAACGACATCGAGGTGATCTCTCGCTTGTCGACCGGCAGCTCTTCCATCGCCTCGCCCGCACGCTTCATCATCTGGGCGTGGTGCAGGCGCAGAGCCTGGTTGGGCACGTCGGTGGGGGTGATCACGTTACTGTGCTTTACGCGGTAGCCAGTATCGGTTTTCTCGAGAAAGCCGAAGTAGCACAGACGAATGAGCGCCTCTTTGATCTTCTCTACCGGCACCTTTTTACGAAGGCGTTTGTGTAGCCCTTCCGCCGATACGTCCACACCGGGAATTTGCACGACCTGTCGCAGGACGAAGTAATACCAGTGAAAGATCTGGGAAAATTCCGTCATGTCGATGTACTGCCGGGCGACCGGAACCGGACGCAGATCGTTCATCTCCTGGGTGACGGGGGTCATCTGCTCGCCGGTGCGGCTCCGTTGAGCCTTCTCGACCAGAAGTTCCAGGTACCGGCGCTCGGCCGGGGTGTGCAAAAGTTTTCGCGCGAGGCGATCGATCATCAGCTTGGAGGGGAGGCGGCTGCCCGCTAACACCATGCCGATGCTGCGGGGAGAGCGATACCCGAGGACCCGCGAGAGGTAACCCGCGCAGCCTCGCTTGGCCGATAACCGCGGCGCTAATTGCGCCGAGGCGGCCGCAAGGAACGCCGGGAACTCCTGATACTCGAATATGTTGAAGTCTTTTTCCATGCCCACCGCAAACCTATAATTAATGCAGTGCGCAAATTAACAAAAAGGCACAACCTGATCAACCAATAATACTGGGAGCGCACAGGGCGTGCGCCTAAATCCTGAACAAATTGGCTTCCCTATATCGATTCGGCTCGGCGCGCCGCTATAGCAAAAGAACGGTTTGATTCGAATTGGTTGGGGGTAGGCAGTGCCATCGGCGATGCCTGCCGGGTGAACACGGGCCCGTCGGATTTGGCCGGAATAGGGAACTCCCCATAGGGTGTTGATGATGTTGGGAGCTTGGAACCTTTTTCGCTCCCCGTGAGGACGGTTCCGGGGCCCCTATTCCGACCAAACTTCCTTCGGGCCCGTATTTTTTCTTCCGCCGCCCTACTTCAGTTCCAGAACCAGCTGGTTCTCCGCAAAACGCGGGTGATGAGGCGAGATGAGGGTCTCGCGGGACAGCACGAGCTCGATGGCCGTGTCGCCGTCTTCGATGGGCGGGTAGGGGATGATGGCCTTTACGAACCGGCTCTTCTTGAGGGCCCGCGTGATGTCGCGCTGGGGAAGCCCACCACCGGTGATGCCACGCAGGAGCAAAACGATCTTCGGCGGCTCGGTGATGACGACGGTGCCGTCGCTACGCTGAAAGCTTTCGGCCTTGATGAGCTTCACCTGGAAAAACGGGGCCGCTTTCTTTTTATTCGGAGAGGAGAACTCCAGCGTCCACCGTTCTCCACCCTGCGACGGTGTCGATTCGCGCTTGAGCGAACGGATGCCCGATGACTCTTCCGTGCCGCCGCGATAGATGCCTTCCTCGCGGTACTCGTTGGTGGCGATTCGCGGAATGGCAAAAAGCGTGGGCTCTTCCGTCGTGAAGCCGTTCGGCATGGCGTGGAGCGGCGAACTATTGAGAAGCGTCAGGAAGAAGAGACCAAAGGCATAGTGGCGCATGCCCTTATTCTAACATGAGCACTTTGCGCGCGAGCGAGGACAGGGGAAGTTCAAAAACCTCGGAGATGGGGAACCAACGGCCCTCGCGAGTGCCTTGGGGACTTTGAGGTTCCCGCATCGTCACTTCGAGTCCCGTTACGTGAAGGCGATGGTGAGTGACGGCGTGCTTTTTTTGCCCGAGGCGGCGGGCGTCTTGCGAGTCGCGCAGGGCCTCCGCCTTTTCGTTGAGCGCGGTTTGCTCTTGGAAAACGTCGCGCGGAAGATCCCAGAGGTCTTCCCACCACTCCCCCTTGGGCACGCGCTCGAGCCACAGGCGATCGCCGTGGCGGTAGCGAATGGCGAGCCAGTAGAGGTCGACTTTGTCGCGCTTGGGTTTTCTCACCGGCAGAGATTCTTGAATGTCCTTAGTGAAAGCGGAGCAGTTCTTTTGCAAGGGGCAGACGCCGCACTTTGGCTTGCCCTTGATGCAGACCGTGGCCCCCAGCTCCATGATCGCCTGGTTGAGCGTGCGCGGATCGGTGCTGGCCTCGACCCACTCTTTCGCCTTCTCCCAGAAAAAATTCTGGCTCGGCTTGGTCTCGATGGCATCGGGCCAGGCGTAGTAGCGGGCGAACACCCTTTGCACGTTACCGTCGACAATCGGCACCTTGAGTCCGAAGGCGATGGAGAGGATGGCGCCCGCGGTGTAGGGGCCGATGCCGGGAGTTTCGAGAAGGGTTTCGCGATCGCGGGGGAAGGTTCCGCCGAAATTGTCGACGAGGTACTTCGCCCCTTTTTGTAAATTTCTGGCGCGGGAGTAGTAGCCTAAGCCCGACCAGAGTGACAGCACGACGTCTTCGGGGGCGCTGGCCAGCGCCTCTACCGTCGGTAGCTTGGCGATGAAGCGTTCGTAGTAGGGAATGACGGTCGTGACTTGAGTTTGCTGCAGCATGACTTCGGAGATCCAGATCTTGTAAGGATCGCGAGTCTGGCGCCACGGCATCACGCGGTGATCGTTTTCGAACCAGGCTTCTAGCGCACGCGTGTTCATGGGTGGCCCCTTTATAGTGGTAAAATCAGGGGATGCCAAAGAGCGCGCGCCACCTTTTCATCCTCGCCTGGCTCGTTCTCTATTCGCCGTCCAGCTTTGCCCCCGATCCCAGTGGCTTTCTGCGCTTCGAGTTGCCCGAGCCGGCGGCGACGGTGAATCACGGTTTTCTCGTGCCCAACGAGCTTTTTCCACAGGACGGCGATCGCGTCTTCAAAGCCGCCGGCCCCGGGGCCTATATTGCCGTGGGCACCGAACGTGGCTTCATCCACTTTGGGCTCACTACGAAAGCTACGCACCTGATTCTCGTCGACACCGATCCGGAGGTGGCGCGCTTCAACCGGATCAACCGCATGCTGCTCGCGGCCTCCACCTCGCGCGAGGACTACCTGGCGCTGCGTATGGCCGTTAGTCCCGAAGCCTGGCAAGAGGCCGCCCGTAGAGACGGTGGCAAGGTGGCGCTTGCGGAGCTAGTTGAACCGGGCTCGTACGAGTTTTGGGTGAAGTCCCGGCGGTTCGAGAAAGATCTGACCGTTCTGGATCGCATGCGCTTTGCCGCCCTGGAAAAACCGTCAGAGAGCAATCGGCAGGAGGAGCTGTTTGGTCAGGGAAATTATATACAGGACGAAGCGCTTTACCTCCGCTTGAGTACGGCGGCCAAGGAAGGGCGGATTCAGGTCGAAAACTTTTCGCTGAAGAGCGTGAAAAACTTCCAAGCGATGACGGCCGCCCTCAAGGCGAAAGAAATTCCGCTCAGCGTATTCGACGTGAGCAACGCCTGGTGGGGACGGTTCATGCCGAAGGACACCATGGCGGCGCTGCTCGACGCGTGCAAGGAGATTGCCGGGCCCGGTAGCCTGTTCCTCGCGACGGACCGGTTAAAATCGGACTTGAAGAACTACCACGAACTGCTGCCTCACTTGTCTAGGCGCACGCGGAAAAGTTGGCTGTACCTCGGCTTTACCTTCCCCATGATGGAGAAGATGGGCGGCACTCGGTTGTTCATGGATTACCTGTTCGAAGACACCGATCGCGAAAAACGCGTGGTACTGCTGAACGACGTGAATACCGAACCGTACCCGCGAAAGGGGAGCTGCACGAAAACGCTCGGCGGCGCGGCCCCTTAAGTCTTTTCTTTCCAGCCCGCAGTCTCTTTGACCTCCACCCACATGCCGCGGGGCTTTAGGTGCGCGAAAAAATTCTTGGGCAGAAACACCTTCTCCGGCGGCAGGGCCCCGGTAGAAAGGATCTTCCCTTCGGCGATGAGCTGCACCGCAATCGAAGGCGGGCAGCCCGTATTGGCGTCGCTGCCCACGTTCCACTTCGTCACTCCCACGGTGTGGCAGTCGGCAAAGACGGTACGCTTCGAGGATCCGCGCTTGCCCTTCACGATGGCGCGCACGATTTCGTGCTGCTTCAGGGCCCCCACTCGCTTGGCGGGCTTTTGCGCCATTGCCACTTTGTCGACGAGGAGAATGGGGGATACCTTGGTACCGCGGAGGTCCACCGGTTCGGCGGCGGCTAAGCCCAGGTCACGCAGAAACCGCACTTTGGTGACGAAGTCGTCGTCGAAGGCGATCTTGAACGACACCTCCTTTACCCCGAGCCGGGCGAAGGTCGAGGGCAGCGTGGCGAGCTCCGAGTGCAGAGTATAGAACGGGCGCTTTACGCCGACGGGCTTGGGAAACCGGTAGGGATCTCCGCCACTCATCGGTTCCACGAACCGCAACTTACCCTTGGTGAAGACGGCGGGTGGTTTGGAAAACTCTTCGAGAATGGTCTTTAGCGAGTATGCCACCGGAAGGGCCGGGACGTTTTCGTAACGGCTCTGGTCGGAAGAGCCCAGCCGGATGTGAATCTCTTCCACGCTGTCGAGCCGCAGGGCCGCTTCCGCCGCGAGTAAATTCGTTAGCCCCGGCGAGGCCCCCATGCCCAGCACCGCGACGAGTCCGGCCTGCTGGAAGCGCCGGTGGAATTTGAGCTGCTGATTCGTCATGTGAAAGAGGCCGCCCAGATCCACGTAGTGGCATTGGCTCTTTAGCGCCGCCTGCATCACGTCGAGGTTGAACTGGTACGGACAGCAGTTGATGACCGCAAAGGCCCCTTTGAGGGCGGTGAGCAACGTGGCCGGCTTGGTAACATCGATAAAGGTCGCGGTTACCCCCAGCTCCTTCGCCAGTGCTTTGGCTTTGCCTAAGTCGTAATCCGCGATCGTGAGCGCCGCCGCCGGGTACAGCTCGGCGAGATCGCGCACGGTGATTTTCCCCATGGCTCCGGCGCCGCCGGCGACAACAATGCGTGGTTTCACTTAGTGCTCCGAGGGAACCGGACGGTTCAAGTACGGAAACCAGTACGGTTTCGTTTCCATGTTGTAATCGAGATGCACGTGCTTGCTCTCGCGGAAAGCATTCAGGCCGTCCTCACCCAGCTCACGGCCGATGCCGCTCCAGCGCATGCCGCCGAAGGGGCCGGCGTCGTTGTCGGTAAGCGGATCGTTGATCCAAAAGGTGCCGGCTTTGATCTCCTCCATGGCCCGCATCGCGTAGTCCATGCGGTTGGTGTAGATGCTCGCCCCCAGACCGTACTTCGAATCGTTGCAAAGGCGAATTCCCTCGTCGACATCGCGCACGGTGATGAGCGAAATGACGGGGCCAAAGATCTCTTCCGTGGTGGGCAGGGACCCGTGCTTTACGTTAGTGAGCACCGTGGGCTCGAAGTAGTAGCCCTTGCCCTGTACGGTCATGCGCTTGCCGCCCATCACGCACTCGGCCCCTTCGCGGATCGCGGCCTTTACCTGCGACTCCACCTTCTCCACGGCGTCTTTGGTGATGAGGGGGCCGATGTCGGTGGACGGCTGGGCCGGATCGCCGACGCGCAAACCCCGTACGTGCTTGAGCAGCCGTTCGGTGAAATCCGCGGCAATCTCCCGCACGAGATAGATGCGCTTAGACGAGGTGCAGACCTGGCCGGCATTGAGTAACCGCGCCCAGGCCACCCCGCGGGAGGCCACTTCGAGATCCGCATCTTCGCAAACGAGAAACGGATCGATGCCGCCCATCTCGAGGTTTACCTTTTTTAGATCCTGCCCCGCGATGGCGGCAATCTTGCGGCCCGTGGCGGTGGAGCCGGTGAAGGCGATGAGGTCTACTTCCGAGTGGCGCACCAGCGCATCGCCGGTCGTGGCGTCGCCGGTGATCACGTTGACCACGCCGGGCGGCAGCCCGTCGTAGACCTTGGCGAAGAGCAGGTTGCTCAGCGGGTTCTGGTGCGGGGCCTTACATACGACGGTGTTACCCGCGGCAATGGCGGGGGCCACTTTCCACGACATGAGCAGCAACGGAAAATTGAAGGGAACGATCGCCGCCACCACGCCGTACGGCTCTTTGATCACGAAGTTCACCTGGTGCGGAGCGACGGGCGGAAGCGTGCGGCCGCGCTCGCTGCGCGCAATTTCCGCGTAGTAATCGAAAACCGCGGCCACCCATTCGATGCAGTCGAACGATTCGCACAGGGGCTTACCCGATTCCTTGGTGATCAAGGGGGCCAGCTCTTTTTCGAGCCCCCGAATTTTGGTGGCGATCTCGTGCAGCAGCTTGGCTTTGTCGCCGCCCGGCACTTTCGCCCAACTCCCGTGGGCCCGGCGGGCCGCCATCACGGCGAGATCCACGTCGGCGGCGCCACATTGGGGCACGCGATCGATTACGCTTTCGGTGGCGGGATTTACGATCTCGCGCGACTCTTGAGCTAACGCTTTCTGGAATTTACCGTCGACAAAGATGTCTTTCATGCTGCCCGCCGCTCCGTTGTAAATGACGCGCGTGGTTGGTTCGCGCTTTTGCCAAGGCAAAAAGTATTTAGTACGACAGAGGTTGGGTCAAGAGACAGACATCGGGACTTAGGGGGAAATGTCCATGCGAACTGCTTCAGTGGGTCGTCGTTTTTGGCTCGTTTCGTTTTTTCTCCTGGGGTCCGTCGCTTTCGCCAAAGTTCCGGCCAAGACCGACGTCGTGGTTATCGGCGCCGGGCTTTCGGGGCTGGCGAGCGGTTACCATTTGAAGAAGGCGAATATTCCCTTTCACGTTTTGGAGATCACGCCGCGCATCGGTGGCCGCGTGAAGACGGTGAAGTACGAACGAAACGGGGAGACGCTCTACTCGGACTCCGGCATGGAAGAGTATTGGGAGAGCAACCCGGCGGTCGCCATTTTGAAGGAGCTCAAGCTGCCACTGCGGGTAGACGTGGCGGTATCGAGCGTGAAGTTACTGGGCATGCTTTACGAGCTCGGCGACGAGACGGCCGCCCAGTTTCGGGAACGGGTGTTTACGCCCGAAGAGCGTGCCGCGTGGGAGCGATTCCGCAAAGAGGTCTCGCCCACGATTGACGAGCTTTACACGGGCCAACCCGTGCGGCCCGAGCTGCTCGCGCTGAAGGATTCATCCTTCGCTAGCTACGTGGGCACCAAAAAACTTCCCGAGAAGGTGGCCGAGTGGATTCGCGTTAGCCTCGAATGTGAAGTGGGCACCGAGTGGGACAAGATCTCGGCCATCGATGGCTTGGCCGAGATGCACATTTTCATGGGGGCGGAGGGGGAGAAATCGGTACGGGTGCTGGGGGGCAACGAGAAGTTCACCGATGCCTTCGCGACGAAAGTCGGAAAGCGACATATCACCCTGAACCAGGCGGTGAAGTCGATCCGCTCGACGAAAGACGGAGTGGAGGTCTCTTACCTCGACATGGCCACCAATCGGCTAGGCGTGGTGCGCGCCAAAAAGGTAATCACCACCGTTCCGCTGTACCGAGTTTTCGAGCTTCAGTTCGAACCGCCGCTGTCGGAAGCCAAACAGGCCGCGATCCAAAGCATGGGCTGGGGTGCTTACTTCAAGGCGCACGTCTTCGTTCCCAAAGCGGCCGAGAAGTACTGGACGAAGAGCGGATCGTCGATGCTTCCCATTTTGTCCGACTCGAAGCTCGGCGTGATTTACGACGGGAATCCGGATCAAAAAACGAAGGCCAAGATCCTATCGCTACTCATCACCGGAGCCTGGGCCGAGTCCTTCACGATGATGCCCCAGGAAAGTGCGCGCCTGCAGATCAAGGAAGAGTTCGAAAAGCTGTGGCCCGGGATTGGGAAAGAGATTCAGGAAGTGGAGTTCTACCGCTATCACCCGCGCGCCATTGCGGCGTGGGGAGTGGGGCGTTCTCGCTTCGACGCCCAGTCGGAAGAGATTCGCCGTCCCGAGAATCACGTGCATCTGGCCGGGGACTTTACCGAGACCTCGCACTCCGACGGCGCCTTTAAATCCGCCGAACGCGCGGTGAAACAGATTAAGGAAGCCCTCTCGCGAAAGGTAAGCCACCAGTGATGTGGCTTTGGCTGCTCCCCGCCCTCGGCGCCTTTTTCGTGTACGGCATCGGCCAAGGGCTCGTGAAGAAATGGGCCGACGACGTGCCGCCCGCGCAGTTTTGTTTTTATCTGCTGGTGGCCAAGGCGGTCGTGAACCTGGGGTTTTACTTTTTGGGCGGCGACCACCCACCGGTCTTCGCGCCCGAGTCGATGGCTTTCACCCAGGTGGCGATTTTGGCCTACGTGCTAGAGGGCATCGGCTGGGTTCTTTACTTCGAGTCGGTCGTTTACGGCCCCATCACCATCGTGGGCACGCTGTCGGCGGCCTACCCGGCGTTCACCGTGCTGTTTGCGCGAATATTTTTGGGCGAGCAGTTAGCTGGGCTGCAGTATCTGGGGGTGACGTTGCTTATCCTCGGCTGCGTGGGGTTGTCCTACTCGCCCTCCTCGGAGGGCTCCGGGCGCAACCGCATCTGGATACTGCTGGCCGCCGCGGCGTTGGTTTTATGGGGGGCCGCGCAGACACTAGTAAAGTACTCGTACGGTTTGCCCAACTCGTCGGAGGTGTCGCTCTCGCTGCTCAACACGATTGGCGGGGCGCTGTCCTTGGGGACTTACGCACTGGTACGAACGCGCGGTCGGGGTCTGCTTAACCGCCTTTCCCAGTCCTTTTTTCCGATGGGGCTCATGGCTCTGGGCGATCTCTTCGTGATCGTGGCGTCGAAGCACGGGCCGATTTCGATCGTGACGCCGATTAGTGGCGCGTACCCACTGGTGACGTTAGCGTTTGCGTGGGTAGTGTTGAACGAGCGGTTGAACCGCATTCAAGGGGCGAGCGTGGTGCTCGTGATGATCGGCATGGTGCTCGGGCCAGGTTTTTAGTTTTCTTTTTTTCAAGGAGCGGAACGTGAAGAGTTACTCGATGTGGATTCAGGGCGAATGGACGGCGTCGGCTAGTCACCGAACGCGCACGATTACCGATCCGGCCAGCGGCGAAGAGCTCGGTAAAGTTCCCGAGGGCAACGCCAAAGACGTCGACCGCGCGGTGAGCGCCGCCCGGCACGCCTTCGACGAGGGGCCGTGGCGTAAAATGACCGCGCAGGATCGCGTGAAGTTACTCTTTAAAGTCGCCGAAGGGCTACGCGCCCGCACGAAGGAGTTTGCGGAGCTAGAGACGCGCAATAATGGCAAACCGTTGCGGGAGTCGGAGTTCGACGTCGCGGACGCGGCCAACTGCTTCGAGTTCTATGCGGGGTTGGCTACGAAGATTCACGGCGAGACGATGGAGGTGCCGGCCCCTTCCTTGAGCTTGGTCGTGCGCGAACCCATCGGCGTGTGCGCCCAGATTATTCCCTGGAACTATCCGCTTTTGATGGCGGCGTGGAAGCTGGCTCCGGCTTTGGCGGCGGGTAATACCTGCGTGCTCAAGCCCTCGGAGCTGACGCCGCTGACGGCGCTGGAGCTGGGAAAGGTATTCGAGGCGGCGGAGTTTCCGGCGGGGGTCGTCAATATCATCACGGGCACCGGCGCGGATGTGGGGGAGGCGATGGCGTTGCACCCCGGCGTCGATAAGGTCGCCTTCACCGGCGGCACCGTCACCGGAAAGAAGGTGATGACCAACGCGGCTATCGGCATGAAGAAGGTGTCGCTGGAGCTGGGCGGAAAGAATCCCAACGTGGTCTTCGCCGACTGCGATTTCGACGCGGCGGTGGATGGGGCTTTGTTTGCGGCCTTCGCCAATCAGGGAGAGGTCTGCTCCGCCGGATCGCGGCTACTGATCGAATCGTCGATTCACAAGAAGTTCGTCGACGAGATGGTGGTGCGCGCCAAGAAGATCAAGTTGGGTCACGGACTGAAAGCCGGGGTGAACCTGGGGCCGCTCATTTCGTCCACTCACCGCGACAAGGTGGAGTCCTATTTGAAGATCGGCCTCGAAGAGGGGGCGAAGGCGGTCGTGGGCGGTAAGCGCGCTACCGACGCCGAGCTCGCAAAGGGCTGGTTTGTGGAGCCCACTATTTTCGATCACTGCACGCCGCAGATGCGCGTGTCGCGGGAAGAGATCTTTGGCCCCGTGCTTTCGGTGATCCCTTTCAAGAACGAAGAAGAAGCCATTGAGCTCGCCAACGACACCGAATACGGCCTCGCGGCGGCGGTGTGGACTAAGGACATTCACCGGGCGTTGCGTACGATTAAAGCCATTCGGGCGGGCATCACGTGGGTGAACACGTACCACCTCACTTACAACGAGTTACCGTGGGGCGGTTACAAGCAGAGCGGCACGGGACGGGAGCTGGGGCTATACGGCATCGAGGAGTACCTGGAGACCAAGCAGATCAACCTGCATATGGACGAAACTCCGGTGCGCTGGTTTTAAAATGGCCATCGAGCTCAAAACGAAGATCCCGGGGCCCAAATCGATGGCGTTGATGCAAGCGCGGGGCAAGGAAGTGGCGCGCGGCCCGTTTCACGCCTCTCCCATTTTCGTGGCGAGCGCCAAAGGCGCTTTGCTGGAAGATGTCGACGGGAACCGGCTTTTGGACTTCGCCACCGGAATTGGGGTGATGAATCTGGGGCACGGAGACGGTGGGGTTCTCGCGGCGATTCACGACCAAACCGATCGTCATCTGCACACGAGCTTTAACGTAGCGCCGTACGAAAGTTACGTGGAGGTGTGCCGGCGTTTGAATGCGGCCGCGCCGGGATCGTTCGCGAAGAAAAGTTTTCTCGCCAACAGCGGGGCCGAGGCGACGGAGAACGCGGTCAAGATCGCGCGCGCGTACACAAAGCGAAAGTACGTCGTCGCGTTCGAACACGCGTTTCACGGACGCACCTACATGGCGATGGGGCTCACCGCGAAAGAGACGCCGTACAAGGTGGGCTTCGGCCCGTTCCCCGAAGGGGTCATTCGCGTGCCCTTTCCGTACGTTTATCGCTGGCCGGGGGGCGGTGACGAGACGGCGGTGGCGGAGGCCGCGTTCGCGGCCCTCGTGCGCGAGATTGGTTCGCGCGCTAAAGAGGTTGCGGCCATTTTGATCGAGCCCGTTTTGGGGGAGGGTGGTTTCTTGCCCGTGCCGCGGGCGTTCGCTCAGAAGCTGCAAAGCTATTGCCGCGAGCACGGTATCGCCTTCGTGGCCGACGAGATTCAGTGTGGCTTTGGCCGCAGCGGGTATCTCTTCGCCAGCGAGGCGTTGGGCATCGAGCCCGATCTGCTGCTTACCGCCAAGGGATTGGGCGGTGGGCTACCTTTGTCGGCGGTAACCGGGCGCGCCGAGTGGATGGACGCGCCGGACATTGGCGCCATCGGGGGCACCTTCGGCGGCAACC
>JBGSST010000283.1:0-4390 GCA_041736915.1 Bdellovibrionota bacterium
TGCGGCGGCTACCGCCATGCTCGATAGGGTGGAAGAGAAGAATCGCGCCTCGGTTCCAGCGTTAGAGTTAAAGGCTTGGTCGGCGCTGGCCCAGGGCAAGTCACCGGAAGCGGTCGTGATGGCGGTAAAACTGTTCGCCGGTACCTACGCCGACGATTTTGCCCCCGAAGCTTCGGCCGTAGCGGCGATTGCGTTTAAAGAGGCGTGCCAGTACGCCTACGCCCGCCGCACGAATGACACCTTTAAGCAAAACTATCCGAATACCCATCGTTGGCTTCGTGAGAACACGGCACCGATTTACCCATTGGCGTCGGCTCACCTCAGGGGGGAAAAGATATCCGTTCCCAACCGGATAGTTCGCGCGTGGGTAACCTCCGATAATTTTCTGCGTTACCAGAAAGCGATCAATCACAATTTCGATGAGGCCCGCCGGCTTGCCAAAGCCATATCCGACGGCGAAGCCTTGGTGGCCATCAAGACTTCGGAGATCGCCGTGAACATTCAAAATCACAAGGAAGAGGAACTGGAAGCCGCATCGGAAATTTTGCAGCAACCGGATAATAGCGAGAGCCTAGCGGGCGTTTCCGCCGAGGTGCTGGCCTTGAGAGATGTGGCCTTAGCCCACGAGCGTCTTTCATCGGCTTTGCCCGATTGGAGAACCGAAATTGAATCCGCCGAGGAGCCGTTGCTTCGTCGACGCGAAGAGCTAGTGACTCGTGCCGAAGCCTCGTTGCGCAAGTTAAACAGTCAGATGCTAGAGAAGATCGAAGAGGCCGCAAAGAACACCGACTTCATTGAAGCCGAGATTTTAAGTGACGCGAGTTACGAGATCTTACGGCACAGCGCCATCCCCGAAGCTTTCACGCCGGTAAAGCTGGCGAGCTTGAAGAAGGAGCTGGAGAAGACCAAAGTGTCGCTCGCCAATGTGTGCCCCAAGAAGGTTAGGCGCCAGGAAAACCCGGTGCGCCGAGACCTCACTTCTCCATAACGAGTTCGGCTTGTCGCGACCACTCCCAGATAGATCCGTCGTAGTTGGCCACCCGTTCCCCGAGACGTACTTCCATCAACAGAGCCAGCAACGCGGAGCGAACGCCCCCCGTGCAGTAGGCGGTAGTGGCCGTGCGGAGCGTGGGGACCAGAGCGCTCAGTTCGTCTTTCGTCACGTACTGCCCGTCATCCCGGTAAAGTTTAAGCGCGGGCACCAGCTTGGCTCCCGGAATTCGCCCCCCTCGCTTTTGGCCGGCTAGCTTTTCTCCGGCAAACTCCGCTTCGGTTCGGGAGTCCAACAAGGTTCTTTTTCCGAGACTGTCTTTCAGCTCCGCTAGCGTCGCTCGGCGATCTGATTTCAGGCTGACCCGAAAGTTTCCGGGAGGTAGTACGTGGCCCGGCCCCTTTTCCACGCGGGCGGGAAAACGTTTTTCCCATGCGGGGTAACCTCCATCCAAAAGCGCAACCCGCTCGGCCCCCCAGTAAAGTAGATTCCAAGCGATGCGGCCTTCTTCGCCCCAGCCTTTGGGCTGACCGACCACGACGATTTTGTCTTCGTGCGAAAGACCCGCGCGACTTAGTCTCTGCTGAAGAACGGCGCTATCGGATATCGCCTTGCCCCAGTTCGCGGGGCTGCCAAAAAGGGAGTTCAGAAAGTTGGGTTTTTCTTCCGTCCACTCCTGCCAGTCCATTCGCTGGGCCGAGGGAAGGTGGCCGGCGAGAAAGAGATCTTCCGGGCGAGCATCCACCACTTTCCAATCGGTCTGCGAAGCCAGCTCGGCGGGTGAGATGATTCTGACTTCGAAGGCATTTGCCGATGGGGTGAAGAGGAGGGAAAGAAGAAAAACGATCATGTCGCCATCTTACCCTGAAAGGAATGGGATGAAGGAGCCGCCCCCCGGCACGCTTTTGCCCGGCTGGTATAATTCCTCCCTCACTCAACCTCGGAGAAACTTAATGAGCACCACCTTTAGGCTCGGCGCGTTGTCGGGATTGTCTTTGTTGCTGTTGTCGGCTTGTGGAGGCGGCGACGCCACCGTGACCGCGCAGCTTTACAGCATTGCCCCGTTGATTCGGACCCCGGAAGTTCAGAACGGGTCGGCACCCTCGCGGAACATCAACGTCAATACGGCCATCACGATCGAAAGCCTGAAGGTGCCCATCCGGTCCATCAGCTTGAACACCTCGGTCTCGGGCGGCGGTTCCGAAATTTACTCGTGCGCGGCCGATTCGAACGACGCGTGTCTCGTCGAGCTCGTGGGTACGGCACTACAAAATCTTTTGACGAGCGCCGGAGCGAAGACGGTAAGCGCGGGTACTTACACGCACGTGCAGATCTCAACCTGCAAGTCGGAACAGGTTTACCAGGGTAAGATTATCGCGTCGGGTAAGACGGATCCGGCGGGCGGCGGCTCCACTCTTTACACGCAGGCTTCGAGCGGCACGCTTACCTCAAACGTTCTGGACAAAGGCGCGGCCACGGTTCACTTCACCGGCTGCTCGCGCACCTACCCGCTTCCCGTGCCGGTGACCGTCACCGATAAGAGCACGGTGAACGTGAAGCTCTACTTCGACATTCGCGACATTCGCGACATCGCGTTCTTCGGCGATGTGGGCGGCGGGCAGGCTTACTATGCGGGCGGTTACAGTTTCGTGTACCCCGCAGCCCCGACGAGCACCTACGTCGGTGTGAACTACCTCGACGTGGCGGGCACGATCGACAGCGGCACGCCGACTATCGAGCGCTACCGGGTGACGGCGGCGGCCGGCGATATCGGCACGATTGGCCTCATCTTCACCTCGGGCGGAAGTTACATTGGCGGATTCAGCCGCTCCTTCTTCTCGGTGGACACTACGCAGGCCTCGAACCGCTTCGTTACGCCGATTCAAACATTCACCGAAACGTCGACGGGCGTTTACACGCTACAAAACTACGGCAGCTCCAACACCGGGTCCGGCTATTTCAACACGACGGCCTTTACCCGCGCTTCGGCGTCGGGCGTGGCGTTTACCGACAAAGACGGCAACGCCAGCACTTACGCGAGCGTACGGCTCGCGGACTAGGCATTGGGCAGGGGCCCACGATTTTTGTGGGCCCTAGCGAAAAAGTTCGTCATTCGGGAAAATCTGGATTGAGTACGTTCAGCTGTCCAATTCCCGACGTACCGCGAGGAATGACCAAACGTTTTCCGTCGTTGGAAAAGCTCATCACTCGGGTCTGTGGCGGCAGCTCACGATGGACGCGAACTTGCCCGGTGCGGGTGCTTACGTATTGCAGCCAGTTTTTTGTGCCCGAGCTGTCCCGGTAGCGCACCGCGATCTCGTCGTGGCCGGGGCGAAGGGTAAACTGCTGGTATATGGCCGAGACGTCCGGTAGGGGCAGCTTAGCGAGATCGAGCCGCACCGCCGTACCGGAGGGGCCGTCGGTTAGGAGCTGTTGCCCCTTCTCGTAAATCCAGGTTCCATCGGACTCCCTAAATAAATACCTTCGCTGATCGGCCGTAGGCCAGGCCGTTAGCTCCCGGCGAAGGCTCAGTTTTCCGTCCGCAGCGACCGAGCATAAAACTAAGCGGCTTCGCTTATCGTTTGGCGAGGATAACTGCAGGAGCACGCCTTCCTCTCCCGTCAACGTGCGCCAGCCCACAAAATCCTCGAGCGGTTTGCCGACGGCGCGCCAGTCGAGCTTTACGCGAGTCTTGGCGTTGAGATCGAACTGAAAGAGGCGCCCGTCATCGGACGAGTAAATTAGGTGCGGCAATGTGCCGGAGCGAAAGTTGGTTAGGTTGCTCACCGATTCGAGAGGCTCCCCAACCATGGAGCGGGAAGCAAAATCGGGAGCGCCATCTTTTAGGGGGATGTACTCTATTTGGAGGTCCTTACGGGAAATGAAAATTCCCCGGCCGTCGGGGGCGAAACGCGGATTGGCCACATTGAGGCCTTTTGGCGCCCGGTACTCTTGGGTGGTCCGGGTGACCAAGTTGGCGATTACGATCCTATCGCTCTCGTGCGGGGGGGTGGTGAAGGCGAGCCAGTTCGAATCTTCGGAAACGGAGTAGGTGTCGAAATCCTGCCGGTAAGGAAACGTCATCTCCGGCCACACCTTTTCCATGGCTACCCGGCGGGCTTCGCGTGCCGAGCCTTCGGCGTCGCGGCGGTTGCGCAACGATTTGAGAAACTGCGCGCGAACGCTTTCGGTGTTGCCCCCACTTTGATCGAGCAGCTTTCGGAACTCGCCTAAACTCTTACGCAGCTGGAAAAGATCCCGCGTCGTCTCGGGCACCCGAAACGGATCGGCCCCTTCGATAACCGCAGTCAGCGTGCTGCCGTCCGCCTTGGCGCCCAGCTCTTCCCACAACCTTACGTAGGTTTCTACTGCCAGCGTTTCGATTCGCCGTTCTTCGGG
>JBGSST010000299.1:0-2223 GCA_041736915.1 Bdellovibrionota bacterium
CGTCCATCGTTTCCGGATCGGCCTTGGTCATCACCCGTTGCGCCGACGGCACACGAAATGGGGTGTCGCCACCCGCGGCCTGGCCAACGGAGATGGAGCCGCCCTGGCGCGTACCGGTGACGACGGAGAAAATGGGAATACGCTCTTTGCGATAGTAGGCCAGCACGGAAGAAGAGACGTTGTTGTGCGTCTCTCCGTCACTCAATAGCAGCACCTGCGTGGGGGCCCAGTCCTCGCCCCGCTCGCGCGCGGCGTCCTGCATGCGCTGAATCGTGGTGAACAACGCCCGCAGCGAGGTATCCAGGTCGGTGCTCTGGCTGGTGGTAACGCCGGGGCCGAGCACCGACAACATCTCTTCCGCCACATGCGTGTCCGAGGTAAGCGGCATCATCACGTAGCCGGTGTCCGAAAACGGAAACAGCGCAAACTTAGTACCGTTCAGCTTCTTCACGAGCCGCGTGGCGTAGGCCACCCCGAAGGCGATGCGGTTGGGCGGCGTGTCTTCGGCGGCCATGCTGCGCGACACATCCATGGCGATGAACAGGTTTCCCTTAAGCGAACGTTTCTGCATCATCTGCCGGCCAAGCTGCGGGCGGGCCAGCGCGAAAAGCAGTAACGTGAAAACGGTGGTGCTCAGCAGGCCGCGCCGCCACGATGCCGACTCGGGTTGCTTGAAACGCAGGTACACCTGAAAGCCGATCCAACCCACTACGCCGACGAGTCCCCAAAGGACGAATGCGTTCTCATACTGCAGCTGCATGCGCGTCCTCCTTCTTGGCCTTTACGTTCGGCACCTTCTTCAAGTTGATGCGCCGGAAACGGGTGTCGAGCAAAAGGTAAAGCACCACTAGCAGCAACAGCGCCAGCGCCGTGGGGTAGATGAACAGCTCTTCCTTTTTTTGCATCGGGCGCAGGCGCACCTTGGTGCGCTCGAAACGATCGATGGCCTGCAGAATCTGCGATAGCGCGGTCGTGTCGCGCGCCATGTAAGCCAGGCCGCCAGTGAGGTCGGCAATTTTTCGCAGTAGCTCGGGGTTGATGTACGACGGCACCTGCGCCACCAGCTGGGTTTTCTTGCCGTACATGTCGTAGGCGTAGATGGGCACGACCACGCGGTCTTCCTTGCCCATGCCGATGGCGTAGATCTTGATGCCTTCCTGGCGAGCCAGATTGGCGGCGGTAATCGGGTTGACCGCGCCCACGTTATTGTCGCCATCGGTAAGGAGGACGATCACCTTCGACTTCGACTCCGAGTGGCGCAGCCGCCCGATGGAGTTGGCGAGTCCGTTACCGATCGCCGTACCCTGCTTCAGCTCGCGTAGCTGCAGCGCTTCTACCTGGGCGAGGAGAAAGTCGTGGTCCTTGGTGAGCGGCGCGCGCGTCACGGCTTCGCCGCCAAAGGTGACGATGCCGATGCGATCGTCTTTACGCTTTTCGATGAACTCGCGAATTACACTCTTGGCGGCGACCAGGCGCGTGGGCACCAGATCGGTGGCTTCCATGCTCTCGGAAAGATCGAGGCAGATTAAGATATCGATACCTTCGGAGTAGCGCTTCGCCCACGACTTGATGTGCAGCGGCCGCGCGGCCGCCAGGCCGATGAGCACGGTCGCGAGCACGAGCCCCGAGAATAAAAGCCAATGGTGGCGCCGGGTGCGCTGACTTTGCTTCTCTAAAAAGCCACCGTAGCTGCCCAGCCGTAGCCGGCGCTGCGCATTCTTTTCTTTCCACCAAAACAGCCCGAGCAACACGGCGGCCAGCGGAAGCAGCAAAAAATAAAGCCGCTGCGGATCGGCCAGCGAGCCCCAGAGGAAAGAGAAGGTGCTCATAGCAGCGCCCTTTCCGAGGTTTCGATGCCCGGCTCGACGATCTCTTTAGCGGGATCGGCCTCCGGTACGCCCTGAAACTTGAACCGATCCGCGCGTTGCAGCACCGGCACCAAGGGGGCCGGCAAGGTGCCCAGCGGTAGCTTGCGCTCTAGCTCCTGCGTGGTCCAGCTGTCGGCGGGCCGGTTCGTTTTGCGGCGGAAAAAAACGCGTAACACCGAAGTCAGATCGTCGACGAGCGGCGGAAATCCTTCGCCGGGATTGCGTAACCGTAAGCGTAGGCGATGTAGCTCACGCCGCAGCCACGACTCGGGTGCCTCTTCGGGGGCGGGCGGACGCGTAGTCAGGCGGCGCCAGCGAGAAACCCACTTGATCCACCAACGACGCTTGCGGCCCC
>JBGSST010000344.1:0-6535 GCA_041736915.1 Bdellovibrionota bacterium
ACAGACCGCTTCGACTTCGGGCCGATCGACCGTGTCGATACTCACGCCCAGGTCCAGCCCCTGCCCCAGATGGGCGCGATTCAGGGCGCGCAGGCACAGGCGAACGATCGCCCGTTCGCGCTCGGCATCGAGCCCCCAGTCGGAGATCGAGTCTAGCGCATCGAAGTAAAGCCAGTTGCCCACGTTTATCGCGCGCGGCACACCGTAAATCCGGTGCAACGTTTCTTTCCCGCGCCGGTACAGGCTGTCGTCTTGAATATCGTCGACCACGAGCGAGCCCGCATGCAGCTCTTCGAGCAGTCGGCTCGCCTCACGGCACAACCGGGCGGCGTCGCCCTCGGCCGGGGCCAGGCTGACCATCTCGTAGGCCAGCTTTACCAGCTCGCCACGAAAGTTTTTCGACGGCCGGGCTAAAAACTCATCGCGCGGGCTTACCAGCTCTCGCTCCAGAAAGGGCCAGGCGGCGGAAAAATCCGTGAGCCCCGATTTTAATTGCAGATCGCGTGGCTGACTCATGCACGTACCTCCGACGGTAACAACGTGGACAAAAGACGATTCCCCAAAATTCGTTTCGAATCCCGCGACGGGTCCAGCAAACAATCCCAAGCCTTCTTCACCGGGATGGGCGGCTTGCCGAGCAGAATGCGCGCGCGATCGGGCTTGGTCGTGACCCCGGAATAGAAGCGCTCGATGAGCTTCTGCGAAAGGCCGTAAAAACGCTGCAGGATCTTGTAGCGATCGGACGGGGCAGCCCCCCAGAACAGCATCCGGTTCAAGAATAGACTGAAGCGCTGAAACGCCAGCTGCTCACGTTCGAACTGCACCAACGTTTGCGCCAGCACACTGGTCTCCCAAGTACGAATGGTGGCGAGCCGGTTGGCGAGTCTTACGGCGTAAGGCAGCGAGTAGCCCGTGGTCGGCTGATAAAGTCCGGCGCGCACTCCGATGCGCAACAGCCCCGAGCCGTCTTCGTTCGGTTGCCGACGGAGCTCCCCTTCGGTGAGGGGGATGGCGAGGCAACCCTCTTCGTTGCGCAGCACCTCGGCGATTTCCCAGCCTCGGTTACGAATGTAGGCGGTGATATCGGCGTCGAACTCTTCGCGATCGATCTCGGGACTAGAGGAGTAACGCGTGTCTTCCACCAGCAGCGTTTCATTCGTCCACGGTAATAGGTAAATGAAACGAAAGCCGTCCTTTTGCTCCACCGTCACGTCCATCAGCACGGGATTGCGCAGACCGTGCGGATTCTTCAACCGCACCTCCCAGCCCACGAACTTTTGGTAGCCGCTAAACTCTCTATTGGGACGAAACGCTCCGCGCGCGTCCAGCACGACTTTGGCGTAAAGGTGACTGCCGTCCGCCAGGACCACGCCGTCTTTGCGCAGCTCCGCGACCGGCGTCGACAAACGCGTCGAGGCGCCAAGCTCTTCCCGCATTACCTTATCGAACTGCTCGGAACGGATTGAGAAGTAGGAGCCACTAAGGCCCCTAGTGAAGGCTGGGAAACGCACGGAGTGGCCCGACCACTCTTTGGAGATCAGATTCTTCATCCAGACCTGATCCTGCGGCAGGATATCGGTCTGGTGGAACGACCACGTGTGGTTACCGCCCCAACGGTCTTCGGATTCGAGAAACAGCACGGACAGTTCAGGCCGCGATCTCTTCAGCCTCAATCCCAAAAGGCCGCTAGCCAATCCGCAGCCTACAAAAATAGCGTCGTACTTCTTCATTACTCCTTAAAGACCCGCCCAGCGTTTCACTTTCGCTTCCCATTCGGGTTTGAGTGGCTCGAACTCGCCGTAGTGGCGCTCGAGCCAGCCGTTCATCTTCAGCAAATTATTCAACGCCGCTTTCGCCTCGTGCACCCGGCCGTCGTTCCACAGCAGATCGACGAGCGCGATGTGGTTTCCGGGAAACTCGGGCGCCAGCACTAGCGCCCGCCGGAAACAGTCTTCGGCCTTCTTCGTGGAGCCCACGGAAATGAAGCGGGGACTGGCGTGGTAGAGCTCCCCCAGGCTACGAAAGCCGCCCGCAAAGGCGAAGGTGGGGTAGCTTCGGGCAAAGCCGCTTAGCTCGGTCTCGAGCCTTTTGATCGTGCGTAACGACCAGCTGTTTTTGCGATGCTGCGCCAGCTCGTTCAACGCGACGAGGTGCCAAAACCGGGTGTCGGGATCTTTGGGATTTCGCTTTGACTCTTTTTCGGTAGCCCCCACCGCCTCGGTGAGCTGCTCTTCACGCAAGGACTTCGTAGCCGCCTGACGGGCTTTGAAGAAAAGGGCCCGCCCTTCGTCCGATGTCTCCCGCGTTGGCAAAGCGGCCGCGGCGATCCCCGCCCCCAGGAAAATTATCCCAAAGGCGATGCGACTTTTTACAAAATCCATCCCGATGCCCCCAAACCCATTAGCCGTATTGAACGCGTCAAAAGATATCGCACCGAAAAAGTGATTGGCAACCAACGATCCGGTACGATTTCCCAATGAAACACCGCGCCGCGCGTTTACTCAGTGTCGTCTTGCTTCCGCTGCATAGCGGCATGAATTGGCGACCCGAACGCTACTCTGGCATTTCTCCCAACGAATACGATTTCACACCGCAAGCGTTGCGGATACGCGTTGACTCTTCGTCGAGCCCGCTGTTCTTCCCCTTGGAAAAGAACGTGATGGCGAAGCGCCTCGAGGTCGAGGCCTCGACCAACGGTCTGCCGAAACGGGGGCACGACGACTTCGTACTCCGCGTGGGACTCATCACCGCCGGGGACTACCGCCCGAGCTGGCTCGAACGGGTGTTCGCCGCCAAGTGGATCTTGAATCTCGTCGCGCTGAAACCAGACGCGGGCTTAGGGCAAATCATTTTTTACAACGTCGTCCAGGGCGGAGAGAAGCCCACCGCCGACAAGCGGATGGTCAACCACACGGTCAAGGTAGTGGGTCAGCCGGGCGACCTCGGCTTTTCCGTCCCCCTCGATCCGGCGCTCGACGTGGGCGCGGTCTGGCTCCACGCCGACGGCGATGACACGAAATCGAAGTTCACGGTAACGGTAAAAAAGATCGCCCTCACCGAGTAACCAAAAAGGAGTCCCTCCCTTTTGGTTAGTGGCTGGCGTTTGTGCGGCTACTGGCGTCGTTCAGCGTCCAGTCGTAATCGAGATGGGAGATCTCCGCCTTTGCCGCTTTGGCCGCGTCCTTCGCCGGCACCATCCGGGGGGTCACGAACGACTGCACCGAACCCGCCTTCTTCACGAAATCGCCGCCGTACCAGTCGAAAATCTTCGAAAGGTAAAATTTGTTCTCCGCTTCGACCCAGCGGTTGCGGCTCTTGTCGGACAAGAACTGGCGCGCGCTATCCTCGAGCTGGGTTTCGAGCTTCGCCGACGTAAATGCCTCACCGCGCAGCGCGGGGCAGCCCTTCGAGGCGCAGTTCACCGCGAAGTGCACCCGCGGCTCGCTCCAGTTTTTGCGCAGCAGACCGTGCTCGACGTGATCGAGGTGCACCTCTTCGCCGAACAGTTTGAAAAACTTCTTCTTCCAGGGGCTGGAGAAGATTCCGCCTAAGTCCTTAATCGACTTCACCGGGTAGTTGTCGGTGATGAGGCTCACGGTATTGGCGTTGTACACGTTGATGAGAAACGCCTGCTTTTGGGTGTCGGTCCACGCGTCATACTCAGCCTGGGTTACCGCCGATAGCGAGCTCAAGTAAGGCTTTAGCAGCTCCGGCTTCGCCTTGGCGCCGGCGTAATCCACCGTAGTGACGGGGCCACTGACCTTGGCGAATTTCTTTAGCCACTGGTCCCACGCGGCATGGCTGTGGTCGAAAGCAAACGCGGGAACGGTCAGAGAAAACAACGTCAGGCCAAGCAGGACACGAGACATGTGGGCTCCTCTTGAAGTTCGAGTTTCAAGATAAAGGCTACCGGATTCTGAGCGTAGCGGTGACATTTTTTGTCGCCGCCTTCAGCCGGAAGCCCAAAGCGAGGCTAGCCGCGCCGGGCACGGGATTTGAAGGGTAAGCGAACAGGATGAAGCTCTCGACCCGTATTCTGGCGGTAATGTTAGTGGCGGCCCCGGCCTTCGCGGCGCCGAAGTGTGCCATCGCCATCAAAGAGAAGCTTCACGACGGCAAAGTCGAGTCCACGTCTTTTCGCAGCGATCTCCGCAGCCAACGCGAATGCGAAGTGCTGGCCGGACTGCACCGCAAGAACTGGAGCCCCTCGCGCGTGAAAGAAAAACGCGTGGCCTATGCCTGGAACGGCGTTCCCGCCGTGGCCCGCCTCACGCACAAGCGCGCCAAAGCCAACGTCGCGTCGCGCAAGTCGTCGCGCACCAAACGCCAGACGTTTTAGCCCGAGACCTCCCCAGTGCGGACGCCTCCGTCCACACTCTTCTATTTGACGCGTTGCGGTATTTTTCCCGTTTCGGTAAGCCTGCGCCGGGAGTGTCGTCATGAAGTTCGCGCGCGTTTTTTTGTTGGTGGTCGTTTTCGTCAGCGGGTTCGCCCTGGCGGGAGATCTCGAGGATGAGAACTTTCACCTCGAAATGGGCAACGGGTGGATTAAGGCCGCTAACGAGCTCAATCAATTCATCGCCCAGCGAACTTACTACGGCGCTTCAGCCCACGTACGAGCGCAAAGCGACATCAACCAGGTGGCCGAATACCTTTCACTCGCACGCGCGCGCTTTCGCATTGTGAACCAGTACCGGGCCGCCCGCCGTGCGCCGCTGGTGGGGTTGCCCCAGCCCCCTCACTCGATCCGTTACCGTTACCAGCCCGAGCCCACTTACTATCGCTCCTACTCAACCCTTTCACTGAGCCCGTCTCTTGGTTCGAGTTCGTCCGCTGGCTCGACGACGACGGCGAAAAGCAAGAGCGGCGGCACGGGCTGGTCCTTCGTCGGCTGCTACTCCCAATCCGACGCCTACGACAAATGCCGCAACCGATTCGAGAACGACAAATGGTGCCGCGATAGCCACTTGGGCACGGGATACGAATGTTTGTCGTCCGAAAAAACCGCCCCGCGGGCCTGCTACTGCTGGCGCTAGGCGGGCCGCCCGTCCGTTTTATACACCAAACTTTTTGGCCATCTTCCCCGCGAAGTCCGCCTTGTACTTGGCGAACGACTCGCGCTGCTTCTGCCACGCCTCATCGCCGGGAAAGGGCCGGTCGACCAAGGCCTGGCACAACGTAATCAAACCTTCGACATCCCGGTGAGAGACAAACTCCGGAGCAGGGCCGCCCAATTTTTCCTTCGGGAAATTCCGAAAGAAACACTCGTTGTGATAATTGCCGAGCGGCACCGAGATGCCGACGGTGCGGTACCCTAGCGCATTGGCTACCGTGGCCTCGCACACGCCGCCGTCCATCACGCGGCGCTGAAATTTTTTGCCCATGGTCTGCGTGGCCACGAAGGTCATCCATTCGATTCCCGCCGGGTCGAATATGGTCGCCCGATCGCCCAAACGAACCACGGGCCCCTTGCCCGACTCGGCGCCGGGATACTGGCGCGAAGTTTCCAAACTCACGCATAGGAGCTTGTCGCGGTGCTGTCCCTTGAGCACCTCGTCGAAGTGGTGGATCATGCCGATGAAGCCAATCTCCTCGGCACGCGTGAGCAGCCCCAGAAACGGAAACTCCCCCCCGTCTTCGAGTGACTGAATCGCTAGCTCGATGATGGCGTACGCCCCCACCAGATCGTCCGCCGCCTTAGTGTAGATGCGGTCTCCCGTTTTCCACACCGGCGTTTTGAAGGAGTACCCTCCGTAGACTTCCGTGGCCTCCGTCTCGGACAAGCTCTCGGTCGACGGACGAATGGTCAGGGCCAGCACGCGTTTGCCTTTGGTGCGGGCCTTCACCACGATGCCGTGGCCTTTCGTTTCACCGTTCACCGCAAGCCAAACCGTAGCCCCCAAGAGGTGCTTGGTCGGGCCGCCGCCGAGCCACTCGGTAACGAGATCCCCCGACTTCAGCCACTTCACACCGTGAAATCCGGGGTGGTCCATGTGGGCCACGAAAAAGTTGATGGGCGGCCCCGAGTGCTTTTGCAGCCGGCTTAGGTAGTCCTTCAGCGTGGGGGCCCCGATCACGAGATTCCCGTGCGGATCGAAGCAGTAAGGAACCTTGTTTTCGGATAAAATTCGCATGGCTTCGCGGGCCACGGCCTGCTCGCGGAACGAGGTGGAGGGTTGCGACAGGATGCGAGTCAGCCGTTCGTAGCTCATGACCCCGATCTTAAGGCCGAAGCGCTCGAATTGTCCTTAATTTCTGCGCTTTGTCCGCTTTGCGTTATTTACGGGGGGCTTGGCCTGGCATATGCGGAAAGCCACAGTATTCAGGGGAGGTTTTGGGTATGAACGGCAAACACTACGCCGGTGACACGCTCGGTGCGCGCGACATCGTCAATCTCGGCCTTTATCCGATAGAAAATCTCGAATCGCCCGAGGCGATGGCGCTCGTGGAAGACTGCCGGCAGAAGCTGGACCAGACCGGGGCCTGCGAGCTGAAAAAGTTCGTGGTGGGCCGCGGGCTCGAAGCGCTCATCGCC
>JBGSST010000379.1:0-2299 GCA_041736915.1 Bdellovibrionota bacterium
GCGCGGTCGAGGGCGTGAAGGGGGCGGCAAAAATGTTCTCCCTCTCCCACCAGATGGAGGAGCGGCCGCTACTGGTGACGGGCGGGGCCGTACTCACGGGGCTCGTGCTAACGCGCTGGTTGACGGCGCCCGCCGCTACCGTAGAGGTCAGCTCGGCCGCCCCGGTGCGCCGCTCGAGCGGTGCCGCCAGTCTAGTGCGTACGGTGGCGTTTAAATTTCTGGTCGACCTGGCGTTGTCGAAGGCCCGAGCGAAAGCCGGCATCTAGCGGTTCGTGGTGACATGCAACTTCCGATAGAAAAAGCCAAATCGTTCTATCAGCGGCACGCGCGGTGGATGCCCGCGCTGTTCTTCGTATTTGGATTTCTCGCCGATGCTTTGCTCATCCACCGCATCGACGATCTGCTCACGATCCTGCAGCAGGCGGTGTACCTGGCCGTGGCCGGGTGGCTCATCGGGCTCGAGCTACTGGAGAGCTGCGGAAAGTACCATCCGGGGGAAGGGCTGTGGGCCAAGGCGTGGCGCTACCGCGAGGCCGCCATTCACTTCGCGCTCGGCGCGCTGCTGAACGCTTACACCATCTTTTATTTCAAGAGCGCTTCGGTGCTCACGTCGTTTCTCTTCGTGGGCGTACTGGTCGTGGTGCTCATGCTGAATGAGTTCATGCGCTTTGGGCGTTCGCAATCCTTCGTGCACATGGCGCTGTGGAGCCTTTGCCTTATCTCGTTTTCCGTCTGCGTGGTACCCATCGCCATGGGGTTTCTCGGCGACCTTCCGTTTCTGCTCGCGGTGGCCTTTTCGTTGGCGACGGGCGGTTTTCTGGCCCTGCGGCTCCGCCGGCTGGCGGGAGAGAGCCGGCGGAAGGTAGTCCTTCACGCGGTGCTGCCCCTGGCGCTGGTGCACGCCCTGTTCATCGCGTTGTATTTCGTGCGGGTGATCCCGCCGGTGCCGTTGAGCGTGAGCTTCATCGGGATTTATCACGGGCTCACCAAGGCGGACGGAAAGTTTTTTCTCACCTACACGGACACATCGTGGAAACTTCTCGGCAACGGCGACGTCAATTTTCGGGCCCGGCCCGACGATAAAATTTTCTGCTTCGCGCGGATTTTTTCGCCGACCAACTTCAAGGACCAGCTCGTGGTGCGTTGGCTATTGAAGGATCCCAAGCGGGGCTGGGAAACTCAAGACGCGATCCCGCTGCCCATCACCGGCGGCCGCGAGCAGGGCTATCGGGGCTACACGGTAAAGAATCATTACTCTCCCGGAACGTGGCGCTGCCAGGTGGAAACTTCCGACGGTCGCGAGATCGGCCGCCTCACGTTCAAGATCACGCCCGACGAGACCGACGACGAGCGAAAGTTCGCCCTGCAGGTGGAATGAGAAGCGGAAAGAGAAAAGCCCCGCCACCTTGCGGTGACGAGGCTTTTCGAAAATGGGGTGGATGACGGGAGTTGAACCCGCGACACCCGGAATCACAATCCGGTGCTCTAACCAACTGAGCTACACCCACCATATGAGAGGCGGTTTCCCGTCTCTCATGTACTTACGCGCGGGAGCCTTCGAAAAGGCTCACGCGAATCCAAATATCTATACCCAACGACTTTGCAGTTCGCCATCTCTGACTGCGCACCGCGTACGATTTCTGCTCATTCATTCGCCTAGTTGGGGGCCCTGTCTGTAAACCCCGAATCAGCACTTAGTTTGTGAAAAATGTGGGATATTGAGGTATTAATTCAATAAAATCAATATTTTATACCTGTCGGCGTTGCTGGTGGCTGCTTAGTCTCCTAAAATTAAACATCCCGTCTGTCTCCTGGAGCACGTAAGCATGAAGCCGTTTAGCCTCGTTTTATTGGCCGTCGTCGTTGCTTGCCCCGTGGTCGCCGAGACCCCGGCTCCGGACCCCACGGTAGAGCCCGTCATGGAAGCGCCGGGCTATGAGTTTGGTCCGAGCGAACCGGCGTTTAACCCTTACGGGCCGGAGGTCAGCCCGACCTTTGGCGCGGACCATCCCTTCGACCCGGGTTCGGTACACCCCTTCGATCCCGGACAAGGTATTTTACCGGGGCCTACTTCCAGCCCCGACGCCATCGACAGTTTGATCGATCAGATCCAATCGCAGCCTCGCACCTGCGATCATCTGCAGTCGGAGGCCGACGCCGCCCTCGCCGCGTACCACGAGGCCATGGCCCGCATTAACGACGAGCGCAACCGGATGCGTTGTGCCGCTCCGGTGCCCGAAACTTACCCGCAGAACTGCCGGCCGCAGCGGCCCCGGCCACCACGTCCGCGCCGGCCAGG
>JBGSST010000393.1:0-7817 GCA_041736915.1 Bdellovibrionota bacterium
GGTGGTCCCGGCGCCATTCGTCCTCGTCCCGGCACGCTTCCGGCCAAACCGGGTGGACGGCCCGGCGCGGGTGACGTGGGCAAGTTTTTGGGCGGCCATCCGCCCGGACACTTTCCCGGAAATCCCGGTCATCGTCCCGGCTACGCTCACATCCACAAAGGGGAGATGCACGTAAACATTAACCGTCACTTCTCCTATCATCCGGTACACGGCCATCCGTTCAGTGGGTCATGGCTCAATCATTGGAACTGGCACTACAACAACTGGCCGGTGTGGACGGTGGCGGCTACCGCCACTCGCGCGGCGGCCTGGATTGGTGTGGGCTACTCGGGCTACGGAGCCGCGCAAGCGATCCCTTACTACCCCGTGGAACCGGCGCCAGCCCAAGTGTACGAGCAGCAGGTAGCGGAGCCCGCGAAAGTGGTTGAGGTCGGCAAGACGACTCCCGTCGCCAACGACGCGGAGCTATTGAATCTAGGAACCTTCGGCTTGATTCCGTTCCGGGAGAAAGACATGGCCTATGGTCTTCAGCTAACGATGACCAAGCAGGGCATCGTGCGCGGCATCCAATGGGACATGAAGAAGGACGCCGTGGACGAAGTCGAAGGATCGGTCGACGCCAGCAGCCTCCGCGTAGCGTGGCAGGCCAAAGGCGACGCCAACGCTCCGATGTTCGAGTCGAACGTGGATCAGCTAACTCAGGCGGAGTCGCTGGTGAACGTGTATGACCCGACGACCAAAGCGCTCGTCAGCTGGCAGGTCATTCAGATCGAAGAAAAAGATCTGCCGAAGAAGCCGTAATGTAATCGGGGTGCCCGTTCGAAAGAACGGGTGCCCTTTCTTCCCGCTTTCTTTTGGCTATAGCGGGATATAGCGTTCACTTTCTTTCAAAAATTAAGCGGGAGTTATCGATGGGACTTAAACGGTCGACAGTGGCTGGGCTTTTATTCCTGAGTGTTTTACCGGCGCTGGCCGATACCTCGATCGACCGTTCGATTCTTCCGCTCGCGGAACCGGAGATTTCACCCATCACGGAGCTGGATGCCCGCAAGGTCAAAGCGCCCCCACTATTTCAAGTCAAAGCGCCCAAAGGGGCTCCGAACGTAGTCATCATTCTGATCGACGACATGGGTTTCGGCCAATCGAGCGCCTTCGGGGGGCCGATTCAAATGCCAACCGCGGAAAAACTGGCCACGAACGGGCTTCGCTACAATAAATTTCATACCACCGCTTTGTGCTCGTCCACCCGGGCCGCCTTACTCTCGGGGCGAAATCACCATGTGAACAACATGGGGTCCATTACCGAAACCGCCACTTCCTTTCCGGGGAACACCGGGATGCGGCCCAATAGCGTGGCGCCCGTCGCCGAGATGTTGCGCCTAAATGGATATAGTACGGCCGCATTCGGAAAATCTCATGAGACTGCGGCCTGGGAAGTGAGCCCTTCCGGGCCGACCGATCGGTGGCCTACGCGCTCGGGGTTCGACAAGTTTTATGGTTTTGTCGGTGGAGAGGCCAATCAATGGGCGCCTAGTCTCTATGAGGGAATGAATAAAATAGAATTCCCGAAAACGCCCAACTACCACCTGATGACCGATCTTTCGAACCAGGCGATCGCCTGGGTGAAGTCTGAAAAGTCACTCACTCCGGACAAGCCGGTATTCATCTATTTTGCGCCGGGGGCCACTCACGCCCCTCACCACGTTCCTAAAGAATGGATCGCCAAGTACAGAGGCAAATTCGATCAGGGCTGGGACAAACTTCGGGAGGAGACGCTGGCAAGGCAGAAGGCGCTCGGCGTGGTTCCGGCCGACACCAAACTCGCGCCTAAACCTGAAGCCATTAAAGACTGGGCGAATTTAACCCCGGACGAGCGAAAACTATTCGCCCGGCAGATGGAAGTCTTCGCGGGGTTCGGAGAGTATGCCGATTTCGAATCGGGTCGGCTCATCCAAGCCATGGCGGATTTAGGGCAGCTCGACAACACGCTGGTCTTCTACGTCATTGGTGACAATGGAGCGAGCGCCGAGGGCGGCATGAACGGTCTCTTTAACGAGATGACCTATTTCAACGGACACCCCGAAAAAGTGTCGGACGTGCTGAAGCATATCGATGATCTCGGTGGCCCGAAATCTTACGGACATTATGCTGCTGGCTGGGCCGTCGCCGGAGACACGCCCTTCACCTGGACGAAGCAGGTCGCGGGTAACTACGGCGGAACCCGTAACGGTATGGTGGTGTCGTGGCCCAAGGGGGTCCAAGCAAAGGGTGAAATCCGTTCCCAATGGCACCACGTTATCGACGTGACGCCGACCATTCTCGAAGCGGCCGGACTTCCCGAGCCAAAAAGCGTGAACGGGGTTAAGCAGACCCCCATTCAGGGCAAGAGCATGCTCTATTCCTTCAATGACGCCAAAGCGAAGGATCGACGGGTTACCCAGTATTTCGAAATTTTTGGTAATCGCGGCATCTACCACAAGGGGTGGATTGCCGGCACCGTTCACCGCGCAGCGTGGGAATTCAAACCCCGACGGCCGTTGCAAGAAGACAAGTGGGAGCTCTATCACGCCGACGAAGATTTTAGTCTGGCCAATGATCTGGCCGCGCAGAACCCGGCCAAGCTGAAGGAGCTGCAAGGTCTGTTCATGGAAGAGGCCGTCGCCAATAAGGTGTTGCCGCTGGACGATCGGACGTTGGAACGAATGAATCCCATTTCCGCCGGTCGCCCGGAACTAATGGCTGGACGAACGTCGCTGACCCTTTACCAAGGGATGGCCGGGATTGCGGAGAACGTGTTCATCAGCACGAAAAATACGTCCCACACCATCACCGCCGACTTGGAAGTACCAAAGGGGGGAGCCAATGGCGTGATCCTGGCGCAAGCCGGTCGCTTTGGCGGTTGGAGCCTCTATCTAAAAGGGGGAAAACCGACTTACGCCTATAACTATCTGGGGCTGAATACTTATAAGGTTAGTTCGCCCAAGGCGCTGCCTGCCGGAAAAGTTTCCCTGCGGTATGAGTTTGCCTACGACGGTAACGGTGTCGGCAAAGGTGGAACGGGTTCTCTGATCGTGAACGGGAAAAAAGTGGCTTCCGGACGAATTGAGAAAACCCAAGGCTACGCGTTTTCGGCGGATGAGGGGGCGGACGTAGGTAAGGACTTAGATACCAACGTGTCCGTCGATTATAAAGAAGGGGAGAACGCCTTCACCGGAAAGATCAACCGCGTGACGATCCAACTCCTGCCGGCCGATGCGGGCAATCGCGAGACCTCCCGTGAACTGGAAAAAGAGGGTCAGGTGAGGAAAGCGGAACTTTCGGAGTGATTTACCGAAGTTGTTCTGTTGGGCTCATCGTTTTTTCCCTCGCCGTCTTAGGCGCTGAAGCTCCGGCGCCGGCGGGGATGGTTCGTATTCCCGCAGGAAGTTTCCAGATGGGCTGCGGTGACGAGTGTCCGATGGAAGACGCAAAGCCCATCCACACCGTAGAGGTGGATGCCTTTTGGATGGACGCCACTCCGGTGACCAATCGTCAGTACGGCGAATTCGTGGAAGCGACGAGGTACCAGACGGTGGCCGAGCGGGTACCAAAGGCCGAAGACTATCCTGGGGTGCCGAAGGAAAAACTATTAGCCGGGTCTGCGGTGTTCACGCCGAAGAACGTGGGGCTGTTGGATCCGTACGCCTGGTGGACGTTTACACCCGGTGCCTACTGGCGACGGCCCGAAGGTCCGGCGTCGCCGGATTCCGCAAAGGCTAGCCCCGACTACCCGGTCATCCATGTGGCCTACGAGGACGCAGAAAAATACTGCCGCTGGGCAAAGAAGGATTTGCCGACGGAAGCCCAGTACGAATACGCCGCGCGGGGCGGACTCTCCCGTAAGAAATTTGCCTGGGGAGACGAGTTGAAACCGGGCGGTAAGTGGGTCGCCAATATTTGGCAGGGAAAATTTCCCAAGAAGGACCTCGGGGAAGACGGCTACCGCGGGGTTTCTCCGGTAGAGGCGTTTCCAAAGAATAGTTACGGCCTCTACGACGTGGCCGGAAATATCTGGCATTGGTGCAAGGATTGGTACCGGCCGGATACTTATGCGGTCCGGGTGAGGCAAGGCGGCAAGATTCGCAATCCGGTGGGGCCTGCGTCTAGTGAGGATCCTTCGGAACCAGGTGTGGTCAAGCGTGTGCAGCGCGGCGGATCTTTTCTGTGCAGCGACCAGTATTGTATTCGCTATCTGGTGGGCTCACGCGGGCGTGGCTCCATTGATAGTGGCGCCGCTAACCTCGGATTCCGGTGCGTTCGGAATTAGTGGGACCTTAGTTCTCGTCACTCCCCACCCCGCTCAGCGCGGGGTGGGGCAAATTCTCGGAACTGAATTACTTGCCGCATTGAATCACGATGGAATCATTTCGGCCGTCGTGCTCGGTCACTACGCCAAAGATGCTACCGTGGTGAACACGGCAGAAGTGGCCACCCAAAACACGAGCGTAGATGAAGCGATTGGGGTCGTTAGCGGGAAAGTTAATTCCGTACGTTTGGCCCCATTGCATATTGGAATGGTGATTACTGCCGCTGTACAGCAGCGAAATGATCGTGGCGCCACCGCCGTATTGGAGCATGAGTCCGCCGTATGACCGGCTGTCGAGATGGCGAGCCATGCGCGCGGCGCCCGCGTCGTTGAAGATGGGCTGTACGGCATTGTAACCGCCATTCACCTGCGGAATGTTCACCGATGGAGCGTAGCCGTAATACCACATCGGTACCCAGCGCTTGCTGCCGTGGGCACACGCGATGACTACTTGGCCGGACCAGGGGTTTACCCACTGGTAGTTTCCGCCGCCGGTCCACCCCATGCGCGAGCACTGAATGTCGGCCGCGCCGTTCATCCATTGGTGGTAGTGGGGGTGGAGCTCGCCGTAACGAAATAGATTCTGCCCGTAAGCGGCGTTCATCTCACCATACGACGTAGAGTAAAGACGCGAAGTCGGGCCACCGTAGTGGATGTCACGGATGGAGCGAGCGTCGCCGGGCATCTTCTCCGGAATTTCACTCGGTGGAAGGATGGCTTCGCTAACCGCCCCTTCGGTTGCAGCATCGGCTACTTCTGGGGCGGTGACCGCGCGTAAACTTTCATCGGCCGGATAATACTCGCCGTCGGCCGGCAGAGTGGCCACTACCCCCATCGGCAGGGAATTGATATCCGCGGCGGTGGTTAGCTTTGCATTCTCTTTGACGGTGCAACCGATCAAACAGAGAGAAGTCAGTACGAAGGTGATGCTCTTACGAATCATGTGGGGAACTCCATTCAAGTAGGGGTAGGTTCAGTATTCCCTCTGCCGAACCCCACCGGCACATAGAATAATGGGTAGAAAATTTCCAGTGGTTGCAGGCGTTTACTCGGTTTCGCCGACCAGTTGCAGGCCCGTCGGGCCGCCGCCGAAACGTTTCCGCGGATGATCGATAAGGCCGCCCGCAGGGTAGTAGGGGTGATCTAGTCCAGTCCAATACGGTAGTTGATCACCCGTAGCGTTTTGCCGCTGTCTTGGGCGGCGTAAAGTCCTTTGCCCTTACCGTCGAACGTCAAGCTGGTGGGGGAAAAGGGCATGGGAAACTTGCCAGTCTTTCCCGTATCCAAATTGGTCACCTGCACCCATATCGAGCTGCCATCGCGAATCGAGATCGCGGCTATGGGCTCGGTCGGGTGCAGGGCCGCCGCCCCGATGAACTGCTTGTCCAGTTTTTGGCCGGGCAAAAGATCGATGGGCGCGGCAGCGCCGGGAACGAAGACCATCGCGCCCGTTCCCCTGTCTTTGGCGTTGTTGAACCAGGTCAGAACTTTACCCGCTTGGTTGGCCACCACTTTGTATTGGTACTCGACCCTCTGGTGTGGATTTTCGTGAAGCGGATGTTTCGCTACCGTCTCGATCTCACCAGTCAAACTAACCTTCGCCCATTCGACCGTTACCTGGTTACTGTCCCTATCCCGCCGCACGAACGCCGCATGTTGGCCCGTACCGACGCTGCTGTAGGCGAAACCTTCGTACTGCCCTTCGGTGCCCGGCCGGCGATTGCCCCGGTAAAACTGAGTCAGCTGCACGACCACCCCTTCCCCGGCCACCGCATCGACCAAGTACATGGGATTAAGTCCGGAAAGGAATACTCCGCCCTTAGGGGTAATACTCTTTTTGGGCTGCACCATCGTGGCCTTGCCGGCTTGGGGAACGCCCTCCACCATAGGAATCACGAAGTGAGGGCTCAGCAGGCGTCGCAACCCTATCGCCGAACCATCCTGCGCGATCACCGCCGGCATGTTCTCTACTAGGACGCCCGACATCGGGTAGGTCTTTAGCTCCTGACTCTTGGTGTCGAGCACCATGACTATTGCCGGATTCTCCGAGGTGTTCACGGCCGCTACGTAACGGCCGTCCGCGGTCGGAAGCAGCTCGCGCATGAACGGAAAGGAAAGCTCCCGGTCGTAGGAGCTCCACGAATTTCCCACGATGGCGTGGCTCAACTGCTTTTGGCTTTCGGTGACATCTCCGGCCCGAGCTTTGAGCACCTCGCGCATGGCCTGGAGATGAGCGGGAGTTTGCCAGCCCTTTTTCTCGAGCATGCTCTCGAAATCCTTGAGACGCTTTCGTAGAGTGATTGCGTCGTACCCCTCTTGCTCGGGAACATCGAAGGGATGTTCCTTTTCGGCCATGGAAGCCAGGCTCTCCGGCGTAAGTCCGCCCCCCAGCTCATCCAGCAAACTACGGTAGGTTTCCGCCGTAAGTCGGATGCCCTGCGGATCGTCGGGAGACAGCGCGGCAAAGTCAGTAAGGCACGCGCCCTCTGCGGGAGGAGAAAGCGACGACAAAGCCATCAGCACGACGAGTAAAAAGGACATGCGGCTTATTATACTAGGCTGAACTGTTTCAGCTGGCGCTACCGACCATCGGGTAGAATTAGAGAATGCCGCGCGTGCCAACGATGATGGGTTTGCTTCTCGCCCTCGCGCTACCGTCATTGGTGGCCTACGGGAACTGCCTTCGCGACTTCGCGGCCCTACCGGACTTCGTAAGCGGCGCCGAGCGGCCAGGCTTAGTGCGCGGAACGTACGATCGTCTTTTCGACACCTTGGGGGCCCAGGTTGATGAGCCTACGCTGAAGGCGATGATTGATAGTGGTGAGCCATTCGCCATACCGGAGCGGTCGGACGCCGACCACTTCGCGTTGCGATCGCACATGAAAAAATTCGAGGCGATGGTAAGGGACAAAGGGTGGCTCTCACCGAAGCTCAAAACGGAACTCATCGACGGATTAAAGGAGCGCTTGTCCGCGGCTTCGCGGAGCAAAGGGGAACAGGCCAAAGTTCTTCTCAAGCAGAACAACGTCCTCGTGGAGATGCCAACTGTTTCCCATAACCTAACGCCCGACGGGCGCTATCTATTCACCGTCGACAATACCCGCGCGGAGCCGCCGAACTATCCAACGTTGATCCTTCACGATGTGAATACGAACGTACGCACGGAGTCTTCCGTAGTGACGGGCCTAGTGCGCGACTTCGCTTTTACTCCTGACAGTAAGTTCGTCTGGATCTTGGATCATCTCAGCGGCCAGGCCATTCGAGTTCCGTTCGCGGAGGGCCGGCTCGATTTCGCCGCGGCCGTTCGAACTCCGGAAATTTTTCAACCGGCCGGGTCCGGGCGACTCGTACCCACGCATAACCCCAGCCGCTTTGTCTTTTCCGATCAGCATAAATTATTTGTTTACGAGCATGCCGACCAAACTAAAAAGCCGGTACTCCTGAATGACTCGCCCATGGACACTCCGCCGCC
>JBGSST010000400.1:0-6859 GCA_041736915.1 Bdellovibrionota bacterium
TGCTTGCGCAGCAGCACGCGCTCGGCGCGCGGATCGCCCACCGGCTCTACTTTGACCTCGGTGCGGGCCGCGACCCGAATCTTTTCCGCGGAGGACTCATCGACCGTGCCCAGCCATTTCAGCCGCGCGAGCTTTTTGCCGTCGCCGCGCGAAGGCCGTTCGGGCCAGTAGCTCGAAACCAGGGCCGCCGGCACGTTGAAGGCCCGGGCCGCGTTCAACAGCCCCGGCCACAGCTCGCGATGCACTAGCACCAGCAGGCGCGGCTTGGCCCCTTGAAAAAAATCGTGCAGCGACGCCGAAACGTCCAGCGGCGAGTAATCGGCATGGTCCCACGGCACGGCCAATCCACGTTTGGCCCGGCGACCCTCTTCGAGCGTAACGGCCTTCTTTCCCGACGGAGAAAAGTGGGTGATGAGGATAGGAACGGCGGGACTCATCCGCTTTAGCTCATCCATCACCGGAATCGCCTGCTCGAGTTCGCCGCTGCTGGCTACGTGAAACCAGATGGCTCCCGGATGAATCTCCCCGAAGGCTCGGATGCGATCGGATAGCCCCTCGCGCCCTTCCAATCCCTGACGAATTTTGCCGGAGAACGGGGCCGCCATTTTCAAAATGGCGTGCAGCACGTGTACGCCGGCGTCGTAGTAAATAGGGTTAAGCATGGCTCTTCCTCAGAAACGGCATGGTCTTGGCGAAGACCTCATCCACTTGAGTAGTTTCCAAACAGATACGTTTTCCGCGAATGCAGGGCGCCTCACCATTTTTCGAACAAGGGCGGCACCACAGCTGTGGCTCGATGGTGATGCTTTGCGGATGAAACGGCAGACAGCCCAATTCTCCCGACGTGGGGCCGAAGATGACCACGGTGGGCACGCCCAGGGCGTCGGCCAGGTGCATGAGCCCCGTGTCGTTGGCGACGACCACCGAGCAGCGCGAGAGCCAGTAGGCCGATTCGGCGAGCGAAGTCTTGCCCTGCAGATTGATGACCTTGTCGGGGGAAAGCCCCGCCGCAATGTCGGCACAAAAAATATCGGACTTCCCGCCAAAGATAAGGACGCGCTGATTTTCCAGCGATAACCGTTTTACCAGCTCGTGAAATCTAGTGGCGGCCCAGCGTTTTCCTTCCCACTGAGCGGTGGGGACGATGCCGACGAACTTCTCCCCATCCCGGGCGTCCGCAAATTTGAGGATAGCACTTTCCGCCTGCTGGTTCGTCACGACGAACTCCGGCCCCCGCCCGTCGTACTTCACGCCGAACTCCGCCAGCGGCTCGATAAACCGTTCGAGCATACGCGTGCGATCGGTAAGGCGAGGAAACTTCAGGGTAAGCGCCAGCGATCGGGCCAGGTAGTGTTTGGCGTAAGTCACCTTGTGCTTCGCCGGTACCTGCGCCATCAAGAAGCGCGAGCGCAGGCTGCGGTGGGCATCGTAAATCAGATCGTAATGTTCACGCGCTAAATCGTGGCCCAGGTCACGGAGCGCCTTCATTCCACCGCCACGCTTTATCGTCCACACCCGATCGAGGTGAGGGTTGTGCTCGACGAGGCCAAAGAAATCTTCGCGCACGGCAAAGTCGATGCGGGCCGTGGGAAAGCGAGTACGCACGGCGCGGATCATCGCCGTCGTCATGAGAATGTCCCCCAGGGAAGAGAACCTTAGGAGGAGAATTTTCTTGGGCTCACTCAATGCGGCTCACATCTCGTTCGGGGTCTGCACTCCGAGGAGCGTCAGGCCGTTTTGCAGAACTTGCGAAGTTACCTGCACCAGAGTCAGCCGCAGCTTTTTTTGCTCGGGCGTATCGGCCTGCAGAACTGGGCAGTGATAATAAAATCGGCTAAAGGCCTTTGCGGTATCGATTAGGTAACGCGTCAGGTGATAAGGCTCGTTCTCAGTGGCCGCCTGTCGCAACGTCGAACGCATGGAGGCTAGCTGCAGCATCAGCGCAATCTCCTCCGCGGCGAACGAATAGGTTTTGGCGAGCGTTAGCGCCTCGGAGTGAGCCACGGCGTCGCCCGCGGCAACGGCTTTTTCCAATAGCGACTTAGTCCGCACGGCGGCGTACTGCACGTAGGGCCCCGTCTCGCCGTCGAAGGCCAGGACGTGCTTCCAGTCGAACTCGATGTCCCTTTGCCGGTGGGCCGACAGTTCGCCAAATACCAGTGCGGCGAGGCCGACCTTTTCGGCTACCTCGTCTTTGTTCTTCAGCTCCGGGTTCTTCGTCGAACACTCTTCGAAGGCGAGCTTCTTGGCCTCGTCCAACACGGAGTCGAGCGAAATGAAACGGCCTTCCCGCGTGGACATTCTCTCCGCGCCGAACAGTACGGTACCAAAGCCAACGTGCTCGCACTGCGGGGCCCAGGCAAAACCCATCTTGCGCAAAATGCCGAAGAGCTGCTGAAAGTGCAGGCGTTGCTGGTCGCCCACTACGTAAATGCTCTTGTCGAACTGGTAGCGCTGCTTGCGGTCCACCGCGCCGGCGACATCGCGGGAGAGGTAAAGCGTGGTGCCGTCTTTCTTCTGAATGAGGGCGGGAGTGGCGATGCCTTCTAGCTCCACAATCCAGGCGCCTTCGCTGAGCTTGGCGCCGGCTTTCTGTTTCACATCCTGTAGAAAGGTTTCCGCGTTGGCGATGTACTGACTCTCGCCCTCGGTGACGTCGAACTTCGCGTTCATTCGCGCGAGCGTTTTATTTACGGCGGCAAGGCTCAAGTCGCGAATCTGCTGCCAGAGCGCCAGAGCATCCTTGTCGCCACTCTCGAGCGCCTGCAGCTGCTTCGAAGCCGCTTCGTCCAGCGAGGCGTCCTTTTCTCCCTCTTTGTGAAACTTCACGTAGAGGTCCACCAGATCGCCAATACTCAGATTGAGTTTCTTGGAACCGGACTGAAGATCTCCGCCCCACTTCTCTATGGCGACCAGCAGCTTGGCGAACTGGGTTCCCCAGTCGCCCACGAAGTTCATCCTCGTTACGTCGAAGCCGAGCGCGGTGTAGATATTACTGAGCACGTTGCCGATGAGAATGCTGCGGATGTGCTGGAACATGAGCGGCTTGGCGATGTTGGGCGAGCAAAACTCGATGACGACTTTCTTGTTTCCGCCAAACTCGGAATCGTGGCCGTAATTCTGGGAGCCGGCCACACAGGCCTTCACCGTTTTATCGAAGAGCACCGCCCCCGAAAATTTGAAGTTCACGTACGGGCCCGCAACCGTGCACGCGACGTCGGTACCTTCCAGCGCCCCCATCACCGTCTTGGCGATCTCGGGCGGGGCCTTGCGCAGCACTTTGGCCAAACGAAAGCAGGGAAACGCCAGGTGCCCCAGCTCCGGATTGGGCGGCACTTCGAGTGACTTCAAAACCGCCTCGGCGGGCCACTCGGGGTGGTTGATGGCGCTTGAAACCTTAGACGCAAGTTCTTGTTTTAAATCGAGAAAAGGCAACGCAGATCCTCATGGTACGTGAAGCCTCAAACCTAATGGATGGGGGATAAAGCCGCAACGTTAACCTTTTGGTACTCACCGCGTCCAAAGCGCTCGATCAGGATCTCTTTCGCCCCGCGAAGCGGGCCCAGCGGGTAGGGCAGCTCGGAATGGTAGGAGGCGGGCAAAACGTAAATGCCCTTGTGGCGCGTACGCACCTCGAGGCTCGAGAGGGCGTAGCGCTCGTGAAGGTTCTGCCACAGCCGCGACTCGATCTCCGCGCGCGTTTCCGCCGAGTGGCAGCTTTCGATGCCGAGTGGGAACTCCACCGATCGCAAGCACTCGGGCAGCCACGGAATGAGGCGCGTGATGCGCTTTACCGACTCACGCATTTGCTTGAGGGCGGTGTCTACGTCGAACGGAAAACAAACCGGGGCCTGGGCAATGAGTTTGGAAGTCTTGGCGTCGCCGCCCTGGCGCTCGAGCTCCATGGGCCAAATCTCGCGAAGCGGGTCGGGAATCTGATCGGCGTCGGACCACAGAGTGATCGGCGCCTGACGCGGGCTTAGCGCCGCATTGTCGACCTCGAGACTGAACTCCAAAAACGCGTGGCTCGGCGGCGTGACGCTGACGCCAAGGTACTCGGCCACGTCGAAGCCGGCGGACTTCCACTGCTGATGCTCGAGAAAACCGCTGGAAAGAATCCAGTGCCGGCTCATGATCGGCTTGTCATCGGCGCCCCCTGGCGCAAACTCGAAGGAGATCTCGCCCGTCTTCAGCCGGGTGATCTTTTTGAGCGGCGTTTCGCCGGGCGGACAATTGAAGATGGTCGTCTGCGGCGGCGCTAACTCTTCGAGCGGGATGTAGGTCAGCTGCGACAGGCGAAAGGCCGACTCGACGAGCTTCTCTGACGAGAGGGTAGAAGACTTTCCGAAGCGGGCCCACAAAGCGGCGCCGACATCGAAGACCTCCGGAAAACGCTGGAAGCAGTAACGAAGCTGGCTCTGTTCGGAGTTGGTGAGCGGCCCCCAGGCCGGCGGCGCAAAACCATACCGTTCGGTAATACGATCGGGGAGCCACGGGTAGTCGTGCTTGGGGGTGCGAATCTCCGCCGAAAACGGAGCTTTGGCTTCGAGCCCCAGCTTTTCGCGCAGAAAGTGCGGCACGGCCTGCGGCCGCAACTGCGGGCGCAGGCGTATCCACCCCACGCGCACCTCACCGGCCCCTTTTTCTTTTTTGGCGAGCTCGACGTACTGCCTCAGCAGCCATACGGCCGCCAGCTCGTCTCCCACCACCACGCAGTCGAATTCAGTCCACGACACTGGTTAAATGCCCTCAATACTTGCCAACGCTACCGGTCAAAAGAGATTATGATGATAACAATAGGAGTAGCGATGCGCCATTCAATGATTGTGGGATTCCTCGTTGCCTTCACGGGGTTAAATGCCTTGGCCAAGGTCGATTCCACTCGCCCCACGTATCTGTTGCCCACGACCTGCCACGAGCTGATGCCGGACGCGTCGCCGTACATCGGCTTCCTGGAAGCCGTAGCGTTGGGCGGAGTCGGGAACGATCGCAACTTCTCCAAACGGTTGCTCCGCATTCTCGCCATGCGCACGAAGTTGAATGAGGTTTCCGAGCGGGCCCGCGAAAGCAACCCCATCGATTCGCTCATCGAAAAGACTTTGTGCTTTTACCGCGAGCAGAAAGAGCCGCTGCGCCAGGTTCCCTACGACGACGAGGCGTTCACCAAGTACATGAAGGCGTCGCTACGCGAGCTGGAGCTGAAGGTGGAAGATGCCGTGTATCAGGCCGAGGTAGAACGCGTGCAAAAGCAGCACTACGAAATTCAACTGCAGAAGAATCGTGAAGTCGTGGAGGAGCTCAAGGTAGAGGCGGAAAATCAGGCCGACAAATCTTTCGAGCGCTTGTCGTCGTCAGCGAAACAGAAAGTCAAAACACCGTGAAGAAAAAGCTGAAGAAGCACAAAGAGCCCAAGCTCATGCCGTTTTTGGCCGAGATCGCCCGCGGGGCTGGTGCTATCCACATGAAGTTCTTTCGCAAGAAATTCAAAATCACCGAGAAGCCGGGCGCCGGCGTGGTGACCGAGGCCGACTTTCAGTCGGAAGCCTACCTGCTGAAGAAAATTTTGAAGGCGTTTCCGGAAAGCGACGTGATCACGGAAGAAAGCGGACTGCACAAGAAAGAGGGCAGCCGCTGGAAGTGGATCATCGATCCCCTCGACGGCACTTCGAACTTTGCCCACGGCTTTCCCTGGTTCTGTGTTTCCATCGGCGTCGAACGCGATGGCCAGCTAGTGGCGGGAGCCATTTACCATCCCGTTCTAAAAGAGCTCTTCCTGGCGGAAAAAGGGAAGGGTGCTTACCTGCACGTCGGGAACAAGAAAGAGCGGATGCGGGTCTCGAAGGTAGCCAAGCTGGAGCACGCGCTGCTCGGCACCGGCTTTTATTACTTCAAGGGGGTCGAGCTCGATCGTGAGGTCGAACGCTTTGGCCGCATGAGTGAACGGGCCCAGGCCGTGCGCCGCCCCGGGGCCGCGGCCCTAGACATGGCATACGTCGCCTGCGGGCGCTACGAAGGATTCTGGGAACGCGGCCTATCCGCTTGGGACGTGGCCGCGGGCTTCGTGCTCATTCAAGAGGCCGGTGGGTGCGTTACGGACTATGAGGGTAAACCCGTGTCCGTGCGCGATTCCGAAGTGTTGGCGTCGAACGGCCACCTGCATAATGCGTTAAGTCAGATTCTTCTCACCTAGTTCCGAAAATCTACCGATGCGTTAGCGATGGATTCGCCTGGCGCACAAGACAATTCCCCTGACGCGAAAGTCTGGATCGTTATCGTCCAGAAGGGCGCGAAAGGGCCGTTCACCTACGCCGAAGTGTGTGAACTGCTCGATAAGGGGATAATCCGCCGAAACGATCCCGCCATGAAGCTCGGCCACGAAAATGGCAAGGCCAGCGGGCAATGGAGAATCCTGTGGCAGTATCCCGAGTTCGAGCGCCGTGCGACCGGCCCCGTCGAGCCCGTGCTGCTTTCGAATGGCGGACCCGCCATGCTCGGCCAGTTCTCGCTACCCAAAGAGGGGGAACGACGCCAGGAAAACGCTACGGGCACCGCGAGCGAAGAGCGGGTGAAGGAGCTTTTGCCCGAGGCGGTTAGCGAGATCTTGCCCGAAGATTTGATTCAGCACACGAGCCGCGACCTGCGCGTAGCCAGCGATCCTTCCGTGGAGGTGGGGTTCAGCTCCGATACCGGCCGTCCCACTGACGACGAACCCGGCATGCCCCGATGGATTGGCGCGATGCTGTTGTGCGCGGTGGTCGTCGGACTTTTTCTGTGGGGAGCCCGCGCGAAGTGGACTAGTAGCCCTCCTGCGAGTTCCGCAAGCACGCCCGCGCCGGTTGGCGGCGCCGCCACCGCGATG
>JBGSST010000405.1:0-10606 GCA_041736915.1 Bdellovibrionota bacterium
ATGAACACCGGAATTGGCGATGCGATAAATCTAGGCTGGAAACTGGCCGACGTGCTAGAAGGCCGAGCGCCCGAATCGCTGCTCGACACCTACGAGCCGGAGCGGATTGAGTTTGCCCGTCGTCTGGTCAACACCACCGACCGAGCCTTCCGCTTCGTCACCTCGCCGGGACGCTTCGCCCGTTTTCTACGTACCGTCGCGGCGCCCTGGCTACTGCCCCTGCTCTTGCGCATTCGCGCGATAAAACTTTTTGCGTACCGCACGGTTTCGCAAACCGCGATTCATTACCGTCACGCGGCGTGGAGTGTCGCCACTCACGATCGCATCACGGGCGGCAACCGGCTGCCGTGGAACGGCGATAACTACGTCCCAGTGACTTCGCTCTATTGGCTGGTGCACGTTTACGTTTTGTACGCCGTAGAAAAAAAACGGCCGCTAGAAAAGACCGGCCTCCCGGTGCACGCGTTTGCCCTAAGGCCCGAGGGGATAGCCAATGGCCTCCTCGACGGCGCCGCTTACCTCGTGAGGCCCGACGGTTACCTCGCGCTAGTCGCGAAGGATGGTGGTGCGGACACCATCGTGGCTTACCTCGCCACGAAAAGCATTACGGCGCCGACTTGATCCAGTCGCCTAGCGGCTTGTCGGCGACCGAAAGCCCCAGCACGGTAGCTCGGCCGGACTTGGTCACGGACACCTGAACGGTGGCCTTGTCGGGAACGGTAACGAGCTTCCCGCGCCACTCTTCCGGAAAATAGTAACGCTCTAGTTCCGCGTCGAACTGCCCGGCCTGGCAGACGCCCCGAATATAGGTGCGGCAAATCTCGGGTAGCTCCTCACACGAACCCGCCCATACCGACTGCGCCGGCTTTTCCTGCCCGAGACAGATGCAGTGCGCTTCACCGTAACTGGTTCCCGCGCAGCTCGGCCCCCCCCACTCTACGCGGTAGCGCAGGTAGTGCCCCGAGAGTAGGTCGCGCGGATCGAAGCCTTTGATGGCGAGCGACACGACCTCGCCCGTGTTGGCGTCGTAAACGATTTTTCCCGTCCACGCCAAAAAGATCGCGAACGGAACGGCAATCGCCCAAATGGCAGTACGGCTCATCGCTTCCCCTCCATCCAGTGCAGTAGCGGACCCCGGTATTTCTGCCACACGCGCGCCAGCCCCAAGATAAGGCCACCCGTCAAAATCAGGCCAAGCCCCGTACTCGTCATCGAACCGAAGATTTCGAAGTAGATCATCAAAATGCGGATCGTGACGAGCGCCGTCGCTAGATCGTACAGCCGGCGGTATTGTCCCAGCGCCGCCGCGGCCGAGCAGAGTAAGCCGATGAGGATGAAACCGCCCGCGCCGATAATCCGATTCACCATGACGCCGCGGCTATCGGGCGGCAAAAAGAACGGCAGCGTGAAGTACACGCCGCAGGCAATGAGGGTGACCGCGGTAACTCCGCGCAACGCCCGCGGCGTCGCCGGTCCACGAAGCCACGAACCCGCCGCGGCGAACAGTAGGGCGCACCACGGTAACGCCAGGTAGTTCAAAAACTTCTGCAATTCCCGGTGGCCGCCCGTATGCCACAGCACATTTCCGGTGATCGTGCCCGCGATCAGTACGGACGCGAGCCCCCAGGTGAGAATCGCTTCGCGGAACGCGCGCGGTAGCGAGAAGAAACGCTCGGAGAAAAATCCCAACCCCGTCAGCGTCAGCGGAATCGTTGCGGCCAGCGACACGCGTAGCTCATCGGTCAGCCCCGGATGCCGGTACTCGATGGACCAAACGGCGGCCGTATAGAGCAACGTCAGCACCCAGCCGTGGTTGAAGAGTGCCCCTTCCGCCCGCAGCACCACCGGCGCGGTGAGAAAAAGCCAGAACGCCAACGCCCGCCAGCCCGAACCACCAAGATGATAGATCTGCGCGACTAGGCCAATCCCCGCGAGAAAGCCGAGCGCGTAGAGCAGCAGCGAGGCTTCGCGCCAAATTCCGGACCGCGGCAGCTGGCGAATGGCCCAAACACCCAAGGCGGCCTGCAGAAGGAAGTAACCCAAGAGCTTCACGAACGAGGGAATGTCCGACCAGTTCGCGGCGATGAGACTTATCACTCCCGTGGCGACGGTCATTACGCCGATTCCCGTGAGGCCGTACAACGACCACGGTCGCGCGTTAGTCTTCTCGTACGCCGCTATCGCCGCGCTTTGAGATTCCGAGATGAGCCCCGCCTGCGTCCATGCTTCAAGCCGTCGTCCCAAATTTACGAACATGCCGCTGATTATACCCCGATGAAGACACCTTCTTGAACCAGTAAGGTACCAATTCGATACATTCCGCCGCCCAAAGCCTCGGGAGCTGGCCCCATTCCGTTGGTATGTCTCTTGCTCTACGTACTCGCGTAAGGAGAACACACTATGAACGCCATTAATTTTTTGGAATCCCAACATCGTGAAGTCGAGGCCCTCTTCGAACAGATTGAGGCGACCAAAGACAAATCGGGTGCCGGAGCGGAGCGAAAATCCTTGCTCGCTGAAATCAACGAGAAGCTCACGTACCACGCGAAAATTGAAGAGAAGCTCCTTTATCCCGCCGGCCGGCCGGTAGATGAAGACATGACCCTCGAAGCCTATGAAGAGCACGATATCGTAAAAAGTTTGCTGCGCAAGCTGTCGCGCACGCGCACGAATGATGAAGCCTTCATGGCGCGCATCACGGTGCTAAAGGAAATCGTCGAGCACCACGTTGAAGAAGAAGAGGAAGCGTATTTTCCTAAGCTCCAAAAAGAGCTGGGCGAGGAAAAGCTGGAGAAGCTGGGCGACAAGCTCGAGCTCGCGTTCGAACGGCTTCAGGGTGGTCGTGGCCATAGCGTTCACCGTGAAAAAACGGACGAGCAGGAATCGGCGGCGGCATAAATGACTAAGGCTACGATGGCTAACTCCAGCCGGTGGAGCGGTATTCTGCTGGGTGCTGTCACCAGCGTTGGCTTGCAAGCGATGTTCGTGCTGCTCGGCGTGGCTTTGGGCCTTCTGGCCTTCCCCTTCGAGCAGACCAACGACCGCTTGTCCTGGATCGGTTTAGGCGTGGGAGGTTCCCTTTATCTGGGAGTTACCATGGCCCTTTCCTACTTTGCGGGAGGTTACATCGCTTCGCGGCTGTACCCTCACCACGACTCCGTTGATTTCGTTTATCCCGGACTGGCCACGTGGAGCACGGTAGTGGTCGCGGCCGGCCTCGTCGGGGCGATGGTGCTGCTGCCCGTCTTAACTGCCGCGGGAACCGGCGCGGGGGCCCTGGCGGTGCTGGAAGGAATCAACCGCACCAAGCCCCGCATTGTGACCGATCTCAAATTGCTGGAGGGTAAGGCCGTGACGTTCGTCGATCTGCGGGTAACTCCGGAACAGGTCGCCAAGATCGCGCAGGAGAAGGCCGCAAGCCCGGAAGCCAAAGAGGCGGCCGAGGTGGCGCGTAAAGCAACGGCCGCGCTCAGCCTCGCGCTGTTCGTAGGCCTACTCGTGTCGGCGATCGCGTCGGTATTCGGCGCACGGGTGGGCAGCACGAAGTCTGAGTTAGCAACGCGCGAGACATGGCAGGGAAATCCCGTACCCGCCCCCGTGTAAACGCTGCCTCTAGCAGACCACTTCGCTGGCGGTCTCGGCCGTCAGCGGAAAAAGGCCGAGATTCAAACAGTAAACTTCCGTACACTCCCCCTGGCTTAGGAAGTGAGCGAGGTCCCGGCGAAACACCGTGATCATGTCCCGCGCCATGGATAGCCGCTTTGGGTCCCCCGTCATCGTCACGGTAGTGTGATTACGCTTGTCGACCGCGATGGTCTCGAGCGTTCTCAAAGACTGTTCAATGTAACTTTTCTGCAGCTTGCGGCGCGAAGTCGTGGTGGCCGTGGGATCGCCAAGCGAAGTGGTTTGCCCCGCCGAGGCATCGCGCCACCGGCCGTCCGCGTCGACCACCAGCAAACCTAAACGCTTCAAGCGCAGAACCGCCACTTCCACCTCGGCCACGGGCAACGAGAGTTTCCGCGCGACGAAGGCCACACTCGACTCGAAGTTTTTCGTCGCGGTAAGCGACAGAATGGCAAAGTACTTCCAGCTGGAAAGCGCCTCGTATAGCTCTTCCCCAAGCGGCGTACGGCCGGGCACGGCTTCGGCCTGGTAACGCAGGCAGATCTCCGTTTCGGCCTCGGCCCAGCCGAGCTTCTTGCCGATGGAGCCCGCCACCTTTCGCCCGGGTAGGCGGCTGCCCTTCATCATCTTGTTCAGATCGGAAGGGTCGAGATTCAAACTGCGGGCGAACGCCCGCTGCGAGTAAGACGGATTCTTTTTCTGGCGAACCCGCCATTCTTCCCTCAAACGTTCCCCAAAACCCAAAGTGTGCGAGACCGACATAAATGAGCCGTACCGGTTTACCCACACGCCAACAATGACCTATCGCGTTATCAACGAAACAAATGAGCAATTCCTGTGCTTTATGTGTGGGTGAGACCTCACTATGAAATTGTCGCCGGCGCGGCTTCCTAAATTGATTCTTCCCCGCACTTACGGACATTTAGGAGCAGTAGCGGCGCGGCAAATAGGGCTTCCAAACCGTAATCCGGCGGTCTCGATAGGTTTCGAGCCGCCGGGTTATAATGATCGCATGAAAAAGCTCCCCCTCCTCGCCCTCGCCCCCTTGGTATTTTTTCTTCGCTGCCAGGCAGTCGGTGGTGGAGGTACCGACCTAATCGGTGCGGCCTTCGAAGGCGGGAGATCGACGAACGGATCCATGGCGATCTACACCATTGCGGCGGATGGGCGTCTCACCCCCGGCAGTAAGGCCGCCATCGAAGCGGGCACCCGCGTCGCTCACGCGGCAGGAACGGCGGACGGCCGGTTTCTTTACGTGGCGAGCTTTACCACGAATGAGATCTTTCAGTTTTCGGTCAGTGGAAACGTGCCCGCGGCTTTGACCCCGGCCTCGATCGAAACCGAAGCCGGTCCCCGCCGCCTCGCCGTTCATCCGGGGGGTAAGTTTCTTTACGCCTCCAACTATTCAAACTCCACGATTTCCCAATACGCGATCGGCGGCGACGGCACCCTGTCCGAGCTCGTTCCGGCCACCGTCACGGTGAGCGCCCCGCTGGCCATTAGCATGACGTCCGACGGGAAGTACCTTTATGCCGCTGGGCTTACCGGCATCTATCAATTTTCCATCGGCGGCAGCGGCATTCTTACGCCGCTCAACATACCCATCGTCACCCTCCCCGGCGCCGTCGAGGAGGTCGTCGTATCGGTCGACCTGCGGGCCTACGCGCTACAGGGCAACAACGTTTACCAGTACAACGTCGGGGGCGACGGCAAGCTCGCCGCCATGACTCTCAACTCCGTATCGTCGGGCGGAATCCTTCCTTCGCGCATTGCGATCGCGCCGAATGGAAAGTGGCTGTACGTCACCAACACCACCGGCAACAACGTGGGACAGTTCACTATCTCCGCCGCCACCGCCACCCCGGGAGCCATCACGGCCATGACGCCGGCCACGGTCACCACGGGTGCCGAGCCCGTAGGGATCGTTGTCTCCGCCGATAGCCGTTACCTTTACGTGGCCAACCGCGCCTCCGGTACGCTTTCGCAGTACTCCATCGGGCAAGACGGCAAGCTAACGCCCCTCGCCTCCCCGACGGTGACGGCGCCCGACACCAATCCCGAAGCCCTCTTCCGTTTCAAGTCACCCTAAAGCGGGCGGGAGTACCACGTGTCGCAGGTGAAGTGGCCGGTATTTCCCATCGGCTGGCACTCGCGCGTGAATCCATTTTTCTCGTAGAGCTTCTGCGCGTCTTTCATCTGGTCCACGGTCTCGAGGTAACACTTCGTGTAGCCGACCGACTTGGCAAAGCTCAGCGCCTCTTCCATCAGCTTGCGGCCGGCGCCGATTCCCCGGGCCTCTTCGAGAAAGTACATCTTACGCAGCTCGCACGTTTTACCGTCGCCCCCTTGCAGGGGCGCGATGCCGCCACCGCCGACGACCTCTCCGTTCCTGAGCACGACCCAGTAACGAGTCCGCTCTTTCGAGTACGACTCGGTCATGTGCCGAACCTCGGCATCGTGAATGGCGTAACCTTCCCCGGTGCAACCGAACTCGGTCATCACTTTTTCGATAATGCGCTTCACGGCGGCGTCGTCTTCGGCGCCGATGGGGCGGATGTGAAATTCAAAGGACATCGGAATAATTTAGCGAACGGGATTGGTGTGGCAAGGGAAAGTGAGGTGGCACTAACCCGTCTTCGCTTCCGTCCACGCCCGGCCGAGCCGTAAGAACCCTTCCGGGGTCAGGTCTTTGAAGAAGATCCGCTTCTTGGTGGACTCCTCACCGGGGGTGAGCACCGAGGGGAAACCATTAATCGACCGCAGGTACTCGTTGTTCGTGCGGTCCAGAACGTAGTTGATGAACCGGTGCGCGTCGGCCGGCCGCTTCGAAGTCGCCGGCACTACCATCGTGTCGACCCAGCTCAGCGCCCCTTCCTTAGGCAGTACGTAGTGCAGCTCGGGCTTTAGCTTCTCGGCCTCGGCCCCCTGGTAGGAGTAAGCGTGGGCCACGGTGATATCGGTGCGCTGAACGACGGCGACGGGCTCGGAGTTGAACGAAACGAAGTGCTCACGCGCCTCCCGCAGAACCTGCGCGGCCACCGCGATACCCGCTTCGTCGAACTGGTTGGGGTCTTTCCCCTTCCACAGCATGGCCGCCGCAAAAACCTCGCGCATGTCGTCGAGCAGAAACGTACCGCGGGGATCCTTCGATTCAAACAGCACGGCCCAGCCGATCTGCTCGTCAGGCAAGGTGATGCGATTGCGGTTTACGATGAGCCCCGTACTGCCCTCTACGAAGGGCATCGAAAAATGAAGCCCGCGATCATACGGAACCGCCGCCAGGTGTGGCGCCACGTTCCCGGCGTTGGGCAAAAGCTTCCGATCTAACGGCGCCAGCATTCCCAAACGAATCAATCGGTCCACGAGGTAGTCGGTGGGCTGCAAAATGTCGTAGCCCGTGGCCCCGGCCCGCAGCTTCGCGAACAGCTCTTCGTTGCTGGAAAAGGTGCCTACCTCGACCGGAATCCCCGTCTCGGCGGTGAACTTTTGGATGAACTCGGGCGGAAGGTACTGGCTCCAGGTGAGAATCTTCAGTGGAGCCGGCCCGGACGTGCGGCCAAAAAAGAACAGCGCGGTCCCTAGAAGGAGAGCCGCGCCGATCACGATTTTACGCCAGCCGTTGGGCACTAACTTACTCGCTCTGCCCGACGAGGAAGTTTTTAAACTGCCACGGGTCTTGGGTGTCGATATCCGCCGGCGCGTACTGGCCAAAGGCCGCGGTCGCGCGGTTCTTCACCGGGTTCCAATCCGACGGGGTCGAGATGGACTCGCCCAGGTAGGGGTTAGCGATCTTCAACACGAAGTCGTGCGGCAGATCCTCGGGAACGACTACGCCCTTGTCCGGGTTCTGCATCATCCACGCGGTTGCGGCGACCACCGAGATGGCGACCTGCAACGTCGTGGCGTTCTGATTCGGAACCAAACGGCGCGACTCTTCGATGGTGAGTAGCGAGCCCACCCACCAAGACTGGTAGTCGTGACCCATCAGCAACGCGCCCAGGATATCCGCCCCCGACGTAATCTCGTCGTTCAGGATGCGAAGCTTAGGCTGTAGCCGGTAGTTGTAACCGCGCAACTCGTTCAAGCTGGCAATCGCCGAGTCGGTCGGGCAGTAGGCGTAGTGCACGGTAGGACGGTAAACCGCCACGCCGTTCTCGCGCACCGTAAGCTTGTCCGAGATGGTGAAGGCTTCACCGTGACGAACCACCATGCCCTGAATCTCGTAGTTGGGCACCCAAGACCGCACCCAGGTGTTCATCCCCATGCGGGCGAGGCAGATCTGGTTCTTCGGCCCCTCGGCGTGCTCGTACGCCATGGCCGGCAAAGTCTTCTCGTGGGTTCCCCAGCCCATCTCGGCCGTGGTCGTTCCCTCTTCGCGAAAACCCTCGATGCTCCAGGTATTCACGAACTCATCGACCTGCTTGGGCACGTTGGTTACTTGGGTGTCGCGTTCGCTGCAGTGAATGACCTTCACCCCCAGCTGCTGCGCCAGCACCGGAAAATCCAACGACGTCATCGCCTGCTGAATCTTCTCCTTGCGCGCCCCTTCGGCCTTGTTCTCCGCCATCAGGCGGCGGCCGATTTCCATCAGACCGAACTTCGTCCAGTGCGAGATTAGCCCCGGATTGGCGCCGTGCTCGAGCACCGCGGTGGCCCCCGGCGTTTTCCAAGAGCTGGTCAGCGCGCGCACCTTCATGTGGCGGTGATACAGCGTGCGTTCCTGCGGGGTCAGCTTTTCGGCGTTCTCGTAGGGGTCCCACACCTCGACCGAGGTATTGAGGTAAAGCACGCCCTTTTCGTGGCACCACGAAAGCAGCTCCACGCAGTCGATGTTCCAGGCGAGATCGATTAGCACGTCGCCCGTGTTCAGATGCTTGTCCAGCATCGAAGCCAGGTTGCTCTTCTCGATTTTGGCCTGAACGAAGGTAACACCCTGCCCTAAGTAGGGAGCCAGCGCCGTGCGCTTGTCCTCGAAATCGATAACGGTAAGTTGCTGGGGAGCTAGCTTGAGCTCTTTAAAAATGAGCGGCAGAGCGCACTGCGCGACTGCACCGTAACCCATCATGACTACACGCCGAGTGGTTTCCATAGCTGGCCTTCTTTCAGTGAAAATGAGGCGCTATGGTGGTGGATGCGGTCAATGCGTTCAATTGCTTGCACGGCGCGAGAAAAAACTACCGGCACAAGGCTTGCCAGTTTTTTTCTACGAACGCAAAGAGACTTCAGGGGTACGGGAGGGGGACCGCCCGGGCCGTGCCGGGGTGGCGAACCGTTTCTCCCAAAGCTCACGGGCCGCGCGGTTGCGGCGGCGGTACGGGGCCGACAGCTCGTAGCAGGACAGCACGAGAAACATGGCCGCCGGAAGGTGGTAAAACATCATCCGGTCGGGATGACCGTACATCCGCTTCTCGATTATCCCGGAGATGATGAGAATCGCCCAGGCCAGCAGAAACCAGAGTCCGCGGCGTTTCTCAGCCGATCTTGATCTTGGGGGCTTCATTTTTCCCTTCCCGATTTTTAGTGTTTCTCTTGGTGTAGAAGACCACAAACGCAATCCCCGCCACCATCATGAGTTCCAGAATATGGATCCAGAGATCGAAGCTCATAGAACCCCCTTCCAAACGAATGCCACGGCGGCGCCGGCCAGCGCCCACAAGCCGTTACCTTTAAACTCCGGCGTACTCGCCGCCGACAAGCAAACCGCCCCGATGGGAATCGAAGCCAGCAAACGGCTGAACGCCAGCCACCCGCCCGTTTGCCCCGTCGCCACGTGCGCAATTTCCACTCCGGCCAGCACGATGCCCGCGCCGATGAGAAAGCCCAAGTAGCGCCCCACCCGGCGCCGCAGCACCGCATGAAACAGTAAAAGCGCATGAACGAGGCTGGTATCCACCTGCGCATAGGACGTGTCGCTCAAGCGGGTAAAACGTAGAAACAGCGGAATAACGAGCTTATGCAGGGCTGCATAAGCCGTAATGATCCCGAGCAGCGCCACGCGGAGATCCCAGCGGCTCGCCTGTTCGGACTGGGGCGTTACCGGACGCCGTACTGGTTCGGGAAGATCGGGCTCGACTATCATGCACGTCTCACTTGGCCAGCCACAGGCGCAAGTCCGGAAGCGCATACCTAACGAGGTAAACCGCAATGAAGGCGAACAAGAGCCCCCAGACCACTTTCAAAAAAAGCGGCATCGGCTTTTTGTCATCTCGGTACTTCAAAAAATCGACTTCCGATTCAGTCTTCAAGGCGAGCCTCCGCTTCCAGGGGTAACGCACCGTTAGAGTCCTGCAGGCGCGCGCGTTTAGTTCCAATCATCCAAAAAATAAAGGCCACCGAGGCCAGCACGAGGCTGCCGATGAAGAGCGCTAGAAACCACTTCACCGGACCCGAGTCCACGCCACAGATTAGGCAAGGAAGTACGAATGAGCTCCGGTTACCTAGCTTCATGGCCGACCCACTCACGCTCTTCGTTCACGATCATGTCGTACTTGGGGCCTTCGACCTCGCCGGAGTACTCGGCGTGGCTCAGCACGAAGGCTACGATCTGAACGATGAAGAAGATGGTGACCACGCCCGCGTAGAAGTAACAAAAGTACTTCGAGCTCTCGTTCCAGCTTCCGCTTTGCACGCCCATGACGAGCAGGGAGAAAAGCGTCAGCAGGCCCACTCCGGCCAGTACTGCCTTAATTTTCGGGGGGAAGCGATGCGGTTTCATAATCTCCACCTTCCGTTGGGTCCTGTAAATCCGTCCGGCTCGAGCCGAGCCATTGCAAGTACGCCACCAGCGCCTTGGCCTCTTTCTTCGGCGTAGGCACTCCGTTCTTGAGTTCGAAGTACCACGCGTAAGACGGCATCACCGATTGCGGCACCACCGCCGTCGGCTGGAACAGATGGGCGTAATGCCAATCGTTGGAGCGAAGGCCGCCTTCGCGCGACAAATCCGGGCCCACGCGTCGCGTACCCAGCAGCTGCGGCAGCTGTA
>JBGSST010000414.1:0-18047 GCA_041736915.1 Bdellovibrionota bacterium
GAGCTCAACTGACATGAAACTTTCTACGTGGCTGGTTTGGGGTATGTGGCTTCCGTCGCTGGCGTCCGCGGCGGCCAACTCGGGTATCACGTCGGTGACGTTATTCAAAGATAGGGCATCGGTCCGGCGCCAACAGAAAGCCGCGCTGAAGGCCGGGGGTACGACGGTGACCTTCGAGGACATCACGCCGCTGGCCGACGTGGCCAGCCTAAAGGCCTACCTTTCGGAGAAGCACTCGGTCCGACTCTTGGGAATCCGTACCGAGCCACGCCACCGACTCCGCTCGGAAAACGCGGAGCTCGAAAAGCTGAAGACCGAGCGGCAAAAGCTCAACGACGAGCTGGCGGAGGTTCAGGAGAAAGCGGCGGCACTGCACGAACAGGCTGAAAACCTGGCCCGCACCACCCACCATTATCGTGACTCCTTCTCGTACAACCTGCACGCCAACTCCTGGACCCGCGAGAGTTTCCGCGGGTACCTCGGTTTGCTCGAAGCCCAATCTTCGAAAATGCGGGGCACCTGGAAGAAGCTCTTCGACCAATTCGAAAAGGCGCAACGCCGCCTCGATCTGGTGAGCAATCGGGTTGGCCAGCTCGAGTCCGTGTCGGACAAGGGCGGCCTCGCCGTCTTCGTGGACGTAGTGGCGGACCAGGCGGCCACCGTCGACGTCACCATTCAGTACCTAGTGACCGGAACCGGCTGGTCCCCTACCTACGATCTACGCATTTCTCCCCGCACCAGCGAGGCGACCCTCGAGCAACACGCGCTCGTCTGGCAACGCACGGGCGAGGAATGGAAGGATGTTGCGCTCACGCTAAGTAACCTGCCCAACGAGCTGCGCACCGAGCCGCCGTCGCTTTCTCCATACCTCCTCACGTACCACGAGGCTGAAAAGGTAAAGACGTCGGTGTCCAGCAAGCAAGAAGACAAGTCGGAGCTCGGCGAGGCCGACGCTTCGGAGCAGGAAGGGGCCCACGGACTCGCCAGCACCTTCGAGATCACCGGCCGTCAAACCGTTCCCGCCTCGGGGGCCCAATCGAAGATCTTTCTGTCGCGCAAATCTACTCCGTACGAGGAGCACCTCGCACTAGTCGCCGCGCAATACCCACGGGCGTTCCGCCGGGGAACCTTGAAAAATCCCTTTCCCTGGCGACTCGCCTCGGGCGGGATGATGGTTTTCTACGATGGTGATTACCTGCAGACCAGCCGGCTCGAGCCAGTGACCAAAGGAGGAGAGATCGCAATCAACGCCGGTGTGGAACACAACCTGCGGGTCACACGAATGGCCGAGGATAGTAACGGGACTAGCGGAGTCATTGCCAAAGAAAACGCCTACCGCCGCCAGGTCCGCGTGGATGTCGAAAACTTCGCGGGCGGTTCCAAGACTTTGAAGGTGTACGAGCAGGTTCCCGTCTCCGAGATGGCGGCAGTGGCCGTTACCTGGAAGGCCTCGGTGCAGGACGGCCAGCGCGAGATCGCAAGTCAGCAGGAGCCGAAGAACGGCTGGCTGAGCTGGGACCTCTCGATCGCCCCCCGCAAGACGAGCCAACTGAAGGTAAATCTGGAGGTCACCACACCAAAGGACTTTCACTTTCAGTGGTAGCGGTGGGAATGGGTACCAGGGTGTGAAAACCGGACTCGACGATTCAAGAGCTACGTGACTTCCAAAAGGGCGGAGAAAAGTAAGGACTTCCCCGACCCTACGGTTCGGAGTTCGCCTCTATTGAGATCTTTGACCAGAACCAACGAACACGCTTAGATAGTGCTTTGGGCTTCGGTCAGGGAGGGTACTCATGCTTTATCCATCTATTCTTGAGGTTATCGGGCGCACGCCGCTGGTTAAGGTCAACCGGCTCGCTAGCCGTTTGGAATGCAACCTCTACGCAAAGTGCGAATTTTTAAACCCCGGCGGCTCGGTGAAAGACCGCATCGGGTACCGCATGGTGATGGACGCGGAAAAAGCTGGCCGCATTGCGCCCGGCGATACTCTGATTGAACCGACCAGCGGAAACACCGGCATCGGCATTGCGCTGGCCGGGGCAGTACGCGGCTACCGCGTGATCATTACGATGCCGGAAAAAATGAGCCGCGAAAAGCAGGTGGTGCTGGAAGCGCTGGGGGCGGAAATCATTCGCACTCCCACCGAAGCGGCCAGCATGGCCCCCGAAAGCCACATTGGCGTCGCCCGTAAGCTTCAGCGCGAGCTGCCGAATGCCCACATTTTGGATCAGTACGGCAACGCCTCCAACCCGACTGCGCATTACGAAACCACCGCGCAGGAGATAATCGACGACTTGCAAGGTCAAGTAGATATGGTCGTGATTTCGGCCGGCACGGGCGGCACGATTACCGGCGTGGCCAGACGACTGCGGGAGCACAACCCCAACGTGCAGGTCATCGGCGTGGATCCGGTCGGCTCGATTTTGGGTGGCGGAACCACTATTGCTTCGTACAAGGTCGAAGGGATCGGTTACGACTTTGTGCCTGACGTTTTGGACCTCAAGACGATTACGCGCTGGGTAAAAACGAACGACCAGGAATCCTTCACGATTGCCCGTCGGCTGATTAAAGAAGAAGGGCTTTTGTGCGGCGGGTCCTCGGGCTCGGCCATGTTTGCCGCCCTTCAGGAAGCTTCGAAGCTAAAGAAGGGGCAAAACTGTGTGGTGATTCTCGCCGACGGCGTGCGCAACTACATGAGCAAGTTCCTCGACGACAAATGGATGCGCGAAAACAAGTTCTCCGAAGGGCCTAAGCTCAAGGGAAGCGTGGGGGAGATGGCCCGCAGCCACGCCAAACGCAAGCTAGTCAGCCTAGAGTCCACCGCTTTCGCCAAAGACGCGATGGCCATTATGCGCGAGCAAGGGATCTCGCAGATCCCGGTCACCCAAGACGGCCGTCTGTGCGGCATGTTGACCGAAGACAGCCTGCTGCAATTTCTAGCGACCAACGAGCTGGATCCGAACCTTCACATCTACAGCATCATGAATCGGAGTGTGGCGAGCGTGGAAGACACGACGCCACTTAGCGTGCTGCAGGAAATGCTGGGACGGACCGGCAGTGCGGTCTTGGTGAATGGCGACAATCAGCCGGAGAATATTTTAACCAAGATCGACTTGGTGGAATACATTACGACTCATCGTTAGCTGGACTTGGCGTGGGCGGTCGAACAGATAAACGTCTTCCCTGAATTGGGATCGCACAGCAGGCTCACCATTTCCCCCAACGTCCCCTCCATCTTGTCGTCGTTTCCGAAAAGCACCTACTTTCGCGACTACCTGCTCCAGCATGGCCCCACGATCATCGACGAGGTGTTCCCGTTTTGAAGATCGGCCGGGAAAGTAACGGGTGCAGCATCTCGGAACGCTAAGGATCGATGATAACCCACCCGCGGGGGGTGTAGATCATGTTGCCCTCGTAGACGTCGGTAGTGCGGCCCATACCCTTCGTCATGCCGACCTCCTCTGGCGTATGTCCCTTGGAGGCTAGCCAGGGAATGAACTCACCGTTCGTGAAAAGATCGCTCGCCCTTTCCACCGTCGCATTCATGTCGGCTTTGATTTTGTCGTACTGTTCCGCGGTGAGGCCATCCGGTTTCCCGACTTTCGCTTTTAGCTCCTTGTGGGTGAGCCCACGTAACGCTTTCTTACGAGAACGAAGTCGGTGCCGCCGTCATCGAAGGGCAAGAGCTGCTTAAGCTGGGCCAGGGTGGCGTCGGTCTGTCCTTTAAGTTTCACGGGGAGATCGGTTTCGACGACGAGGAATCCCTTCTCCGCGAAAAACTTCGTGGCCCAATACTCGAAATGGGCGTAGCCCGATTGTTTCACGGAGTAGATCTTGGCGACATCGACCTGGTCCGGTCCGAGCAATAGGACCGATAGGCTTTGCCCCAGCACCCGGTCTGCCTTGAAGGTGTTGCCGTCCCAGGTGATCTCCACTTCGGCGGGTAGCCGTTGGAGGCTCTGCCGTTGCTGGTCAACCAGCGTCCGAAAGCTGACGGGACAGGGCGGCCACTGCGCGCGGATCTCTGCCCCGACCAGAAGAGCCAAGAGTAACGGAAAGAGCCGTGGCACCATCTTCTCATTCTACCTGACTACCTGAGCGACCCTCGCTTAGAGACGTTGTCCGGAATGATCCGGCACTTCGAATAACCGGGCGTCAATTGATATTCCCGGATTCGGTTGCCATAGGGGACTGTAAGGCAGAAGTTTGAATCCAGCGGTAAGTGGTAGTTAGTGGGCGCGATCGAAAGGAATCACGACAATGTCCGAGACCGATAAAGCTCTGAGCTGTCGTCACGCGAGCGAACTCCTTGTCCTCGCGAAGCCCCAGATCATCGAAACCTGGCAGAAACGCTGCCGCGACGAGGTACCAGCAGCAAAGCACGTTCCTAGACTCTCGCTCGTCAACTCGCTGCCTGGCTTCTTGGACCAAATGGCTAAGACACTCAGCACGCCGGAATCAGCCGCTCAGGCCGATGCCAACGCTGAGGTAGCTTGCGAGCACGGAGAAGAACGCGCGAAGCTAGGAAACTACACCCTCGATGAGGTCATCCGCGAGTATCAGCTGCTTCGCGAGGTGATCGTTAGACGCTTAGAGGAGGAACGTCCTTTGGCTACGGTGACGCAGGAGATTCTCCATGCCTTCATCGACCGTGGAATTCGGAAGGCCGCCGCCCGATACTCGGAGCTAGGGCGCAAGGAGCTGAGTTTAAGCAACACACAGCTTCGCGGCGCCATGTCCAATCTCGTCAAAACCAATCTGGAACTCGAGCAGTTTGCTTATATAGCGAGCCATGATCTTCAAGAACCGCTCCGTCAGATTTCCACTTACTTGGAGCTTCTTTCGAAACGGCACGGAGAAAAACTCGATCAGGAAGCTCGGGGGTTTATTCAGATCGGAATAGATAGCGCGCGGCGGATGAAAGCTCTGGTGGAGGACCTATTAACTTTCTCTCGAACAGGCCGGGAGGATCTGAATTATGAACCAACGGACTGTTCGCTTCTCGTGGACAAAACGATTGCCGACCTTCAGCCTCTCTTGCAGGCGTCCCACGCTAAGATTAGTCACGATTCGCTGCCCACGATAAACGCGAGTGGGGCTCTCATTTCACAAGTATTTCAAAACCTCATCACCAATGCCGTCAAATTTCGGGGTGCTGAAGAACCTACCGTTCATATTTCGTCCCGGGAGAAAGAGACTGAATGGGAATTTTCGGTCAAGGACAACGGTATCGGAATTGGCAAGAAATATGCTGACCGCGTTTTTTTGATTTACCAACGGTTACACGGCCCGGAACAATATCCCGGCACCGGAATCGGCCTAGCAATCTGCAAAAAAATCATCGACCGCTACGAGGGACGTATCTGGGTGGAATCAGAAGCTGGAAAGGGGTCATCCTTTTTCTTTACGATTCCCAAAAGAGCACTCCAGGTCGGGAGACATCCGTGAAGATTACCATTCTTTTAGCGGAAGATAGCGTGGCCGACCAAAAGCTATTTGAGCTTGCGTTGGAAGACGCTGGAGATACGCAGCTGGAGATCGTTAGTGACGGTAGCGAAGCCCTGCTCTTTCTCAAAAAAGTAGGTAAGTATGCCGATGCCCCAAGACCTGATCTAGTCGTTCTCGACCTCAATCTACCTAAAGTAAGTGGATTTGAGATCTTGGCGGAGATGAGAAAGAGTCCGACCTTGAAGCCACTTCCGGTTGTTCTGTTCAGCGGCGCCAAGCCGACATCCGAGATGCTAATGGCATGCGAAGGGGCAAATCTCTACGTAGTTAAGCCTGACGGAATGGAGAAGTACTTTGCCATCGTAAAATCCCTTGCGAATTACTGTCGCGACATTTTGAAATTTCCTGATCTTACAGATCAGTACACCGAAGCGTTTGAGCCAATCCTCGAGGGGTCGGAACGTTGTGACGTCTACTTTCCCAGTAAACGGGACGCGCCTAATGGCTCATTGATGAAAATGAGCGCCTGATCTTTCACCATGATTTCGACATTTATTCCCGAGGGATCGAAAACGTAAACGGTCCGGCAAGCGAGGCGTTGCAGTCGGGATCGGGTCGTGCGCCGGGCCCATCGGTCACGTCTGAGCCTGATTGATCCCAGACGGGCTTTTGCGGTAGGAGAGGGGACCCATGAAAGTATTCATCGCCCTTCTATTTCTTTTGTCGGCCCCTTTCGCGCTCGCGGGCCCGTACGGCCTGGCCGAGTACGCCGCCGACTGTGAGAAGCAGCTGGGCACCATTCCGGACATCCGCTGCTCGGAGGGGGAAGAGATCCCTATTTTCAACAGTGACCTCGGAAAGCCTATCACCTGGACGAACCACCAGGGATACCACACCCAGTGCGATAACCCTTCCCTGCTTAGAAGCCCTTTTCAGACGTGGGTCTCCGGCATCAACCCTTGCGTACCGCACGCCCGTATCGGCCGATTGAAACCGCAGGCCGGCTTTCCCACCGAGTGGGTCTTTTTCTGCCGCCGTTACTTCAATCGCTCTCGCTACAGCAACATGTACGATGACATCAATCTCATCGGACACAACCCGGTCACGGGCGCCACCTGCTTTTTCGTCGACCACCCCAACCGCACGGCGCCGAAGGGGGCCTACGATCCGGGCCGGCACGGAGATCGCATTCCGCCGATCCGGAGCGCCGAGGGATTGAAGTACTGGAAGAGCCCGCGCCAGATCGAGACCCAGCCGGTCGTCACCGGAGGTACTCCGCTTTGCACCGATTGCCACGACGCCGATCCGTGGGTCCATAGCCCTCACGTGGATCAGGTCGTCGTCAACGGGGAGCCCATCGTTCCCTCGAATCCCCAAGGCAAGTACTGGATCGTCGGCGCGGGCCGTGGCTTGAGCCACCAATGGAAAACGAAGCACCTCGTCTCGCCCGAGGCGAGCGCTTGCACCACCTGCCACCGCATCGGCAACAAGCGGGGATGCGACACGATGACTAACCTCGCCGCCGGACTCGACTCCATTCCGCACATGACGAAGCGCTTCGCCTCCTCCCCCTTCATGCCCGCCGACAACGGAGTAGCAGAAGTTCGGGTCGGTCACCGGCTCAGCAAGCAAGACCTCGCGGCGGTTCGCTTCATCAACGCGTGCTGCAGGCGCCCCGGACGCGCGGATTGCCACTGGGAAGAGCTGCCGAGATAGATTCGTAGACCGTCGTTGTTCACGTAGACGTATCTATGGTTCCTCCATCATTCTCCGAACATTGTGGACCCGAGTTTGCTCAGTGTCGGTGATGATGAGCCCTTCGCCATCAGGCGTATAGGCAATTGATTGAACCCAACGGTTGAGCGGGACCGACCTCACGATTGTTGTCGACGTCACGTCGACGAAGTCGATACGGTAACCGTTTCGGTCGCCCGCCTTCGATACCAGCATGGCTACCTGAGGCTTAATCGGATGCGCAACGGCGGAATTCACGCTGCCGTATTTTTGCCGATCGGCTTCGGGAATCAGCGAAGTTTCCTTCCGCCGCGTGAGATCGAGTTGAGCGGCGTGGCCCGCCCATTCGGACGTGTAGCCGATGGCCGACTTACCGTCAGCGCTGAACGCCAGACCAGCGATGGGCTCTTCGAGCGTGATCGACGCCCTTATCAGCTCCGCCTTTCCTTTCTCGTTCACCTTGAAACGGTGAAGAAGGCGGCCATGTTTTCCTTGTTCGATACTCCAAAGGTGATTCGTGCCGGGAATGATTCCCCAGTCGCGCACGAAAATACCATCGTAAAAATCCTCCACGTTCACGCTAACCCCTTTGTTCGTCTTTAGGTCGAAGCGCACAATCTTTTTGTCGCCGTTTGATGCGTAGAGATAGCGGCCGTTCGGATGGGGTTTTAGATCGGTGAGAGCGCCACCTTTCAAAGGATTCTTGAGCGTGACCGCGGCCGTCAGATTGGGAACCCCGTTTACGATCGGCACGCCTAGCACATTCTTGAGCGCCGGCAGGAAAAGTGTTTGCCCATCTGCGGAGAGGGCGGGCGGATTCCATATGTCGTCCGGCAGCGGATACTCGCGCGTGGTCCGTGTAGCTCGATCGTGCACGATGAGCCGATGCGGCTCCGACTTGGTAATCGCCACGAAGAGATTTCCCGCGCCCCGCGGGGCATCTCTCACGGGACCTGGTAGATCGTAGTCGCCCCACTCGTTGGCGATAGCGACGTTCCGATTCCGCTCAGCCTCACGGATGAGTCCGGCGCGCAGTCCCAGCTCCGCCAACAGCCGCCCCTTCACTTCGGGAGTTTCCCATCCCTTGGCGGCGACCATCTCGCGAAGCTGTTTCATATGCTTGAGGAGAGCGAGCGTGGAATCCTCTTTTGGGATCGCGAACGGTTCGCCGCTTTTCACTACCTTGGCCATCAGCTCGGGGGACATCTCGGGGGCGAGCGTGTCTATGAGCCGCCAATAGGTCGCGGAGGTCACCACTTCCGCTTCCGACGATTCGGAGATGGCCCCGAAGTCGACCAGACAGGTGATCTTTTTCGCCTGAGCAACGCCGTGCACCAGGGAAATAACGACGAGGGCGCTTACCACAAGCTTCATTCGCGGATTATAGCGTGCAAAGGATGAAGTAGCCCACAGCCCCCCCACTTTAGACCATCTCCAAACGTTCCGGGCGAGCGTGCCCAGATCGATTGAAGCTCCGGTAGCTACGTTTGCCCTTCCAATTCTAAGGCGCGCGAGCTGGGTGGCCTCACCGTGTTCGGCGACGGTGAGATGTGGCGCATCCAGGTGTTTTGCCACTGGTGAGCCAGACGTGAGAGTATGGCGCATGCTTCGGCTCACGATCTCCATCGCCCTTTTCCTTGGTGCCTCCCCGCTGAGTTCCGCCGCGAATTGCGATAAACAGTGGAAAGCCAACGTCGTCTCCACCAGTGGCACCCGTCGTTGGATCGTGCAGACCCAGATCGCCACGATGAACGTGGAGGCTGAGGTAAGCGAGGGCAGCCGGGTGGTGAATCCCACCACGCTCGAAACGTGGAGCGAAACTCGGGTGACCAAGTCGCTGATACCGATCCCCGAGCAAAGGTCGACGCGCAACCTGACCAAAACCGATTTCTGCGATCGGATCAGTGGAAAAAAACAGCTGGAGCTAGATCCGCGAAGCCCCTGCGTGCTCATCGCCCAGATGGTCGGGGATAAGCCCCTGCGCATCGAAAAGGTCACGGTCCCCGCCGGTACCTTCACCGCGGGCGTTTACGAAAAGCAGGTCGGCAAAAAAGGCGCACCCGGTTCCGTCTTCATCACCGCTTGGATCGCTAAGGTAGGCCACCGGCACCTCGGCGTGAAGTTTGTCGCCCTCTCCGCCGACGGGCTCGCCGCCGGCACGACGTTAGGCAAACTGGCCGCCTACCGGTTTAAATAGCAGCGCATAAAATCAATGTCATTGGGGCACCAGTTCGCCCGAGTCGCTGATCCAGCTTCGCGGGATTCTTTTCGTCATATAGACCTGATTGCCGCCGCCTAGCACCTCGACCACGGCGGAGGAATTGGTGAGCTTCAGTTTTTGAGCGCCCGCAACCCCTTCATAGATAAGCTCATTGGCCGGAACCGTTACTTCGATCCATTTGGCGGCGTTGTTGTTGAAGTTGGGGTGAATCGCCGCGTCCACGGTCGCTTGCATGGGGCCGGTCGGTTTGACCCGCGACCAAAAAGCACCGAGATCGCCCATCCCCTCCGAGTAAACTCGGTACAACTTCACATCGGTTTTCGTAAGGTTGGCAATATAGCTGCTACTTCGAAAGGTATCGGCCACAGTTCCCACGCCGATCGACAGCTCGTGCAAGGCCCCTTTGTTGACGGGGCTGTAGTACCAAAGCGAATGGCTACTATCGATGATCGTCATCATCTGTTTCATGGCCCCCGAGTTGGCCACACCAGCGCCCAGGTATTTCTCAAACGCCTTCTACAAGCCACCAAGCTCGGCCGCCGCCTTATTCCAAAAGCCCCGGCCCCCGATGAAAACCGCTCCTAAGACAATCGACTGCTGGACCTCGGTCAGGGGCTCGAAAGGAGGGGTAAGACTTCTTCCCCACACTGCTTCCACGACCATTAGTCCCATGCCGGCCGGAGTGAAATCCAGCACCGTTCGGACAACGGAGAGCATCTCACCCGAGGTAATGAGCAGCGGGGACGGGGGCAAGGACACCCCGTGAGGGAAAAGACTGGCGCCATTCACCATGCGAAAATTCGCAAAGACATTTAGCTTCGGGTTTTCGCTCATCAGCAATCGATTGAACGGCGCCGGCTTGAAGCGAGCGTCACCCTCCTTGAGGGAACGCTCCTTCGCCTGATTTGAAAGTAGTAAACGCTGTTTCTTCATGAAGGCTTCGTTCACTTTGAACTCGGTACCCCAAGCATCCAGAGTTTGATCAATCTGTTGCTTCAGGGAGGAGAGCTCCGGAATCACTTCGCCCGCGGCGGGAGGGTTATCGCCTTCGGCTAATTTCTTCTCGAGACTAATCTTATAGTCAGTAATCTGCTTGTCGGCCGACTTCCGATAGTCCTCACTAAGGGTGTCAAATTTTCCCTGCGACAAGAAGTTGCAGTGGTAGCCGCTGTCACTATCTTGCCCTTCCGCACAATCGGCCTCGTCGCCGCTAATCTTGACCGGCGGCATGCTGTTGATGGCGGAGGGGGCCCCCACCGGGTAGTGGTAGCTATGTTGGTCCCCGTTGGGGGTGGTTACGATGTAGATGTCCCCTTCGGCAAAAGCCAAGGTGGCTCCGCCCACGAGTAGAAAGGCCATAAGAAGATTTTCAAGTTTCACGGGGTACCGCCTGCCGCCTGCTTTGCGCCAACAAAAGTTTCGATTTCGATCTCGGCCTTTGCCAACTGTCCGTCAAAGGCGAGCGATTCGTTTTCATCGACAAAGGAGGGGGCCATTCCGGAATCGTACGCAGGGCCGAACGCGGCCACAATTCTCGGAACTACCGAACTGGTCCATTCCAACTGCGTGCTTTCTGAATTCGAAGCATCACTTCCTACCTTTTTCATGACCAACTTAATTTGCTTCAACCGTGTCGTGGAGCGCGCCCGCATTCCCGCTAGGTCCAAGAACTGAACTTTCTTCTTGAGCATCCGCTCCTTCGCTTGGCCAGCTTCGCTCGCCAGTGACGACACTACCGCTTCGGCGGTGCCCATCTCGGTTAGATTCGCCAGCATAAGGGAACTTCCCGACTTCAAGCGTTCGAGATCGGCCAGAGCCTCGGCGACCCTTCCTTGATTTAGGTTCGACGAAAAGGAGGCCTCGATTCCTAGAATGAATCGGCTGGCCTCGCTCTGCTGCTGACCGGCAATCAATTGCGCGTGGGCCTTCTTCACCTGCTGGGCGAAGTCGTTTGCCACCTGTCCCAACGCTGCGCCCGCTCCCCCGGTGGTTGCTTGCAGCGCTCTCACCTCGATCAGTGAGCTCACCTGCGTAATCATCTGGCAGAACTGAGGTGGCTTTTCCAGCTCGCCGGCGTCCTTTCCAAAAAAGTCTCGTCGCAAGGAGACTTGATTCGCAATCGTACTGAGATTGGCTGCGAAAGTGCCTCGCAGCTCACCGTACTCTGCGGCAAGGTTCAGCGACGTCACCTTCGTCTCGTAAGCGGAGATCATGCCGTTCAGCTTGGCGGTCAAGGCTCGAAGTTCGCTTAACTTGCGACTGGATTTAGTTTTCTGGCATACGCCATTGCTCTGCTCGACCCCCTTCAGACGTTCCTTCAAAAGGACGAGGGTCTCTTTGGTTACCGCCGACGAGACCGATCCGTCGATGACCGCCTTAAGCACTTCAACGGCATCCTTGATTTTTTGACCGTCCTCCTCCATGGCGATCTCGAGATCCCCCACCAGTTGGTCGAATTGCTGGTAGTTCGATTCAAGCTCTTGAACGAAACGATCTTGAAACCCCAGAAACTGGTCGACTACTACTTTAGTCGCTTTGGCCCGCTCTTCGGCCATTACAGTCTCTTTCTTCGCTTCCGCTAGCTTCCATTGCTGATGGCTCAAATCTCGTTCGAGGTTCTTTCTGACGGGTTCGTTTTCAACGAGCAGAATTCGCTTCTTCTCCTTGACCTGTTCCTTCCACACCTCGTAGGCCCGTTTTCTCTCCGCGTTAACCCGGTCACGTTGGGCATCCCGTTCGGCGTTCAGATTTCGACACCGAAAATGCTTATCGTGCAAATTCCGGTGGGCCTGACACCAGGTGACCATGCGGTCGCGTTCGTAACAGTTAGTCGTGGTTTCGTAAAAGCCACTGAGGGAACGGACCTTCTTGTAGTCACACCCATTGCTGCGATGCTGATGGGCTAGGCGGCAAAACTCCGGAATGGAAATCGGAACCCAGTACCAGCCATTGCCGCCAGCACGCGCCAAATCGAAGTTATTGCGAGTTTCGCAGATGGCCGTCGAGTATTCCCAACCGACGAATGTCGTTCCGTTGCGGGTTTTGAGATCTTCCCAGTAGTTGGCTTCGCTTAGGCCCAGCGCACTGACGAACGCAAATGCCAGGAGCCACGGTTTCTTTCCGGTGAACGTCATGGTTGCGGCTCCCCCACCGAAACGCGAAGTTGCGCTAAGATTTGCTGAACCTGCGTGTCCAATTCCGTTGCGGAGGCCGCTAATCGTACGACTTCGTCGTCGAGAAAGGTGATAAGGGCCATCGCGGATTCGATCTTCTGGTTCAGAAGTTTATCCACTGCGCCTTTTGCCTCCGTCACCTTTGAAAGGCAGAAAACCGGATCGGGGGCGGCGCCGGACAGGCAGAGATCGTTGTCGGGGAAGGCATCTCCCAGCTGATCCACGAGCAATGCCAAATTGTCGATCTCCAGACGAATGGTATCGAGCAGGCCAAAGTTCTTTTCCAGCTCGTTCATCCGGAGTTGCTGCGCGGCGCTTAGCTGGGACGAAGCGATCGACTTCAGCTGGGTTAGCTCTTCTGAAAGCTGGGATTGGACGGCGGTCTTTTGAACTAGCTCGTCGCGGAACCGTTGGTTGATTTCTCGCGCCACCACCCAGTTTGCAGGTAAGGTGGCGGCGAGATCCAAGCGTTTAGAGAGCTCAATCTGTTCGGACAGCCCCGAGCTCAAGACGCCGGCCCGAGCCTTTACCGAGGCCAGGTTGGGTACGGTGACATTGCTTACGACCTCGAGACGACACCCGTCCACCAGAATGGAATCCGCAGGGTTCGAAACGGTGAGCTCGTACTGGTCCCCGTCGTATGCCACGGGCGTAACGAGGGTCTGGATCTGGAAGTCGTTAGTCTGCCCTAGCTTCGCGTTCAGCCGACCCATTCGGTAGGTCACCGCAACTGGCTGGGTCGACGTGCACGTCAGAGCTAGGCTCAGCTGATTCTCAAAGGACAGGTTTTTGACCCCCTGATCTTCAGACCGGGAGGGTGGATTGGTGGCTACCTTGGCGCTCACATCCTGGCATTTCCAAAAGTTAGCCAGGAAGTTCGGCTGGCAGTGCGATCTGGCGTCGAAAATCGTTTGCGGTTCCGCCCCCCAGGACAGTGAAGTACAAACCAAAAGAACTAAAGACCAACCTCTACGTTTCGCCAGCACAACCGCACTCCTCTACAGTCCCCAATTGCCTGTAGAGCAACCGGCATGCCAGCCACCGCCGTCAGGTGGCTGAACCTAAACCGAAAATTCCGAGAGCCATTTAGATACCAGCGGAAGTCCAACTGGGGCCGTAAGGTCTCCACGGGTCGGTCGAGCGCGGCCCGTTTAGGTTGGATCGCGCCGGTACGGGAATTGCTCTGAGACTCCCCTTTAGTAGGAGGGGAAGATGAGCTCCCGTTGGTGGTTGATGTGCGTGGTGGTGTTACTTTCTAATAGCGCTTGGGCGAAGATTGATTTCCAAAGTCTCATCCAGGGGCAGCTGGTCCTGCTCACCGAGCCTCGGGTGGATGAGTTTAAACAAAGGGCCATCGTCAATTCGGCGGGACTTACCGTCCAAGCCAGCCCCGCACAGGTGGGCGCCCTGGACGTTAAGGATGAGCTTCGTTGGTACTTTTCCGCCGGCGGTAGCTATATGGACTCCGCGGGAAACTACTGGGTGAAGGACCCTCTATTCGAAGGGGCGCTGCCCGATGAAACCAATCGGGGGTTTTCCGAATCGCCGGTCTGGAAGTATCAGTACAACCCGCACAACCTTATCTTAGGTTCCATTACGTTGATCCCCAACGCGGAGATCCCCGACGGCAAGTGGATTATCACGGCCGAGCTGAACTACGGCGTTTTGAACTTCAACCACGTGAGGCAATTCCAGCATGGTCCCGCAAAACACGTTAGAACGCGCGTGAACGTCTTGCTGACCTGTTCTTTGCCGCAGCCCGGTCCGATCGTTTTGTCCCGCGATGCCTCGGTGGAGTACGGTCACGGGGACCCGAAATGGCAGGCGGATGCCTTGACCGTCGCCTACGTGGGCGAACTCACTAAATGTAAGTCAGCCGGTGGCGATCTCTATCTGCAATTTACGATCGCGGAGTTCCAGCGATTTCAGTTCAACGGAATTCAGATATCGATGACCAAAGCCCAGTAAGGTTTGGTCCAGGACTGCCGCGCTACGAAGGGCTGTTCGGGGCGGCTAAGTAATCCGGCCCGGCCGTTAGATCCGAATCGAAATCTCGTGCCCGCCGACCATGTCGCCGGTGCGCGAGAAGATGGCCTCAGTGCGGCCTCCCCGCCATAGAAAAATAGCGCGATTATCATTTGAGTTCTGCGCTTAGCTCGCTGAAACTTAACAGAATGGAAAAGGGCTCAACCTGTCACCGGAATGCCGAGGTCGTCGGCAATTCCGTGGTGCGCGTTTGCAGCATAGTCGTGCCTATGCGCGACGAAGCCCCAATCATTGCCACCGCCTTAAACCACTTAAAAAAATCTATCGAAGGGGCGAAAACTTGCCATACCGAGTGGCAGGTAATCGTGGTCGATGGGGGTAGCCGCGACGGAGGGGCGCAGATCGCCCAAAGCGAATGCGACCGCTTCGGGTGGACGTATCTCGACGCCCCGCGATCCCGTCCCTCGGTGGGGCGAACCATTGTCGGGGCGCGTTCGGCCGTTACTGGCCAAACCGTGCTCGTGCTGCCTGCCGACTGCCTTATCGGATCGGCGGCCCTGACGGAACTAGCGAGCTGCCTCGAAAGAGAGGGAGAGCATGCCGGGGCCTTCCCTAAATGCTACCAGCCAGACACCCCCCTCTTGCGGCTCTACGCCAAAGGGCAAAACGAAATTCGCCTGAAATACGGGCGCCATGCGGTGTGGACGAATGCCCTTTTTTTTCCGGTTTCGTTTCTGTCGATGATCGTCGAACCCGATCACGGTTTCTTGGAAGACGTGTCCCTTTGCGATCGGCTTCGCCAAAACCGGTGGACTACCATGCGCGAACCCGTGACCGTTTCCTCGCGGCGGTATTTTCCGGGGCGGGTATTTCGGCGCATTGTCTTAAATTTTTCTATTTTAATTCTGCACCGACTGAATTGGGTCGAGCCCGCGCGGCTTCGAAAATTTTATCTAGCGCTCTCCTGAATAGGCTTTCTATGAAAAAAATAGCGCAACATTACGGTCAAAGAATCCTCATTACGGGGGTCGCCGGCATTCTGTTCTGCGGACCGGCCTCGGCACTGAGCCTGTCGCCCCAAATGGGCCTCGAGATTGGCCATACCGACAATGTCAGCTTGGTTGAGCAAAGGCGGGCGGGTTATTTCATCCGGACTACGCCGCGCCTGATGGCGGAGCTCGAAATCTCACCCGACGCCGTGCTTGCGTGGGAGACAGCCGCCGACATTCGTTTCTTTCCCGCCGAACCGCTCCGTACGCTGGGCAATCGGCACCGTTTTGGATCCGCCCTGGAATCGGTCTGGTTCATCAACGAGGATTGGGAGGTAGGGGCACGAGCGGGACTGGAACATCAAGAAACGTTTCCACCTATCTTTAGCACGACCGAAATTCACCCGGCTTTGGTAGTAGTGGCGAGCGGAACCCAACGCGAGGCCTACCTGGCTCCCAGTGCCCGCGGATACGGTCGACTTACCTACGGCGACTTGGCTTTCGAGGCAGCCCTGGCTTACCTCAGTCGCAGTTATTCGACCCAAACGTTCGACATCCTCGGTAATCGCTACTCGAACCATTTTTCGCAACCGAGTTTGGAAGCTAACGTCGTTTACAAGCCCGACCCCTTATTGACATTTGCCTTCCAAAATTCTTTTGATTGGCGAGCCTACCAACAACGTCCTTCGACCGATGTCTACGGATTGCCCCAAGCGTTGGGGGCGGCTCCGACCGCCATGGTAAGCGGAAGTAGCCATGGTCTGACGGCGACCTGGCGTCGCGATAAAGTTCGTCTCGGCTTAGTTACCTCACTGCGCTTTGAAAAAGATCGAATAACCGGGGGTGAGAGTAATCGGGGCATCAAGGTCGAGTTTTCGGCAAGCCTGCCCTTAGCCACCCGAATTAGATGGGACACCACCCTGAGCCAGTTTTGGAGAGACTTCGATAGCTTTAGCGCTGATTACGCCAACAACCCGGCTTCGCAACCACGGCGGCGCGACACGCTTTTGCTGTTCACTACGGGGATCAAGTATCTTTTGGCGGAGAGCGTTGATTTAATGGCCGACGTCACCCACCAGACGAGCACTTCTAACTTTGTGGGAATATCGTACCGTGAAACTTCGGTTCGCCTTGGCGCTTCGGTGCGCCTTTAATTTCAATTGGGAGAGAATATGAGACACACATTGATCTATTTTTGTTTGGCGGCGGGCGCGATGCCTTTCACCACGGCGGAATGTCGCGCTTCGGACACGGTCCGCAGTGAGGAGAACAGCCCTGAAGTCACGGGGGGACAGGATGCACGAGAAAGGCGTCGGGAAAAACGCCGGCAGCAGCAACGCACGACGGAGCCCGCGGCCAGCCAGCCAAAAAAAGATCCGTCGGCGACGCCAACGCCCACACCGAAGGCTGACAAAGCGGAGTGATTTTCTTTTCGCTCGTCTTTACGCTCTCCTACGTCGCCTATTTCTACCTCGGTGATGAATCGCGCGCTTTCGGTTTTGTGCTGGTAGCGCTCGGGCAGAGCGTGGCCTGGCTGCTACTCTATGCCCGGCGCCAAAGGCTCCCGCTTTGGTGGCTCGCGGCATGCGTCGTCACCACATTCGTCATCGTGCGTCTGGCGGGGCCACCGCAGTTCGAAGACGATTACTTTCGTTTTTTCTGGGACGGCCTGCACCTTTGGCAGAACCTGAATCCTTATGATTATAGCCCCGCAGAGAGTCCCTTGGTGGGGTTCGACACTCTGAGAAATCAGGTGGGGTATGGCGAGCTCCCTACTTTGTACCCTCCGGTGGCGCAGCTCCTATTTTCGGCTTTTGCGGGGTTCAGCCTTTTCTCGCTCCCCGCCTTTTTATGGCTATTTTCAGCGGGGGGGGCGATCGCGGTCGCCTTGGGACTACGCGCGCTTCGGGTCGGTTGGTCCGAAGTTCTCGTTCTCCTGCTCAATCCCTTGCTAACCCGGGAATGGTTTTATGCCTGTCACTATGACAGTTGGATGGCCGCGTTCGTACTCCTGGCCCTGCAAAAGCACGGCGCGGTGTGGGTGAGCCTCGCGACCAACACTAAATTTATCGGGGGAGTTGCGTTGCTGTTCACGCAAAAATCCGGCCGCGGATGGTGGTGGCACTGGGCCATTGCGCTGGTTTTGCCCTGGCTCGTTTTTGCTTCGGCCTGGAATCGCATTGGCGTTTCCCTGAAAGTGTTTGCCATGCAGTGGGAAATGAATAGCGGAGCCTACCGAGCCTTACGCGCCGTCGTCTGGCTCGTGGTGGGCCACGCTGGCCCGGCCCGATTTCTTACCGTGGCTTTGTGGGCGCTACTTTTGATTTGGCTGTCTAGGTTGCGACTCCGTAGCGAAGAGAAAACCTTTTGGGCGCTCTTTCTCTTGCCCCTGGTTAGTCCCACCGCCAACCCGTGGTATTTCACCTGGAGTTTGCCCCTGGTAGTTTTTCTCCCCGAGTCGCGGCGTGGGGCAGCCCTCGCCGCCTTCACGCCCTT
>JBGSST010000415.1:0-3836 GCA_041736915.1 Bdellovibrionota bacterium
GAGCTGGAAAATGCACGGCGCGAGCTGCTGAAGTACATCTCCGACACGCGCAGTGAAGACCAGAAGCGACACTTGGAGGCATTATTCTCGGAGAACCTCGCCGTGCGCGTGACGCACTTTCCGCGCGTCGATTACGGTACCGGCGCGTTTCAGGGTATCGACATCACGCCGGACGCCGTGCAGGTGCGCACCAGATCGGCGAACGGCCAGGTGGCCGCGCCGCTGGCCGAAAATCTGGTGCTGGCGCAGGTGAGCCCCACCAAGCAAACGCCGTTCACCGAACCGGTGATGCACTCGATCAACGGCGTACTGGCGGCGCAGAAGGCTGGTGAACCGGTTTCCGTCGACGGGAAGGCCGCGCGCATCGAGGGCATCGTTCTCGGCCCCGATCGCAAGGTGCAGGTTAAGTTGAGCGACTCGCGGTCCGTGCCGCTCGATAAGGTCAAGGTTTCATCGCGTTGGCAGGCCCAGCCGCCGCAACTTCTCGACCGTCATTTCTTCGAGCTCAATCAGGCCCTTGGCGCCTTCGAGACGAATCAGCCCTTGTCTTACACGTTGCACCAGCCCACGCGCGTGTTACTCGGCACGGCGTCCGTGGTGAAGCAAGACGGCAAGGAGATGCTCAAGGTGACGACCAACTCCGGCGTGGAGCTGCTACCGCTGCAGGAAACCCTGGTCGACCCGCTACAGAAGGTGGACTTCGATCAGATGGGCCAGAAGTAAACTAATCGCCGCCGGGGTTCTCTAGCCGATGACGATAGTGGAGCATGTGCAACGGCTTGTCCCAGGGCTGGGCAATAATTTTTTCTCCGTCCGCCGAAAAGCTTATCTCTTGAGATTTCCCGGGAAGCTCGTAGCTACCGAGTACCTGCCCTGACGCAAAGTCGAAGTGCACGGCGAAGTATTTCGTGCGCAGCTCGTTGTGGTAGAGCAAAGCCACTTCTGGCTTCGTAGGGTGCACGATGACGGAGTCATTCGGGCCTACCCGGGCCGGTGTGAACTTGTCCGCCGGATAGGGGAACGGCACCTTCTTTCGCTCCTTGCCCACGTAAAAGGACACGTTCGGGTCGTTGTTCTTGGACCACGAGTTCACGACCGTTCCGTCCGGCAGGAAAAAGAAGTGCTGTTCGAATTTTTCTTCCGGCGTGGCCAGGCCGGTGTCGTGCTCGCGTTCCCAGACGGTCTGCTTGAGTTTCAGCTGTCCATCCGGCAGTAGCGTAAAGATCCGAAGGCGATCGTAAGTGGATTTGAGATTCGTGCGAAGAAAGACGTCGTTAGTGCCCGGAACAAAGCCCCAGCTATTTTGGTTGTAGGCGGACTCCCCCTCCGCCATGTGTTTTGTCGTATCAATCTTAACGCTCGTGCCTTTCTGTACGTCGTAGAGAAAAAGATATTGTTGGTGGGCGCCGGCGATCACGAGGTTGGGATCCTTGCCGAACTTCGGATAGTTTCCACGGCCGTCTTCGAACTTCTCGCCCACGTATTTTCCGGCGCTCCAGTCCGGTTGCCCTTCATTGAAGGGAACGCGGAAAAGGCGATACCCCGGCGCCGGGAAGATCAGAAATTTACCGTCCCGGGTAAAGTGAGGCCTGTCCAAAAGAAAGTCGGCTCCGGGAATGCGCGTGAGTTTTTTCTCCTTCAGATCGTAAAGGTTCATGTCCCAGCGCCCATCGGCGGGAGTGGTATTTTGCCGGTTGGTGCTTAGGAGCCAGCGTCCGTTGGGTGACTCCGTCATGCCGTCGAGCCGGCGCAACGGCACCTCGAAATCAACCTGGTCCTCTTGGGCCTTTACGGCCTGCTGAGCGTCACGCATTCGGCCGAGGCGCTCACTAATTTTTCGCCGAACGGCGGCGAGGACCTTGGGCGTGTACCACTCCCTTTGGCGGACCAGCGCTTCGAACCGTTTCATCTGTAGACGCAAAATTCCGACGTCGTGCCCTTCTTGCTCTGGAATATCGAAAAGGTTCTCGCCCGCGAACAGCTTCTCGAGCGTGGCGGCCGACACTTTGCCTTGCCCCACGCGGTCGATGAGTTCGAAGTAGGTGGCCGCGGTCAGGTCTTCGGGAGACGCATCCTCCGACAGGCTCGCAAAGTTCAGCAGGCAGGTGAAGCCGTGGTTTTGCGAGTGCAACGAAGCGGGCTGACCAAGCCCCAGCAACACTAGCCCCACGCCCGTAGCCTTACGCGTTAGTCGCATGCCGCTATTTTAACCCGCTTTGGGTTTCGCCGGCTCATTCTTCCGTGTTAACGAGTCGCTGCCGGTAGTTAAGCACCAGCATCTGCTCGCCCCACGAACCGGCCAAGATCTTTTCGCCGTCGGCGGAAAATCGCAGATTACGGTAGGGTGCCGGCAGGTTGTAGTGATCTCACGCTTGGTCGGATGCACGAGTACCTCGTGTTGTGCCAAGGCCGGCTCGCCGGAATCCGCGAGGCTTGCCGCCGGAAATCTGAAAGGAACTTTCTTCAGGTCCTTGCCCACGTAGAAGGACATGCTGGGCGAAGCTTCCTGCGACCAGGCCGAAACGGCGGCCCCTTGAGATCCCAAAACGTTTCCTTCAGCGCTACGACCCCGTCGGAACTAACGGTAAAGCTACGCATGCGATGTAGCCCGTGCTGGCCCTTGGTCCTGATATAGATGTCGTTCGTGCCGGGAACGAACCCGTAGCCGACCGCGCCGCCGAGCACGAAATCATCCTTGTCGTGGTACGGCTTGAGGTTGATCTCGGTGTCCGTGCCGTCTTTTTTAAGTTCCACATCGTGAGCTCTCGGGTGTCGCCGCCAATGACGATATTCGGGTCTTTTCCGAACACCGGACGGTGGGTGCTGGCATCGGGATTCGTGCCTACGTATCGGGCCTTCGCCCAGTCGAGGGTGCCGTCGTGAAAGGGAACCACGTGCAATCGATTCACGGCGGGAAAAACCAAGTTGGTCCCGTCGGGGGAGAATTGGGGCGAGCCTACTCGGATGTTGGATCCCGGCAGGCTGGGAGTCCAGGGGGCAATCGGTACTTCGGCCCGCAAGGCCGTGGCCGCGAGCAGCAAACCGGCAAGGCTAGCCACGGAGTTTCGGGACAGTCGCATCCTTCTATTTTAGCCCGCTTTGCGTCTCGCCGGAGATCCGTTTATGGTCGCAAACATGTCGAAAGATAAGTGCCTGCAAGAAACTTACGCCCCGAATAATGCCTGCTTCGGCTGCGGCCCGGCCAATCCCAAAGGGTTGCACGTGCGTAGCTTCGTCGAGGGCGATGCCCTGGTCGCGGAGTGGAAGCCCGAGAGCCACCACGAAGCCTTTCCCGGCGTGCTGAACGGCGGCATCATTGGCGCCCTGCTCGATTGCCACTCCAACTGGACGGCGTGCTGGCACCTGATGATGAAGCGCGGCGAAAAAACTCCGCCCTGCACCGTGACCGCGGACTACGCGATCAAACTGTTGCGCCCCACCCCGACCACGGGCCCCATTCACCTGAAGGCTTGGGTAGTGGAGTCGACCGATTCCAAAGCGATCATCGCGGCCGAGTTATCGGCGGGCGGCAGCGTGTGCGCGACCTGCCAGGGGACTTTCGTGGCCGTGAAACCGGGCCATCCCGCCCACCACCGCTGGTAGCCCATGGGACTGATTGGCGCACACGTTTCCATTGCGGGTGGCATCGAGCTTTCGATTGGCCGGGGCGACGAGCTCACCTGCGATTCCATCCAAATTTTCATTCAAAGCAGCCGCACGTGGAAATCAGCCCCGCTCGCCGAGGAGCAAGTTCGCGCGTTCAAGGCGAATAAGGCGAACGCTCAGCACGTAAAGCGCGTGGTGGCGCACAATAGCTATTTGCTGAATCTCTCCAC
>JBGSST010000431.1:0-5904 GCA_041736915.1 Bdellovibrionota bacterium
CGATATAGTGGTCGGGGAAACCAAGTGCAAGCTTCCTGTTTGCAAGACGCATGCGACCATGGCCTACTGTTGATCGTCGTGGTGATGATCGCGGCCGCGTTCCTTTTGTTCCAGTGGTACGTCGGGCCGCGGCTCGTGCGCCGCGCGCTACGTTCGCTCATCACCGACCCCTGCCGTCACTGCGTTCTCCAGGTGGGCGAAGTGTCGGTCAGCCTGATGGGCCCGGTCATTACGGTTTACGACATTAACTTTTCCGCTAAGGCGGGTGACTCCACTCTCGCCAGCGTGCGCATTCCCGAGCTGTCGACCCGCATGTATCCGCTGGCGCTTTTCCGCAAAAAACTTCATCTCGGTGCTATCGAGGCGATACGGCCCGAAGTGATCATTACCGAGCGGCGCGAGAAGATCGAGCCGGGACCGGGCGCAAGTCAGGACTCCAGCACCAGTCTCGTGGAAAGCGTACAGGTCGACGGCATCAACGTAGTGAAAGGCGATTTCAGCTACATGCACGAAAAGCACGATCGCATGGGCGTACTGCAAGTGCACGACATCATGCTCGGGGTAGAGCCATTCGGCAGCACCCCCCGACTGGCCCAGAAAAAAATATTCGGGCGCGCCGAGGGGCTTTTGGAAAATTCGGGTCGATTCGAGCTGCGGGTCGACGCCGTCTTGTTCGGTGACCAGCCGGACCTCGACGTCGATCTACGTATTCGTCGTCAAAACTTGGAGGACTTAAATCCGTTCTTCATTCCCGAGGTCGGGGTGGAGCTCAACGGCCTCATCGTCGAAGGGGAATCTCGCGTGGAGATTCGCGGCGCCAACGCCAGTTCCGTAGTGTCCGCTCTTTTCGAGAAGCTCGACTTCACGGTCAAGACCACCCCCGATCGCAGTGGGTTCACCGCGTTTCTTTCGAATGTGGTGGCGGGGCTAAAGATGGGCGGCCACAATCGGTACGACAAACCGGAAGAACGAAAGAAAACCGCCACCCTGGTGCGAGAGCCCGATGAGTCGATCATCGCCTACATCCTCCGCGCCATGAAGGAAGCGGCGCTAAAGATCCCCGGGCGCGATCGCGGCTAATTTCTGGTAACATACCTCTCATGGTCGTTTCGAAAAAACGCATCGTGGCGAGTGGTGCCGTGTTGGCCCTGGGGCTCATCGCCTTCAATGCCTGTGAACGACGTTCCTCGGTAACGCTCACCTGGAAAGATCAGACGGGAGCGGTACGCGGGTGGGCAAAGAGAACCGGTGTTCGCGAGTACTCTTGCTACTTCGCGTCTATCGAGGGCAGCGGGATCACTCCGGATTATGGCCCGGGCGATCTGGGCACGCGCGATCCCCAGTGCATGGGGCTGGGCATAAACTCCCGCACGCTTTCCATCGACGATCTCGAGAACGAGGGGGTGAGGTTCAACATCCCCGCGGGGCCAAAACGCCGCGTCCGTATTTTCGGAGCGGTAAGTTCACTCGGAGATTGTTCCAATAGAACCGTTAAGGATTTGTTCGGCAACCTCCGCCCTACGATCTACGAGCTGGGCCTGGCGGAGGAGGACATCTACTTCGGAAAAAAGATTACCGTGGATGTCTCGCCCGATATCGCTAACGTGCAAGACGTCGTGGAAAAGTGCGATTCCGCCACGGCGAGCCCGTTTCCGCCGGATAGTAAAAACGGCAGATTGCTGGCGCTCTATAACGAAGTTTCCAATAGAAAACTGAGAACCTACCGCTTCGAAAGTAACGGCGCCGTCACGGCGACGGGCACGGATCTCGAGCTAGGGGCGATTCTCTACGACTCACTGGCGGTGACCCCCGATGGGCGGCAGGTGTACGCGTATACCAAGTTCGCCACCCCGATGAGCATACGACGATACGATGTCGATCCCTTCGGGCTGCTCACTTTCAAGTACGAGCAGACCTTCGCCCACGAAGGCAACCGGCTTGGTTTTTTCATGGTAGAGGGCACCCGCTTTGGCTACGTCCGCGGCGTGAGCCGTTTTTTCCAATACTCGATTCAGAACGACGAATGGCAGACTTTGGCCACTTCCGCCCAGTGCAATCAAGCGGTGGATCACTTCTTTGCGATCGGCGAGTACTTTTATCGTGCCGGCTTCACGCTGGTGCCGGATTACCTAGTGCGGGGCTCGAAGTATACCGATGGCAACGCCTGCGGGTCAGGAACCATTGAAGAACCTTTAGCTGCCCAGTCGGCGCAGGTGACGACGACGAATGCCGGGATGATCTATTTCATGCTGGGTACGGCCAGTGGCCCGTACTCATTACACGCCTACCAGTGGTCCCAGACCGATGGCGATCTCACGGTGGTAAATGGCCCGCTCACCATACCGGGCCCCGGCATTCCGAGCTCCCTCGTGGTCGACCCCCAGCGGACAAACGTGTACACCGCGTTTTCGACCGAGAATAAAGTTTACTCCTTCCCCCTAGATGCCGAGGGGCGGCCCTCCGGCCAGGCTACTGTGGCGGCTAGCACGTCGAACCCTAGCTCGACGGTCTTTGAGCCGTCGGGGCAATTCGTTTACTTCATGGAAAGTACCGGGGTGTCCGTTCGCTTTACCAAGGGGGCGAACGGAACGCTCATCGAGGAGTTGAGCCAACCACTCGGCGGCGGCATCGAGGGGCAGCTCAGAGACCTAGCGTACGTTCCGATCTTCTAATCCCCCGCGCCTACTTTTTCTTCATCATGTGATCGAGCGAGAGGTTACCGGGGCCGATGAGCCCGATGACGCCGAAGACGACCAGGTACATCAGGGCCAACTCGCGCTGGCCCATCGGGGTGGTGGCGAGCACGACGAACACGATCACCGTGAACGTCAGCACCAGCGGGATGCACGCGATACGCGTGGCCAGTCCGATGCAAACGCAGAGGGCGCAGAACACTTCCGCGAAGATGGCCATGCTGAGCGAAACTTTGCTGCCCAAGTTCAGGGGGTCGGGAAAGCCAATCGCCACCTGGCTGAAGTTGATGAGCTTGCCCCATCCGTGACGGAAGAAAAGCATTCCACCGAAGAAAACCCTAAGCAGTAACAGGCCGAGATCGGTGCGCATGAACGGTCGCTCCTAGTTGTGGGGAATAGATTCTACAGCGATTGTTTCGACTTTTCGTCGTAACGATTGCTGGCATCTATTTTAGGGTCGGCGACGGTAGTCTTCAATCGCTCATACAGCTCGGGTTTCCAGGTTCGGATCTCGTCCAGGCGGAGGTCGGTGCGTTCCCCGCCCCCGTCGCCCACGATGGTGTAGTAGAGCGTCTCGCCGTCGGACTTCACCAAAATTTCGTCGTTGTGGTCCTTCAGGCGGATGATCGTGGGCAGATTCTTGGGGTGAGGTGAGCGGGGCGGTTCGGCCTGGTGCGCGATGGCGGGTACCGCCACGAGCGAGGAAAAAAAGCCGAACAACCATTCACGGGACTTCATGTCGTCTCCTATAGGGCTTACGCCACTAGTTATTGAGACCAGTATACCGTCGACAAACTGGTCAAGCTTGGGAGGCTGCGTTGCGTTGAAATGCGTGGCGTTAGAATTATTTGTCGCGCCGCTTCAGCTCTTCCCAGATCCGTTCCATACGCATACCGCGTGAGCCTTTGATGACTACGGTGTCACCGCTGGCGATCTTTGTAGTCTTGGCGGCGATGAGATCGTCCATCGATTCGTAGTGGAAGACGGAGAAGGGCTTTTGCGCTTCGAGCTTTTGCGCCAACGACTTCATGCGCGGCCCGAAGAGCACTACTTCCGACGGCTCGGCCCGGGCCACGTCGGGCGAGAGCCCTTCGTGCAACGCTAGCTCGTCGGTACCTAGCTCGAGCATGTCGCCCAAAAACAGCCACCGCTTGCCGGGCCGGCCGTGGCTCAGCTGGCGGAAAAGATCGAGGCTCGCGCGCATGGAGGCGGGGCTGGCGTTATAGTAATCGGCCAGCACGGTCGCGCCATTCTTCAGCCGGTAAACTTCACTGCGCCCTTTGGGGGGAGTGAAGGTCGAGATACCGCGGGCCATCTCCTCCGGCGTCACGCCTAATGCCAGCGCCACCGTGGCGGCCATCGCGAGGTTGTGGGCGTTGTGCGTGCCCGGCAACGGCATGGGCAAGGAAAATGTCTTGGCCCCCGCTACTAGCTCCAGCCGATCCCCCACGAGCCTCGCGGTTACGGAGCGCGCGGAGTCGCCGCCGGTTTTCCCGGTGAGCGACACGGTCCACGCATTCTTCCACTTTCCCTTTTTGAAATGGTCTTCGATCCACGGATCGTCGACGTGAAAAATCGCCTGCCCACCTCGGCCGTCGACCCACGCCATGCCGACCAGCTCTTCGCGGGCCACGGTAGCCAGGTCCTTCAAGTTCTCCAGGTGCTCTTCCGCGATCGCGGTCACGACCACCGCGTTGGGCCGCACCACTTCCAGGTGCTGGGCCATCGCGCCGATGTCGTCGATGCCGATCTCGATGACCGCCGCCCGGTGCGGCGACCGCAGGTTCATCAGCGTGATGGGGATGCCGATAAAGCCGTTGAAGCTACCTTCGGTACGCAACACCTCCGGCCACTTGCCGCGGAGCAGGCTGGCCAAAAACTCTTTGGTGGTGGTTTTGCCCACCGCACCGGCGATGGCGACTACCGGAATGTCGAGCTTGTCCCGCCAGGCCCGGCTGAGCCGGCGAAACCCGTCAATCGTGTCGTCGACCTCGGCGGCGAAACCGGTGTAGCCAGCCGGGACCGTCCCCTTGCGGCAGAGCAACCCTTTTACGCCGCGGTCTACTACCTCTCGTAAAAAATCGTGACCGTCGAACTTGTCGCCCTTCAGCGCCACGAAGAATTCGCCGGGCATAACCCGGCGGGAGTCAGTAGAGAAGGCAGAAAAGTTTTCGCCGGACTTCGTCGTCGTACCGAGCGCGTGAGCAATCCAAGAAGCCGAAAAAGGGGATGACATGAAGAAACTATATCTCGAAGCGCAGGCCGAAGCGAAACTCGTCGTGACTCAAATCGGGCTGGGAGCCGGCGTTGGAAGCTTGCGACTTGGCATACTCGAACACGAAGTAGGTTTCATTGATGCCGAAGTTGCGATCGAGCAGGCGAGCCGTGCGCTTCTCGAAGATGAACAGGCATAGCTCGATACCGCCCCCGTAAACCATGCCGCGGTAGCTGCCCTGCGAGAAAACCGAACCGTCGCTGCGATTCTGCATAGCGTAGGCCGCATCCATGCCGAAGCGGGCGAAGGGCACCAGAATCTGGTGATTGATGAGATCGAGGCGGTACGTGAAGGTCGCCTCGCCGCCCACGGCGGTGACGGTGATCGCTTCGCCTCCAACGCTGGAAGCGGCCGGAAGCTGGCTATAGTGCAACCCCACCCCGAGCGACAGCTTGCCGAACTCTTGAAGGAACATCCACTCGAAGCCCACGCGGGCTCCGTTGCCCTGCTTGTTCGCGAAAGCGCCGGCGCCCCCGAGCGTCAGTGAGTTGTACTGCACCGGAGCAAACTGGATATCGAGACCAAAGTGGCGCGGAGACTGCCACGTGTACTCGCGGTTCGATTCCGCGGTGAGCGTTCCGCCATCTTCTTCCGCGAGCCGGCGCCGGCCCTTGTTGCGGTGACGGTTGCGGAACTTGTCGTCCTCTTCCGCTTCACGGCGGTCCGCCATTTCCTGCAGCGCCTTTTCGCGAACATTCCGTTCTTCGCGGCGTTTCTCCGCCACCCCCTTTTCGTCGGTCGGCGGTAACGGCTCGCTATCGAGCGGGGCCTCCGCAGCGGCCGTTTCGGCGGGAGGAGCTTCCGTGGGGGGAGTCTCGGAGGCGGCCGTCTCCGTGGTTTCCGGCTCGGCCGGCGGCGCCTCGACGGCGGACTTTGCGGCTTCCTCTCTCATCCATTCCGGAATCTCGGTCGGAGTGTTCTCCGCCGCTTCCTGCG
>JBGSST010000438.1:0-17906 GCA_041736915.1 Bdellovibrionota bacterium
ATGGAGAAGGCTGCTTAACGACGCTCACTAGCGCTCAGTGAAAACTAATGGTATATCGTCGACAGAATCATTCGATAGCTGATTTTATTATTGTTTTCAAAAGTGCAGACGGGAGTTCGATTCCCCCCACCTCCACCAAAATAAAAAAAGCGGGCATTGAACGAGCCGAAGGCGACGTTCGAGCCCGCTTTTTTATCTCGGTGGAGGTTCTCTAATGTGACGAGCCGACCGATCAGGGAGGGTCGTCCCCCTATAAGGGGAATCGAACAGTCGGAGGCGGAAAGGCCGTCCTCAAATCTTCAACGCCCGCGCCCGCCGAGACCGGCCTGCAGGCGGCCCTAAGGGCCGACCGGAAGGTCGAGTCCCCCAACCAGTAAAACCGCGGTCTTCCCCATGCGGCAAAGCCGCACTCCGCGTGGCCCGATAGGGCGAGCTGCGGGCATTCGGTATCAAAAGGAAGTGGGTACCTTTCGGCTAACAGTTGTTGGTTGCCTACAACGCGAGGTCGTCCACGCTCTCCTCACTTCCTTTCCTTTTGCCGGCCCTCTCCGTAAACCGGCCCCACGGAGATACCGATGGAAGATTTTAAATTCGAACAACTAGACGCCGAAGGCAAAACCTCGCGCCCTGAAGAAACTGGCGGTGCCCGCATGAATAGCGAACAGGAACGCGTTTCGGAAGAATATGCGGAGACAGTTCCCGAGTTTTACAAGGGGACATACCTACGCGCGGCGCGCCGAACTGCCTCACCCCGGCAAGCAATAAAGGCCAACTGCAGTTTCTGCGTCGGCTATGAAGAAGTCAGGGAACGCGTTCGATCGTGCCGCGTTCTGATATGTCCACTATGGCCCTACCGGCCCTACCAAACCGCGCCGGCTAAAACCGTTGACGCCATTGCGCGCGCCGCTCCGTTCAAGAGCCGCTCAATCATTTAGGGGGCAGCGTTGCTGTAACAAATGGCCTCGTACGGTAGCGGCTCGATGAGCGCTGAAACGAGCCCCACGTGCGGAGGGTAGGGGGCGATCAACATCGGGTATAGCTCGCCATCGATCAGTCTACCCATGCGGGTACTTCCTTGACCCGATCCGATGGTTGCCGGCAGCGAATTGCCAAGTCTGTACATGCCGCAAAGACAACGAGACATGGTCGACGGTTGAGTTGCCGCACAGTAAAGGCGGTCGAAGCTATCCGCAAAGTTCCCGTAAGTTCCGACGTAGTTGTACCTTTCCATCGTTGAGATCTGAAGAGTTGGCGGCAAAGTTGGCATGTCTCTGTAGGCCGCCTTCAAACGGACTCGAACGGGAACGGTCTTGAAAGAAAAGCGATCGTCGGCGTGCCTAATGACGGCAGTGTCGAGGAAATCCAGTTCGCTATCCTTTAAAGGGATGTAACCAGCAACCGCCAAGCAAAACCCAACCTTGAGGTTGGGGTAAAGGCCATTGGCATATCCCGAGGGACAAAGGGCAAGTACACTGTTGGTTACGAATGCCAAGCTGATAGGAACATCCACGACTTTCGTTATTGACTCGTGCATCACGTGCAATTTCAGAAGGTGAATGTAAGACAGATCAATAGGACGGATCTGCATTCGCTCATAGTCCGAGCACGGAGAAGAAGAAAAGGGGGTGCCAGGAATGCCATTAGTAGCCAATCTGAGACACCCAACTAGTGGCAGTTGCGCGCCGTTCGAATATACGCCCGTCAGAGCAACGCCAATCGTATCGTAAACGCGCGGAGTCGGGTTATTACCTGAGATTGTTACGGCAATGTCTTCAAGCGTCGCGGGAATAACATCAACCTTCGTCGAATTCGTCAGTGATACCCGCTCGCCACCACCAAACACATGATTCCAATAGTTAAAAGTACAGTGAATGTAGGCGGTACCAACCTGTGTCGCCCGGGTGGCGAGCCCGTTCTGGTAATAAACTTTGAAATCCAATTTTGCGCTAGGTGGGCCGCTGGCATCTGGAGTGTCGGTTGCGTGACAGGATTCCAGAGACCGCGAAACCGAGGGGAAACTATTTCTACCGCTCTTGTGTCGCACCACATAAATCATTCTCGCCTGATGATTAAGGGGCATCTCTCCAGGTAGCTCGCTAAACTGTATGCTTACGGGTTCGTCGAGGACCACCAAGACCGTTTGCGAGGTAGAAATCTGCTCGGAAAGCGAATTCATTCTTGAAACGGCAAGGGTCACATTGCCCGCTTTGAGGCAAGTGGTGGAAAGAGGGAAATAGCTAAGAGAGCAAGCATTGTCCGTAACGGTAAATTTTCCGGCGTACTCTGCGGGGGATCCAAATCTTGAAGTGCCGTCAGAATAGGTCTCTCGAATTGAAAACGCGATAGGCTCCCCAGTAAAAAATTCGGACGGCAGTCCGGTTAGTTCCAATTGTTTAAGCGCAGCGGTGCCAGCTTCCACTCTCAACTCAGCCGCCAAGTTGTAAAAGGTCGCAATTATTCTCTGGTATTGCCCGCTGCTCCTATTGGCCGTGATCTGCATTACATATTCATTGCGGAGGGAATCAAACTGCGTCGATATAGTTAATGGGGAATCAGTTTCATTGACCTGGGTGATCCGGGCTTGGGTTGTGATATTTACGACCTGTCCGTTTTCGAGCGTCCCAAGGATCATTACGGATCTTGAAGTGCCATGGGGCACATATAGTGGATTCGCATTGTCGCTAAAGTGTATCGAAACAAATTTTGGCGATGAAACTTCGTAGGCAATAGAAATAGATTGTCCACTGCAGGTTGCGACGATGTCGCCGATCCCGACCGCGTCCGCTTTCACTTTATACTCCAAATTGGAGGAGCCGGGAGACGGAGTAATCGTTAGCTTGCTTCGATCATAACTAAGCTCGCATTCACTTCTAATCTCGCGCCGAACACCATCGGAAAAAACACCACTCAAACTAAATGATCCTTCCAGACCCTGCACTATCTTCAACGACTGGGTGGAACTTAATAGGTAATTTAGTTTGGCGTCGGTCACCCTAAGCGAGATAGTCATCGTCTCGTTTAGTTTGGGGTGTTTCGCTTTAATCTCAAAAGTTCCGGTGGCTAAGGCGTCGAGGCGAATCACTCCGCTCTCATTGGTGCATTTAATTCCCTCGCCAGTACATTCAACGCTGATCTCAGCAGTTACATTCTGTGTACTGCCGTCCGAAAACACCCCAAAAACGGAAACATCACTTCGCGACCCCACGGTGGTATCGATCGAGAGCCCGGTGGCTGCAAAAGCCATCAAAGTTCGCAGGTTATTTTCAGCCAGTAACGGCTTCTTCCCGTCGCCTTTCACGCAACTGACTAGGCTCAGCGACACAAACGTGGCTAAGGTGAGGCAAGTTGCCGTAAAACGTTTCCAAAAATCCATTGGTGATCCCCTATGACGGTAAAAATCGGTGTCATCTATTTCACCAAAAAATTGTCTGCCAAATATGGCGAGAGCTCCCAAGGTAGTTAAGCCAAAGTTTAGTTTGCAGAAACAATTACTTAGGACTAGGGGGGCTGGGGTTGGCGTAAAGGGGCTGTCTAATTTTCGGATACTCGTCTTTTCAGAGAGGGCCTTCGTTCTGAAAAACTACGGGTTGATCCCTCTAATGTGACCAGTAAAACCGCGGTCTTCCCCATGCGGCAAAGCCGCACTCCGAATAGCCCGAAAGGGCGAGCCGCGGGCGGGCGAAAAACCAAACCGGCCCAACAACGCTCCGCTTCTAGCCAACGGTGAAATTAAGGGCGATTCTTCTCCGATGAACTTTTTATTGAGTTTAGTCGTTTTTTATTCGTCTCTCGGTATGGCGTCGACCCTTCGGGAGCAGCTGGAAAAACAGGCTAGCGGAGGTAAGCTCCCGGCCGAAAAGCGTGCCATCATGGAGAAGGCAACGGCGGATCTGAAGAAGAGCCGCATCGCCGAGACCTCTTTGAAAGTGGGAGAACAGATTCCCGATTTCTCCCTGCCGAATGCACGCGGAACTAAAGTTGCCATCGCTGACCTTCTCAAGAACGGTCCCCTTGTCCTTACGTTCTATCGTGGAGCGTGGTGCCCTTACTGCAATCTCCAGCTTCGAGCGTACCAAAAGAATCTGCCTCAGATTCGAGCGACGGGAGCCAGTCTGGTTGCCATATCGCCAGACAAGGCTGAAAAAAGCTACGAACTCACAATGCGAGATAAGCTCGAGTTCGAAGTGCTTACCGACAACGAGAATAAGATCGCTAAGAAGTTTGGGCTCGTATTCCAGGTTCCCTCGGAAATCAAAAAGCTCTATCTCGAATTCGGTATTGATCTCGATAAAAGCCAGGGCAACGCCGACTGGCGACTGCCCGTACCGGCAACCTACGTGGTGGGTCGAGACCGCAAGATTCTTTGGGCGTTTGTTGATTCGGATTACCGTCTGCGCGCAGAGCCCGATGATTTTCTGGCAGTCCTGCGTGGGCTCAAACCCTGATTGACTGCGAACTCACGGGTTCTACTTTCTAAGGCTCTTTTCCTTTGTTTCCAGCCACCGTAGCAACCTCTTACCATCGCTCGAGCGCTTAAAATCCTGATGAACCGGGGGCATCTGTTCGGTATCGATTAGTTTCCTCAAAAGCCTTAGCGTCTCCGGCTGGGATAACCTTTCCGCATTCAAAAGCATGGCACCAGGATGATCCGCCGCTTGATGGCAACCTGCGCAATGTCGTGCCATGATAGCGACGGCGCCGGAGTCGTCCACCGGCCCGGCACCGTTGTTACGCCTCTTATCTTGCGCCGATTCTCCCTGGGTAAGGGAAAGGAAGGCGAACAAGAGAATCACGCGGCAGGAAGGAATTTGCCTCATAAACTAAGCCGCAAGGTTGAAGTTATACTTCACGCTCGTGACGCCCGGAGAGTTCCAAGCCGCGAGTTTGGCATCTTCGATCTCTGAGATCGAATGAACGCTGCCGGTGAGGGTTACCTCATCCCCTTCGACCGACACCTGTATCCTTCGGCCCTCTTTTTCGGCGGAACGCTTCAAGGCATCCTCAATACGGGTTTTGACGTCAGCTGGTTGCACTCTTGGCCGAATGGTTATGTCGTTAGTGACTCCGCAGACTCCCATCAGGGGGCTGATTACGTTCTTCGCGGCCGTTCTTTGGTATTCCCACTCGGCGGAACCGCTCAGCGTTACCCAGCCTTGATCGACGGTTAGTTTCACTCCTTCGGGCACCTGATAGTTCCATTCGAGTGCCATGAGCGCCGTTCGTGCGATATCTTCGTCACTACGCTCGTAGGCTCCCAACAATTGCACTTCGATTTCATCCACCACCGCCCGAACCCCGCCTACGCGCTGAGCCGCTTGCTCCGCCGTGTACTTCTCGAAATGGTGGGGCACTCGCCCGCGAAGCGTGACTACTCCGTCTCTGGCCGTTGCGACAATATAGGCGTCGGTCACTCTCGGATCGCACTTTAGTTCGTCCATGACATCTTGTTGTACGTCAGAGTCGGTCTTCATAAATTCATTGAACATAAATTACTCCTGGGTAAAAAGCGGGCTACTTAGGGAATTGCACTCGATAAGTATGCATCGCTCATGCCGCTATAGAGATCGGGCGCCGATTGTACTTTCGCGGTCAAATATCCACGGTGAGAGTCTCGATGCTCGTTCATCGGTGTTTCCGCCCGAACGAATGTCCCAGCAATGCATCTTTTCGACGTGAAACGACTCCGAATGAGTCAGGTGAGTCGACATTTGAGTACGGCGGGAAAGGCAAAGGGCGAGTGCTTCCCTAGTCGGACGTCACGGCGCGAAATTAAAGACAACTTACATTGGACTTTGTTAGATTTGAGACCATCTTACTGGTGTAATCAAACAGGAGAGTTCACTTATGCAAAACAAAGATAAACATGGCCACGGACACAAACACGACGAGCATAAAGAGCACGGCAAGCATGAGCACGGGCATGATCACAAGCACGATGAGAAGCACCACGGGCACGAGCACGGTGAGAAACACGAACACAAGGTGAACGAGAAAACCAAGGCAACGCCGGAAGTGCCGAAGCCTTGACCGCAGGCCCCAAGCCACGAGGCAAACGCGCCGTTGATGATTCTGCCATCGCGCTAGGGGCCCCTCCCGTATTCTCACGCAGATCGGAGAACGAGCGCCCCGCCTTTACGCATTCCGCGTGAATACCCCGCCTAACTCACTGGTACGCAAGTTGCTCATTTAATCGGCCTTGAAGTGGGGCCGATCCTGAATAAAATCCGCGTAAAATTAGCGCTACTGCTCGTCGTATGGCTGCTGCCGCAGCCCGGACACGCCATCACGTGCACGGCCTTCTTGAGCCAGCTTCGCCGAGTTACCGATCACCCGGTGGCGAGTGTGCACTTGAACCCGGACGCGCGACAGCGGCTCGACCAGCTCTTCGATACGTACGATCTCACGAGTTTCGAATTTCCCACCGACACGCTGTCTCCCCTCAGTGTCTATTTCCGCATTATCACCGCCCCCAGCTTTAGGTCGCTCTCCCCCGAGCAACGCCATTCTTTTCTTCAGCGGAGCCTGCAGGCTTCCGCCACCGTGCCCACGGGGGTTCGCAATGACGTGTGGAAGCTCGGGTACCGCACGTCACTATTGGGACGGGAGATGGAGAAAGAGTACCCCTCGCTCTACGAGGGGCGCGTGATCCGCGGGGCCGATAAGTTTGCGGCCCACGCCAACCACGGAAAAACGTTGGTGGAGATCGGCGTGAACCAAGCAATGAGCATCCCGCACGAACTTTTCCACGCCTACGATCACAACTTCCGCTTCAGTGGCCTTTTCGACTTCCGGCAGGCCTTCGAGCAAGACGGGGGCTGGGCGGGAGCCCCCTACTTTAACGTGACGGAAGAGGCTTTTGCCGAAGGCTCCGCGCAGTACTTTCATCCGTTCCAGCGCAAGTCACTGCTGACGGCGCAGCCCGCGCTAGGGAACTACTTCAAAACGCTCTACGGACCGCCGGCGAAGAAAGAGATGGTGTTACCCCACGGCGTTCCCCAGCAGCAACTCGTGCCCACGAGCGAACGCCAAAAGATGGCGGGCAAAAGCTTGGTGTACCTGCCCAACGGGCCACGGTGGTTCGATCCCAAGACGGGCGAATACTACTTCGTACTTTACGATGGGAGCCCGGATAAGGTGAAGAACGTGTTCCGGCTGGTATTCGATCCGGCGGAGAAACCCGCGCCCCCGCGCGACGGCGTACTGCGCGCCTTTCCGGGAGAGCCGCCGCCCACGATTGATCAGCTGCGGCGAAAGTTCCTTGGAGAATAACCGAGCGCTGGCTTCATTCGAACGTGTCGTGGCTCCCCTTCAGAATCTGGAAAAAAAAACTTGGCACGTACGTGACGAGGATCTGAAGCTCGAGAACCCCTTGGACCAAGTACGCCGCCGGCAGTACCGATTGAACCACGTGGACTAAAGCCGACTTTTCCCCCGGCACAGCGACGGCAAAGCCAGCTATGACCAAGACGAAGGCAAAGGCCGAGGCGAACTTCGGGATAAACGCGGGGCGAACCTTGAAGTTGATCTTCTTCCACCACATCAGAATGGGAATAGAGAGCAGCTGCGAAACGTTCCTTAACACCGCGACGGCCAAGAGCCACCCCGGCATTACCCCCTCGTAGGTGAGTAACCCAAAGAGCGACGTCACCATCACCTTGTCGGCCACGGGGTCGAGGATGGCGCCCGTCATCGTCACCTGATTCGTGGCCCGGGCGATACGCCCGTCGAAGAAATCGGTCAGGGCGGCGAGCCCCGCACAAATGGTGGCGAGGAGAAAATAGCCATTCCCCCAAAGTGCGAACACGAGGGGAACGACCGCGATCCTACTAAAGGTGAGCGCGTTAGGTAGATTGAGCCAGGCTTTCACGGCGACACCTTTTGAACTAGAAAAGCGCCACGAACCAACCCACATTGACGTAGGGCAGTCCGCCGATCTTCGAGTCGGAAGATCGCTCGTACCCCGCTCCGACGTTGAGTCCGAAGTCCGACTGCCATTCGACCCCCACCACGCCGTAAACGTGATGATCGTCGTTGGGAAATCCTTCGGTGGCGATCGTGGCCCAGCTCATTCCGATAACCGGGGTCAGGTTCCAGCCCGGCATCATGAATCGGGCGCCGGCACCGTAGGTGACCGACTTGGTTTTGAGCGTGTAGCCGTTGTACTGGTAGTCGCTATTGAATCGCCCCACTCCGGCCGTGAGTCTCATGAAATCAAAAACATTGTACCCAACGCTGATCCCGGCCACGGCGGGTACCGGATCGTTGAGGCCTAAGGTGACGCCCGCACGCTGAACGGACCGCTGGCTAGTCGCTTCCAGCCTCGGCGTTTCCGCTCCGAAGACCGAGCCTGCCACCATCATGAAAAATAGAACCGCCGCAACTCTCTGCTTGGTCATAGTGAAGCCTCCGGCGAAGAGGTCTCGGCCGAAACCGAACACGCAGCCGGCGGAGTGGAGTTCAGGAAGACAAAGTTTTCTGCCAGTCGCGATGTCTGGAGTGAGGAAAACACACTTCCTTTCACGGAGGTTCTCGTTCCCCTTACGTACTTCACCCCGTGATCGTCGGTGATCTCCCTGAACGGCCCCTTATAGACGACCCACTGGGGCGGCTTATCCTGGCCGGCGCTGTCCTTCGGTTGAGCCGTCAGCATCAGTTCCCGCATCTCGCAGCCGTCGAACTGGAAGACGGCGGAATGGCTCAGGCGCTTCAAAGTGATCCCGGAAAAGCCCGCCTCTTCGAGAAGTTGAAGCAGCTCGGTTTCGGTCGGCGTGTGCTCGACAAGGGCGGCCGGCCCCGGAAGGCGAGGAAGCTTTTTTGTCACCTCGCGATCTGCGACAAGGAGGTGAATCATCAGCTCACCCTCGGGAGACAGCGCGCGGAGCGCCTCGGATAAAATAGCCAGCGCTTCTTTGGGCGACTTCTTAATATTGAATGTCCCGCGAAGCCGCACTTCATTGGCGGTACCGGTTTCCAACGGGATTCTCTCGGGGAAGGGAGTGCCCAAAAGATGTTCCCATACGATAGACGTGGCCGGGCTTGCGGTGGTGGCCGCCGTTTCGGATTTGCCCACCTGTGCTGGGGTCGCCGGTTTTTCCAAGTCCTCTTCTACAATATAGAACTCGACGAGGTTCCCGTCGGGATCGTTGAGGCAAAGCTTCGTCTGGCGGGAGTAGCAGCATTCCACCCCTTGAAGGTATTGAGGCGCGAGCCCTCCCAAATGGGCCTTTTCGGCGAAATGGCGAAGGGCATCCCCGTCCGGCACGCGAATCCCCAGGTGGTTCAAACGATCCTGACTGGCAGCTCGACCCGGTTCGAGCGACAAGACAACCGGAGGATCGGCCAGCTCGAACTTCGCGTAATCGGGATGGTGCTTCGTGGGCTCCATTCCCAACGCCTTCTTGTAGAAATCCACGGCCCGATTGATATCGGCGACGTTCAGTGAAATGTGAAATGCTCTGCTGCTACTATTTTCGGGCATAGGTTTCCTCTCATCGATAAAAAAACTGGTGGCATCCGTACTCGGCGTAGCGTCTCTTTAGCCAGCCGTGAAACTCATCGTAATGTTTTTGCCGCAGATCCCCGCCGTCGGACCCAGCGTTGTAGCTAAGGTACAAATGACGACGGAATCGCGCACTTCGGTTGGGGGGAGATCCGTGGGGGAGAAAGCATCCGAACACCGCGATGTCCCCGGGCTTGAGCCTTAGCTCGACCCGGCTACTCGCCGGGAAAAGACTCTCGGACAAATCGTGAAAGTCGCCGTCTCGCGGGGATAGGTAGCCCTTGGTATGGTGCCCCCGAAACAGACTCAAGCAGCCATTCTGTTCGTCGGCGGAATCAATGGCGACGAGAACGGTGGTGAATGATTTGGGAAACGACGGCCAGTAAATGTAATCCTGGTGCGGGGCGTGCCCGAGAGCGCCGGGCGGTTTATAGATCAACTTGTCTTTGAACAAAAACGCCGGCTCGTCAAATAGCTCCGTCATTAACTCCATCAACGAATCGGACTTTGCGAGTTTCGCGATAGCGGGGGAAAGATCCGTCACGGGGTCGACGGTGTCGAGAATAGGCTCACCCGTTTGCAGGTGGGATTGCCATCGACAGCGAATATTGTCAGCGTGAATCACTTCTTGCTGGGCCGAGAGAGCATCGGCATCGCTCGCTACTTTGGCAATCAGGCTCGGAGAGAAAAAGGACTCGAGCACGAGAAAACCAAAGCTCCGGTACTGATCGATTTGCGCTTGCTCCAGCACTTCGCTGTTTCCCCCCGGAACTCAAAACCAACGCGAGTATATGTTAGGCTTTTTTCTCCGGGAAGCGCGGAAACCAGCGCGTCGAGTCAACCCATTGACGGGGCACCGTTCCCTTAGATCACCCCCGCGCCCAATGCGATCGCGAGTAGGAAGAGAGTCGCCGCCACGACCCCCTGAATCGCCGTCATCGTGATTTTATCGAGAAGCTTGTTGCCCAGGAAGGCGCCAAGGAACGCCATGACGGTGGCACTCGCAATGAGCGGCGCGTTCGCGCTTAGCCCCTCTTTTGCGAAATGGCCCGCGTAAACGGTGACCCGGCCAATGTCGATGAGGGTTGCGATAGCCACTCCCGTTCCGATGAACTGCTCTTTCGTGAGCCCCGCCCGCGCGAGAAAGGCACTTCGCAAAGCGCCTTGGTGCCCGGACAGGCCACCGAAGAATCCGCTCACCACCCCACCCAATGGAAGATAACGGCCATCGAACTCGAGATTCTTCAAGCGAGGGACGATTTCAAACGCCGCAAAAACCATCATCAGCACGGCCATAACGAGCTTTACCGGCAGCACGAGGAAGGTTCGGCCGTCGACGACGTAGCTGAAAAGCGGAGGTAAGTTCCCCACCCGACCCAGTAGCCAGGCGCCGATTACGGCAAACACAATCGCCGGCAGACCAAATCTCAAGAGAATTCGCGGGACGGCATGCCGCCCGACCAGCGCGAGCTTGAAAAGCCCGTTTAGGAAATGAACCATCGCGGTCATCGCCACGGCGAGCTCAATCGGAAAGAAGATCGCAAAGACCGGCGTCAGCAGCGTTCCCAGACCGAATCCGGAAAAGAACGTAAGCATAGAAGCGCCGAACGCGGTCAAGCCGATGAAAAGGTAGTCCAAACGAAGGCTCCTGCAGGGTTAAGCCCACAGCCTACACAGGGGGCAGGATTTAGCAATCGGCCGGCCACTCGCGGATGGAAGAAGTGCGGCCGCACCTTCTTCCCCCCCCTTCCCCCACGAACTGTGCGTTTTCTACCCATCCAGAATTCTTCCAGGTTCACGTGATTAAATCAGATGAATCACCCCGGACAATCGTATCGCTGAAAGCGCCTTCCCTTAACTTTCTAGGAGACTTTATGACTACCGCTGGCCTTAGGTTCGCCACCTTTTTTGGTGCGCTGACTCTGGTTTTCAACTCGAGTAACGCGGGTAATGCGAACGCACCGGAAGGGAAAGACGTTCCCACCAACCACTCAGTGGGACACCAAATCGTTCTATCGGAGTTTGAGCCGAGACTTTTGGACCCTTCTCTAAAGGACACCAAGATCTACTTCACCAACGAAGTCTCCCCGCAGTTAGCTTTTTTGGTCACTGCGGGAGCGATTGGTCTAGGCAAAGCGGCCATTTTCGGCCGCCAAGATTCATCGGGGGTTTGGCATATTGGAAACATAAATGAAGTACCCGGTAGCCCGTTAGCTGGCGAAGAATTCGAGAAATCTGGTGATGCCCACCTTCGTTACAGCCGAGATGGGGCGGTGGCCTGGCTTACGTTTGGAGGTTGTTTGGGTACCGATTGCCAGCCGCGCGGCTTGCAATTGACGCCCGATCTTTCCCGCGCCACGAAAGTGGTTAATTTGGATCGGTGTGGCCACGAGCCGCAGGTGGTTTGCAATACCAAAGAGGACTGTTTAGGGCTCGGCGTGTGCGATGCAAAGGAGTCTAAGTTTTTTGGGACTTCACTGAAGCGTATCGCGGCTGGGGCCGAGTGCCCTCCCATCCGAGATGTAGACCTAAAGCTTCCTGGCAGAATCAACTCAGGTGCCGGCCAGGTTATGATCCCGCGCGGCAATGCTGAGTTTGATTTCTATTACGTGCAGGGGACGCTTCCGGAACTTTTCATCAAGAAGGAATCCATCTATGTCGCCCGGCTTAAGTTCGCACCGGGACAGTGCACTCCAAGTGTAACGAGTCTGGGAGCGGCTTCAACGGCCCCAGTTAAGGTCGGCGGCGCCTTGCTTCCTCCGCTTGTAAAAGAGACGGCCATTGCTCCCTACGCCGCGCTCGGCTGGACGGGTGCGGTGAATCCTTCAACGGGTATAAGTTGGCAGGCCCAACAAGATACGACACCACTAGGGTCGGATAAAGCAACTCTCTTTCATCTAGTACGAATGGATGCAGCGGGAAAACTCACTGGCATTTCGATCCCAGTTGCGCCTCCGGAGGGCTACCACAATCTCAGTCCCAACATTGAGTTCGATGCTTTATCCGGTGACTTCTACGTTTTCTATTATCAATTCAAAATGGGCGGAGACCCAAACTACCGTGTTTGCTATAGGACGTCGAAGCAAGGGTGGCTAAGCGAGACCTGTCCGGTATCGGCGAAGTACAAAGACATCAGATACAACTTAGCCGAGGTCGACCCGCAGAACTTAATCGAGAATAACCACAAAGTCGGCGCGGTCAGCCGTGGGAAAATTGCCATTATCTACCAAGATGAGTGCAAGGGAATGGAACTGGGTGATCTAGCAGTATGCCAGCTGAAAATTTGGACGAATTACTAAGCGCGTCTCTGCCAAGCCACACGAGATTGCTTCGGCCCCTACGGGCCTCGCAATGACGTCGACGTTAAGGGAGGTCGAGACTTTCCGTCGCCGCGAGAATCTCCGACGCTCGCCAATTCGGCAGGTCGTGCGCCAGCTGCCTCAACAGGAGGTCGAATTTCTCTTCGGCCCCGTCACGTTCCGGACCTTCCCCACACGACACTCCGCTCGCCGTCTCGCGCCACTCGCTCGATAGCGCAAGCCGGCTCCGTAGCGCCGCCGTCAGTAAGTCGAGCCACGCGGGGGCGCTGAATGTGAAGTTTAGCGAAAGCGCGTCGCTCTCGGCATGCGTGGTGTGCCACGTACCGCGCGGAACAAACAGCACCGATCCCGGCTCGAGGGTAATCGGTTCGATACCCGACGGCATCTTGGTGGGCATGGCCGTTTCGACGTAGGTCTGCAGTTCGGGGTCCAGGGGCAAACCCATCGTGTGACGGGTCAATGGATTCTCCACGTGCTGATTCGGCGCCAACCACCATTTTTTCGTGCCGTGCACCTGCATTACGAAGTTTATGTTCTGATCGAAATGTGGCGCCGTTCCTTTGCCCTTCGGGGTCGCGTACAGCAGACACCGGCTAAAGGTCAGCGACGAAAGGCCGAGATCCTTACGGATCGCCTCGAGCCACTCCCCCAGCTCGGGGGCCATTTTCTGGGCATGGTCGAACATCAACGCCATCCCGTTGTCGAAAAGTTTGTGGGCGTCGCCGGAGGCGACTTCGATGGAGCTGGCCTCATCCGCCACGGCGGGCAAATGAACTTGAACCGGGTCGGGCCAAAGCCTCAACAGGGTGTCTAAGGAGGCCAAGAAGGGCAAGGCGGCGAGCAGGCCGGAAGTTGCTTCGCTATCGTGAACCACCATCGCTCGATTCGCTTCGAAGTGGGTAAAAAAGTCTTTCGGCGATGTGGGTTGAATGAGCGCGCTCAGACCTTTTGTTTGCATTGATGGACGCTAGCCACCTCAAAATTTCTTGTCAAAGGCTAGCCAGATGCTGCGGAAAGAGAATCAACCGCCATTCACCGAGGCATACCTCAGTTTCATCGCGGCAAGCTCCGCTTCGATCATCTGTTGAGTCAGCTTCCAAGTGGCATGGCGCGATTTCTCTAGCAACACCACATGCGATTGTAAGGTTTCCAGTTTTTGTTCGAGGTAGCGTTGGGCGGAGTGAAGATTATTTCTCCTTTCGGGCTCGGCGTTCACTTTCTCCGCCTCGAGCTTCATCAATACGCTCTTCCACTCACCCACCCTGTCCTGCACCGATTGCAGGTACGAGCGCCTCTCTTTCGTGGTTGAGTTCGTAGACGGATTAACGGGCACTATGTCGCCGGTACCGGCCCCTGCGCTGCTCATTCCGATGCTTTCGTTTTTGGCCGCGTCAGGTCCCGGCATTTCCACCGCGAATCGGGCAACCTTCGAAATACCGGTGTGAATGGCGGCAACGGTAAGCGTGAGCGGCGTCCCCGCAGTCAGATCGTGCCGGCCTACCGATAACGGATTGAGCCGAATCACCAATGCGTCGTCCGTAACGGAAGTAAACACCCCCACCGGGAACTTGCTATCCGCCGTGGTTACCGTGACGGTCACTTCGCGCAGTTGTCGCTTGGGGGAGAGTTTCATGGCCTTTTCCGAGGCATGGTTCCTCACCAAAGGGTAGAGGATGAGGGCGTCGGTATCCTGAACGAGCTCGAAGAATAGTTCCTGACTCTCGTCCCGCTCCGAACGAGGCAATGTGCCGGGCTGCGCGCGCTGTATCTGACCGCCGTGTGCTGGCAGTGCGGTGGGAGACGGAACGGCTCGGCTCGTCCCCCCAACGGTAGATATTGAAAAACAAATAGCGCTCCACAGTGTCAGCTGAAAACCAATCATGTCGTACCTCCGATCTGCTCCCTACACCGTGCAATGCACGTTCCATAAAAATAGGGCTGAAGGAAAACGTTTCTCGAAACGACAACTGTTCCCCTCGCTGTTGCAGAATGGGCCATCCCGACGCCAGTTCCGCACGAATGAGGTGCGTGCTTTGCAATTGATCTTCGCAAGCGAATGGATTCTCAACCCGAACTGGCATGCACACTGCAGTACGGATGTTTAGCGAACGGAAAGCGAGGCATTTATGGTGGCTTGGGTCCTCATGATCTTTGGTATTGGTTTTTGGACGTTATGGTTCACGGGAGTGACGCAACCGGGTAACGACGCACTTGTCTGGCTGGGTGCTTTGTCCATGGTGAGTGCTTTCGTCATTGGAGCCATGACGTGGGCCATGCGAAAAAAGGAGAAGGCGGAAGGTAAACATTCTACGCGCTCACCACGAGGGCACGAAACGGACGACGGGCGTTTTTATCCCGGTATGGCCCCTGGCCCTTGGGGATGGGTTTATCCCCGTGGCACGCGCCAATTTGGAAAGCCCCCCCGGGCCACGAGCGACACCCTAGGGGTGGATCATTCCGGTCGCGGCCCGCGCAGCTACCGGCGTTCGGACGCGCGAATTGAAGAAGACGTGAACGGTTGCCTCACTCAAGATTGGGCGGTCGACGCCACCGACGTAGAAATATCCGTGACTCAAGGGGTGGTTACCCTCAAGGGGTTGGTGGAGAACTCGGTGATGATGAGAATCGCCGAAGAGATCGCTCAGTCCGTGTACGGCGTAACTAAGGTGCGAAACGAGCTGAAGGTGAAGGACGCAAAACGGTTTCCCCAACGGCGGGTGGCTTAAACGCAGGCCATCATCAGCCGGGCACAGCGAGGAGAAACCATGAAATGCATGAAGGGCTCGTTTGGAAGCTACGCAATCGCATTCACCTTGGCCTCGGTAGCCGTGGCCGAGCCTCGCGGCGCCAGTGCGGAAGAAAAGGCGATTCTAAGACGAACGTCGGAAAGCTTTCGATCGATCGCCCGAACAGTCGCCCCGGCCGTGGTCAATATCCGTTCAACCAAGCAAGTGGGGCAGGATTTGGCACGAAGGCATACGCCGGGAGGCGATTCATATTTTCCGCCAGAGTTCCGAGAGTTTTTCGATCACTTTTCATTTCCCCAGCCTGACTCTTTGCCTTCGCCGCAAACTGGAATTGGTTCGGGCTTCGTTATTGATAAAAAAGGGCACATCGTTACCAATCATCACGTCGTGGACGGGGCCACTAGTCTCTTGGTCAGCTTCAGCGGAGACATTAAGGAGTATAAGGCACAGGTGGTGGGCCAGGATCCACGAACGGATCTCGCGGTGATCAAGCTGACGGGAATCACGCCACGGGTCGCAACCCAATGGGCCGAGGCCAGTTCGGTCGAGGTCGGCGACTGGGCAGTGGCCATTGGAAGCCCTTTCGCATTGGGCAATACGGTTACGGTCGGCATCGTGAGCGCCAAGGGGAGAAAGGGCGAGCTTTTTGCGGGCACCGAGCTTAGTGGAGAACTGCTGCAGACGGATGCCGCGATCAATCCGGGGAACTCCGGAGGTCCGCTTTGCGATATCGACGGGAGGGTGATGGGAGTCAATACGGCAATTTATTCAAGGAGTGGAGGTTACATGGGCATTGGCTTCGCCATTCCTTCGAATCTTGCCAAAGAGATCTCATCGAAGCTCATTACGGATGGAAAAATCGTCCGCGGTTGGCTGGGGGTCGTGATCCAACCCCTAGAAGATAGTCTCGCCAAAGAGCTCGGCATCCAACAGGGGGCGGTAATTCGCGAGGTCGCGCCCAAAAGTCCCGCGAGCAATGCGGGACTAAAAGCTGGCGAAGCCATTGTCGAGGTGGAGGGAAAACGGATTGCGGACCCGGCCGCCTTACAGAAACAAATTGGTAGTCTAAAGCCGGGACAAACAGTGAACCTTAAGGTCGTCTCTTACCAAACGAAGGAAGCCCGAACCGTCAGCGTGAAGATTGCCGCGATGCCCGAACAGCCCGCGCGATCTTAAGCTTGGGTGTGTTGTGGGGAGAGCACGCAGCTAAGCTCGCCGCTGGCACTTCGGCTTCCACTTCTCGGCGATACGGAAGATGGCGAAGCCAGGCCTATTCACACTTGAAGCCGTGCTGTTCTAGATTCCCCTTAATCTTGCCTTGAACCTGATCGCAGTGAGCCGAGCCCGAGGTCGACGAAGCGATTACGTTCGTCTCACCCGCTTTGGTGTACTTCACTTCGCATCCCGACGTCGTGGCGACCTTCTCGATCACCCGCTCGTCTTTATCCAACTTGCAGGAAACCTTTGCTCCACCGGCGGCGCCTTTGTCGGCTCCCGCCACGGAACCCGCCTCGCCCGGCGCCCCTTTTTTATCGGATGCCGCGGTAGAGCCCGCCGTGTTTTGAGCCGGGGTCTCGGTCGGTTTTGCCGTGGGGGTCGCTTCCGCGGTGCTTCTTACCTTCGAAGACGAGCAGCCGATTAGGGTTGAGGCAACGAGTAGAGCAAAAAGTTTCATGGTTTCTCCGTGGGGTGAGTTTTGGGGTTAGATAATCTTAACAAGACCCCCGTTCCCTAAAATTACGGAGTGATTACGAAATCGTAATGCAGCGAGGAGATAACTATTTCCCCGCGACGTGCCATCCGTTAAGTACTCGAAATGATGAAGGCGCTCGTTCTGAACGGTTACGGCGGTAACGAAAAGCTCTCGGTGGCTCAACTACCCCTGCCCGCAGTGGCGCCTACGCAGGTGCTGATCCGCGTGCAGTACGCCGGACTAAATCCGTTAGACTTCAAGATCCGATCGGGAATGCTGCGGGTGATCCTGAAGCTGAAGTTTCCCCACACCATGGGGAACGAAGTAGCCGGCATAGTAGAGTCGGTGGGCACTGGCGTTTCTCAGTTCAAACCCCACGACCGCGTGTACGCTCGACTCGATAAGACCAGGATGGGTGGTTTTGCGGAGTTCGTGGCGGAGGAAGAGGCCTTCGTCGCGCTGGCCCCCAAGTCTTTGCCGCCGTCCGTAGCGGCCGGCGTGCCGCTAGTCGCCCTTACCGCCTGGCAGTGCTTATTCGACGTCGGTGGTTTGCGAGCGGGCCAGAACGTGCTGATCCACGGGGCGGCCGGCAGCGTTGGCCGGTTCGCCGTACAGTTCGCCAAACGGGCCGGCGCCATCGTCACCGC
>JBGSST010000440.1:0-9815 GCA_041736915.1 Bdellovibrionota bacterium
CCGACGCCCTGTTGGGGGGAGTTCGCAAGGTTGTGCTCAAGGATAACGAGCTGTTCGCCGTCTTGGATTCGTGCGGTGAGCTACCCCGGATTTACGACCGGGAGCTCGGCCTCTACTTCCGCGACACGCGGTATCTCGACACGTGGGAGCTGTACCTCAACGACACCACGCTGACCGTGCTCGCCGCGGAGGCCATGCCGGACGTGCACACGTATCTCTTTACCGCGACCAACCAGGATATGCAGTCGGTCGACAATGGGAGTCGAATTCCGCGGGATCGGCTGGGCATCCAACGTGTGATCTCGGTGAGTGACGATCAGTTCTACGAAAACATGGAAATGACGAACTACGATCAGGTCGAGCATACGATCCAAATCGAGCGGCGAGCCGGGAGCCGGTTCAACGACATTTTCGAGGTGCGTGGCTCGTCCCGGGTGAAGCGCGGTGAGATTGCCGCGCCGGTCGTCGGGCCCAGTACGATTCAGCTGGGGTACCGGGGGTTGAATGATACGAGTTACCAAACCACCATCTACTCGGACGTGGCCTTCCATGATTACGCCATCGGGGAGGGGGGGCGGGTTTCGTTCCGCCAAACGATAACGCTAGCGCCACGGGCCTCGGCCTCGGTTCGTTACATCGTGGCCTGCGCGGCTAAAGTGAGTCCCGATTTTCAGGGGAAGCGCTTCGCGAGTTTATCTATGCAGGATCAGCTGCCGCTGGTGCAGGACTCCGGCCGTCTCGGAATTTTGGGCGAAACTACTATCGTAACGGATAGCGAGATAATAAACCGCGTTATCGAGCAATCTCAGCGGGACATTGTAAGCTTACTAAGCCGGCGTGAAGGAACTCTTTACCCCGATGCGGGCATTCCGTGGTTTTGCGCGCCGTTCGGCCGCGATGGGCTCGTCACGGCCTATCAACTTTTGCCCTGGTACCCCGAGCCTGCAGTAGGCGTGCTCAGCTTCGTCTTTAAACACTTGGGGCAAAAGTTCGACCCCTTCACCGATGAGGAACCTGGCCGGGCGTTTCACGAGATGCGCTACGGAGAGATGGCCCAGCTCAAGGAGGTTCCTTTCATTCCGTACTTCGGTTCGATCGACTCAACGCCGCTGGCCCTGATTCTGTTGGGAGAATACGTTCGGTGGACGAAACGGGTGGACCGGTTACGCGAGTGGTGGGAGCCGGCCCTCGCGGCGTTGAACTGGATCCGGCGGCGAGTTAAAGACGCCCCCGATGGCTTTTTGAGTTACCGATGCGAGTTGCCGACGGGGCTGGTGAATCAGGGCTGGAAAGACTCGCACGATTCCGTCATGCACGCCGACGGCAAACTGGCCGAAGCGCCGGTGGCCCTGTGCGAAGTGCAGGCTTACGTCTACCGCGCGTATCGCGACATGTCCGCGCTCGCCCGTTTACTCCGTGACGAGGTACTCGCCAACGATTTGGAGAATGAAGCCGCGGAACTCCGCGAGCGGTTCCGCCGCCACTTCTGGGACGAGCCAGGCGAATATGTTTACCTGGCTAAGGTGAAAGGCAATCAGTCACTGCACGTACGCAGCAGTAATATGGGCCACTGCCTTTGGGGACAGATCCTCGACGAGGCTCAAGCCGGGGCGGTGGCGAGACAGCTCATCGCGGGCGACTTTTTCTCCGGTCACGGAATTCGCACATTGAGCCAAAAGGAGAGATCGTACAATCCGCTCAGTTACCACAACGGATCGATCTGGCCACACGACAATTCGATTATTGCTGAGGGGCTTCGCTACGGCGGACGCCCGAACGAGCTGAAAATTTTGGCGAACGGGCTATTCGATGTTTTACGAATGTCGGATGACTACCGGATGCCGGAGCTTTTCTGTGGATTCGTGAAACAACCGACGAGTCCGCCCGTGCCTTATGAGGTGGCCTGTAAACCACAAGCGTGGGCCGCCGGCTCACCGTTCCTGCTGATGAAGGCATGCCTTGGCATGCAAGCTGATCTAGGCCGGCCGCAGCTGGCTTTTCGGGAGCCGTTTCTGCCCTCGCAGATCAAAACTATTGAGGTACGTGGTATGAGATTAGGGGACGATCAAATCGATTTCGTGGCGCGGCAGGGCCCCACCACGGCCAGCATTGAAATTTTGAAGAAGCCAAAACGGATGGCGGTAATCGTACAAAAGTGAGAATGTAGTTAGTAATGCGAGTGATGATTGTTTCCAACCGGCTTCCCCTGGAAGTGAATGCCCAGGGCGAGCTGGTTCGTACTACCGGCGGGTTGGCTAGTGGTCTCGCCTCGGTGCACGAAAGGTATGAATCTCTGTGGATCGGCTGGTCCGGTGGCAATGAGCCGTCCCCCGAGCTGGAGAAGCAGGGGTACGTCTCGGTCTTGCTGTCTCCTGAAGAGGTGAAGGAATTTTACGAGAGCTTCTCCAATGGTATTCTCTGGCCGTTGTTTCACTACTTGATGGACCAGATGCCGCTGGAGATGAAGGGCTGGGAAACTTACCAGGCCGTCAATGCCAAGTACACGGATGCGATTGTCGCCCAGTATCGCGAAGGCGATGTTATCTGGGTGCACGACTATCAGCTCTGCTTGGTGCCGCAGATGGTACGAGAACGAATTCCTAATGCGCGGATCGGTTTTTTTCTCCACATTCCATTTCCCTCGTCGGAGGTGTTTCGTATTCTGCCTTGGCGGGAGCAGCTGCTTAAAGGAATTTGCGGGGCCGATCTCATCGGCTTCCACACGTTTTCGTACGCCCGCCATTTCGCTAGCTCGTTGCTGCGGCTGATTGGTGTGGAGTGCCACGTCGACCGCTTCACGCAGAATGGGCGGGAGGTGCGACTGGGAGCTTTTCCATTGGGGGTGGAAGACATCTCGCAGGGGGCGGCGGCCAGCGATCCCGACCTAGAGAATGAGATCGCAAATCTCAAGTCCAAGAACGAAGGAAAGAAAATTCTGTTGGCGGTGGATCGTCTGGACTACACCAAGGGCGTTCCGCGCCGCCTCGTGGCCTTTGAACGAATGCTGGTGAATGAGCCCGGCCTCCGCGACAAAGTGGTGCTGATTCAGATTGCGGTGCCTTCGCGCACATCGGTGCCGGCGTACCAAAAGTTCAGGTCTCAGGTAGACGAGATTGTGGGCCGGGTGAACGGGCGGTTTGGTAGCGCCACCCATCAGCCCATTCACTACATCGCACGTGGGTTCAACCAGGTGGAGCTTCTTGCGTTGTACCGCGCCGCTGACGTGATGCTCGTGACGCCATTGCGTGATGGCATGAACTTGGTGGCTAAGGAGTTCGTGGCGAGCCGCATTGATGGAGACGGCGTGCTGCTGCTGAGCGAGTTCGCGGGTGCGGCCAGCGAGCTCGGCGAATCATTGATGGTGAATCCGTACGATCTTCCGGCCATGGCCGCGGCTTACCGCACGGCGGTCGAGATGCCTGAAGAGGAGCGTCGCGTGCGCATGGCGGCTTTGCGTGAGCGCGTGCTGAAGTTCAATAACCGCCGCTGGTCGGAAACGTTCATGGGGCTGCTGACCCGGCCCCGACCGGTGACTAAACGACGCATGCCCATTCCAGTAACCGCGCACGATCTCCTCGAGAGGCTGAAGAAGCCCACCTTAAAGTTACTGCTCGATTACGACGGCACGTTGGTGCCGTTAAAAAAGATGCCGGTGCTCGCGGCGCCGGACCCCGAGATTCTGGAGCTGCTCTCCCAACTCGTTCAACGGCCGCAAGTGGAGGTGCACGTCATTAGCGGGCGCAGCCAAGATGAACTGCAAAAATGGCTGGGTCATTTGCCGCTTTCTCTTCACGCGGAGCACGGGCTGTGGACTCGCGCCCCCAGCAATCCCGAATGGGTTTGCGCTTTGCCGGACTCGCTCGTTTCCGGCGAGTGGAAGGAAAAGGTCCGTCCGTTGCTTCGCCAGTTCACCAACGAAACGCCGGGCTCTCTCATCGAGGAGAAAAGCCGATCGCTCGCCTGGCATTACCGGATGTCGGAGCCGGAGCTTGCCCAGCGGAGCCTTAAAGAGCTTCGTTTTCAACTGATGGAGGCACTAGCTAATCAGCCCCTTGAGATGATGATGGGGAACCGCGTTCTAGAGATACGCACCCCGGGGGCGAACAAAGGGGCCGCCACCCAGCTGCTGTTGAAAGAGACCGGTCGAAAGGAAGACTTCGTGGCCTTTGGCGACGACACGACCGACGAGGACATCTTTAAGGTTCTGCCGTCGTGGGCGTTGGGGGTACGAGTGGGGCCGTCGGTAACGCGCGCCCGTTACACCGTGAAGGATTACCAGGAAGTGCGTTCGTTTCTGCGTCAGCTCACAGCTTCTTCAGCTTAAGCAGATTTTTTCGATTTCTTGATGGCCGCAAAGAGGCGCAGGCTCATGTTAAAGTAGATCATGCCCTGGAAATGGTTCACCTGCCTCGTCTTTTTTGCCCCGGTACTTTACGCGGAGCCCACGAGCTACGAACGAAGTGTTCTAGCCGAAATGAACAAAGCTCGTGTGGAGCCCAAGAGTCTAGTGCCCCGGCTGAAACAGCTTTTGCGACAAATCGACGGCAAGTTTCTTTACCTGACGCCGACGTCGCGTATTGAAACCGTCGAGGGAAATGCGCCGATCGTCGAGGCGATCAAGGTACTCGGGGAGCTCGCGCCGCGCGCACCCTTCGAGTATTCCGACGAGCTGTCGATGGCCGCGCGCGATCATGCCCGTGAGCAAGCGCGCACCGGCGCGACTGGCCATTTTTCCGAAAATGGTGATGGTCCCACGGAGCGGGCGAAACAGTACGTGAAGTTCATCGGTAAGAGCGGGGAGAACGTTTCGTACGGGGAGTATGGCGGCAAAGGCGCCGTGAGCGTGGTGGTTGCGTTCGTCGTCGACGATGGCGTGCCGGATCGTGGTCACCGGAAAGTGCTTTTCGAGCCAGACTTCCGCCAGGTAGGAATCGCTTGTGGCCCCCACCCTAAGTACAGCTCGCTATGCGTGGTCGACTTCGCCCAAGACCTCAAGAAAAGTCTCGGGCGAAAGTAGTTCGTTGTTGATCCCTTACGCCTTAAATAGGTCGACGCCGTGAATGGTGTATCGAGGGAAAATTCGCTTGGTGAGGGCGTCGTTCGACGCCCCCGCGCGGCGGGAGAGGAACTCGGCGATGACCCGGCGGTAATCCACGGTTACGCGCATGTCGCCACCGTCGAGCGACGTGAGATTCCAGTTTGAACCGCTCACGACCTTGCCACCCTTTACTTGGCCGCCCATCACCCACATCACGCCGCCGCGGCCGTGGTCGAGGCCACTCGTGCCGTTCTGTACGAGGCGACGGCCGAACTCCGACATGATGATGAGAGTGACGCGGGTGGAAAGGCTGTGCGCGACGAGATCGTCGTAGAAAGCTTTGACCGACTGGTTGAGGGCGATCATTCTATTGTTGAACGTGCCGTTGAGCACGCCCATGTCCTTATGGTGATCCCAACCGCCGACATCGGCGGTGATCATACGAATGCCGGAGTCCGCCTTCATTAGACGGACCGCCGTCTTGAGGCCGTGGTATTCCGGTGCGTAGTTCGCCGACTGCGTAAGCGTTAACGCTTCGGCTTCCGCCAACCTATCCAAGGCCCTAATCGTCTGGCGGCCCGAGGCGTCGGCCACGTAATCCACCTTGCGGAAATCGTCGGGACGGGTGGTCCAGGTTTTCTGCACGCGCGCTTTGAGCGCGATACCGCTTACCACCGTGGCATTGCCCAAGTTGGTGTAGCCGGTCAAGTTCGCCCGTACCGCCACCGTCGGCTGGGGGCCGCGCAAAGCCAGGGATAAAGCGTCGGTGACGCTAACGCCCGGAAGCTCGACCGATTTTGCGGTCAGTTCGGTGAGGGCCCGATTCATGTAGCCGGAACGGATTCCGGAAACACGGTCGGGGTTGCCCATCTCGATCAAGTCCTGCTGTTCGAAGTGCGAGCGGGTTCCGTTGGTGGAACCGGCTCCCATCACGACGCTGAGCTTGCCCTGGTTAAAGAGGTTTCGCATGTCCGTAAGCGCGGGATGACAGCGAAAGCCCGAGGTGCCAAGCGCTAGCGATTGGTTGCTGCGAATATGAAGGTTTGGCCGGGCCGCGACGTAAGCATTGTAGTCCGCGCCAGCCGCGGGCTGCACCATCGACAGGCCGTCGGCTCCGCCGCGGAGGAAGAGCACCACCAAAGTGTCGTTGCGGTCGGCGGCGAAGAGGTCCTTCGCCCACGATATCTGCAAGCCGGCGGCGGCAAGAAATCCCGTCTTTAGCAGGTCTCGGCGAGAGGTCGCGTAGTCGGCGGCGTTGTGAGTTTTTGCTTTCTTGGAATTCTTTTTCATTGGCGTCTCCGGAGAAAAGTTTTTAGGGAGTGGTTAGCGTTACCGTTTCCAGAATTCTTTAGAGCCCATGAAGAAACCGGCCATTGCTTGAATCGGCATCTTCTTACGCGAACCGGGCGGTCCCACGAGATCCGGCGTGGCCACCGGCTGATTGAAGGCCGTATTCACATCGGCCATTCCCGGTGACAAACGGTATCGCACGGTGAGGGGGTGAAACTTGTACCAGTGGGCGAACACCGTCTGCACTAGGTTCATCGCCGAGAGATTGTTTGCGACCGCATCGGCTTCCCTGGCCAGGTAAGACTGGTAATGAGCGCCGATTGCGTCGTTGTAGTCGGGGTTGTTATCTATGCAGCGGTACTCCGCGCCCACTTTTTGGCAGGGGTTCTGGCCAGAAAAGAGCACCGAGAAACGAATGCCCTCGACGGTATTGTTCATGTGTACCCAGTGCTCAATTTCGTCGGGGTAGCCCGTCGGCACGGGGCAGCGGGTAAGCTCTTGGCCCATGCGAGTCGTGGTCTTGAACGCTTCGGCTACCAGGGCCGTGTTCAGCGTGTACTTAGACACGCCGGTGTGACGGAGCACGCTCGCCACGAACTCCAGCGGGCGTTTGGCTTTGCTTTCCCGCGCCTCGTTTGACCAGAACTCGTCGCTGGCGAAGAGCTCTTTGTAGACTTCCCGTAGGTTGCCGTCGGTGTTTAGGAAAATGTTTTTTAGGCGGCCGCGTAGAAAGCGGGTTTGATCTGGATTCTCCGACACAAAACGGATTGCCAACTTGGTCGCGATATTCTCGGCGGTGCTGGGGTGGAGGGCTAGGTCGCGAAGGAGCTCGTCCCCTTCGCTCGTCGTCCGAACGTCGCCCGGGTAGGTCTTGCCCATCACCCGTTTATTCGAGGCATCGTGGAGGGAACCGTAGAACAAGAAGGGACGGGCTACCGTATATACTTTGTGACTGCCCACTCCCCAGCCCGTAAGAATTTTCGCCGCGGCGGCGACATCGGCCTGCGTGTAGACACCCGACGTGGGACCAGTGCCCAGCGTATGCAATTCCATTAGCTCGCGGGCCAGGTTCTCGTGCGGGCCGCGGGCCGGCTTGGTGGCCGTCGCCGCGATCACTTTCGTGCTCGTGTGGTTATCGAGGTAAATCAACATCGCCGGGTGTTTGATGACCGAGGCCAGCATGTCGCCGAACTTTCCGAACTGCTTTTCGAAAATGAAGCGGCGGTACTCCGGGACATCGAGGGTGACTTTTCCGGAGTCGACGTTGAAGTGGTTGAACCAGAAATCTTGCAACGACCAGCGTAAATTATAGTTATCCAGTGCGTAGTAGTTGATCTGCTCGAAGCCCATGGCCATGCGCACCCAGTAGTTGATGGCGGGGGCGTGGTCCGTGCGGTGGGCCTGGCGATAAAGGTTCAGCAGACCCTGGTTGGTCTGAATCGCGCTAACCCGGAAGTTGGCCAGGTGGGGCAGCTTCGGGCTGAGTACGAGATTGTGAACATTCTCGGCCGGTTCGAACTTGGGGGTGCCGCCGGTGGCGACCCGGGCGTAACTGGAACCGCTCGAGTAGATCTGCGTAACGATGTTACAAGCAATCTTGATCGCCGCCGTACTGACTTCCGGGACGTTGTCGCGGGTATAAAGGCTCGAGGGGTTGAGCCGATACGGATGAGCTCCGCCAGATAGGCGATTCAAAAAATGCTGAACCAGCTGCTCGGGCTCGAGGTCGTTCGCATTCGCGTTGTCCAAAATCGAGTAGTAAACGCGTTCGAAATACGCATAACGTTCGGCCGTGCTGGCGGCGGCGCACGTGTAATCTTCCTCTTCGGCGAAGGAGAAGGTTGGAATTACGGTCAAAGCAAGAAGGAGAATGCCCAAGGTTTTCACTCGATACCTCTGAAAAAGTGAGTTCGAAATTTTAGGAGGGGTTCGTAAGCGACGGTCACTCGCTAGAGAAGGACAGGTCTGGTTCCGTTGGAGCTTCGGCGTCTTGTTCGGCTTCGACTTCGGTGAGGGCCGCTTCAAAGACCTCGCGCGCCTGCGCTTCGTCCTGAAGCTCGGGGCCGCCATCGCTGGGGCCGCCGTAGGCGTCACCTTGAGGATTGAATTTGCACGCCGAGAGAACGACGGCGAACGCGAAGATCGATACGAGATACGAAAACGAACGCATGCCCATGCTCCATTTCGTCATTTTTTAATTTGGCACTTTTGGCGACGGCACTAAGGAGTGGATTCAGAGGTGAGTGAGGATATGAATTGCACCCCGTATGCCAGGATGGATTTACGCATGAAAACGCCGGCTAGCCTGGCTATGGGCTGAAAAGTGAAAAGGCAGAAAACAGAGTTTTCTTCGACGTCGACCTAACCCTCGGAATTCAGTCTCGTTTCGGACTGCCTACAAACTAGCTTTCGTATTCCAGCAGACTACGGGGCGCATAACTGCTCGACCTAACAGGGTTTTACCCCCTGATTTGAGTGTCTCCGTGTCGGTTTTCTGTTCAGTCTCAGTTGGGCGGATTGGCCGGGAGCGCCTCGAAGTTGACCGGCGGAAGCATCAGGCTGGGCAGGCTTCCCATGGTCATCGCGCTATCCACGCACTGACGCAGGTACGGGTAGAGAATGTTCGGGCAAAAAACTTTCAACGCCTTATCCACGAGATCCGTGGGAAAGCCTTGCAGCACGAACAGCCCCGCTTGCTCCGCCTCGACGATGAACAACTCCGCCCCTTCCTGCACGCCGGTGACGTTCAGCTCTAGCACCACTTCGTAGAGGGCCCCTTCGAGGTGGGTGTGCTTTACCGCCACGTTGATCTTAATCTCGGGACGAAACTCTTTGCGAAAGAGCTCCGGCGATTTCGGAGACTCGAAGGAAAGATCCTTCAGATAGATTCGGCTAATTCCAATTTGCGGGGCTTGGTTTTGTTGTTCGGCCATGCGGCGAAAGTACCGTCAGATTGCCCGAATTGTCTAGAACGTAACCTCGCCAAAGCGCGGGCTTTCCCCGCTAATCGCTCAAACTTTGGGCAGAAACCTCGTAACTCTCGATGGCCACCGGCCGCGTTTGGGGCCGACGGCTGGCACTCCGGCTGCAATGAACAGGGTAGCCACTACCCCCTATGAAACGCTTTTTCTCCCTACTTTTTCTCATCCCCGTACTCACCGGTTGCTCCGGCAACGGCGCCACGCCGCCCGCTTCCACCCAGTCGGCGTCGAGCCAAGAGGTCACCGTATCCTGGCAGGCGAGCCGGGAGTCCGCGGTCAACCGCACCGGCGGCGGGTACACGATTTACTACAGCTCCCAGCCGGGCGCGGCCTTGTCCGCGGCCACGACGGTGGTCATACCCTACGTGTCGGGTCCGAGTACCCCGACCTCGACCAAACTCACCTTGCCGGTCGGCACTCACTACTTTCGCATCTCGGCTTTCTCCTCTCTCGGCGGAGGCACCCAGAGTGAGCCATCCGCCGAAATTCCGGTGACGGTGCCGTGA
>JBGSST010000451.1:0-3276 GCA_041736915.1 Bdellovibrionota bacterium
CGCCAGCGCCAGCAACGCCGACTCAGCCAGAATACCCAAGAATACATCGCGCCTGGTCTCGCCATTGGCCCGCGCACAAGCAATCTCCGGCCCCCGCTCCAGCACCGTGACCGCCACCGCGTTGAAGATGCCCAGCAAAACGATGAGCAAAATAATCCGTTCGAATACTCCGGCCTGGCTCTTAAGCCAGTTCACGCCATTTTGGTAGTAGGTTTGGTCGAGCTCTTCGAATGACAGGGCCTGCACCCCCGCCATGCGTCCCGCAGCTTCGCGTACGTCGCGCCACTCACCCGACGGGTTCAACGCAATAGCGAGTGACTCCACGCGATCCGTATCGACTAGAGTTTGTGCGTCACTAAGCTCCGTACGAAACGCGACGGCGTCGAGCGCCTGAATTCCGGTTTCAAAAATCCCCATTACCGTGAGCACGCTCGAGTTGAGCGAGCCATGTACGGTGTTGGCCAGCAGCGTGACCGTAGAGCCGGGCTGGGCCCCTAACGTGCGAGCCAGTCCTCGGCCCAAAAGGATCGTGCCGGGGGTTCCGTCTAGGGGAAGACCGTCGTTCATGGTCAGCCGGTTGAAAAAGCCCGCCTCGCGCCTTCCCTCGCCCGCCGTGCCGACGCCGTTGAAGGTTTTGCTTCCGTTCGTGATGAGCGCCGCAAAGGTGAGGCGCGGAAACACATTGGCCACCCCGGGCACTTGGACCAGGGCAGAGGATACGTTTTGCGGATCTTTGAGCCAGTGTTCCCAGGGCTTTTCGAAACTCTTGCCCCAGAACCCGGCGGTGAAGACCGAGCCGTGGCCATAGCGGGAGTGAATGGACACCTGGCGGTATTCTTCGAGCACGCCCGCGTTGAACGCCCGGAAAAAAAGGAGCATCCCGGCCCCCACCGCCAGCGTCGCGAACACGAGTAAAGTGCGGCGCGGGTGACGAAAGAGATTGCCGATGGCGAGCCGCACGAGCATCAGGCGGTCTCCACGCGGCCGTCGCGAAGCTTTAGCGCCACGTCGGCTTCGTCCAGCACGAGGTTATCGTGGCTGGCGATGAGCACCGTCAGGCCCCGCTCTCGGGATAACGTCTTTAAGATCGAAACGACCTCTTGCCCATTCTTGCGGTCCAAACTTGCCGTAGGCTCGTCGGCCAAAACTACCTTGGGGCGTTTGGCCAGCGCCCTAGCAATCGCCACGCGCTGCCTTTGCCCACCGCTCATCTGGTTGGGCCGCTTCTTTGCCTGATCGAGAATGCCCACGGCCGACAGGGCATCGCGAGTTCGCGCCTTGCGATCGGCGGTAGCCACTCCCTGCTTGGCGAGAAAGTATTCGACATTCTCTTCCGCGCTCAACGCCGGAAAAAGATTGAAGCTTTGAAAGATGAACCCCAGCTCGTGCAGGCGGAGCCGCTCGCGTTCCCGTTCGGACATTTCCACCACGTTGCGGTTCTGAAAAGTCAGCTCGCCCGAGGCCGGCGCATCGAGCAGCCCCAACAGATTCAGCAGCGTGCTTTTGCCCGAGCCCGAGGGGCCCGAAAGGCAAGTCACGCGGCCGGACGTGATCGCCGCGTCCACGCCGTTCAGTGCCGGCACCCATTGGCCGTCGAGCTTGTAGCGGTAATGCACATTGTGGATTCGAAATAACGTTTCACTCATTGGTACCGCCAGGTCATCAACGACTCGCCGAACTTATTGATCAAAAAATCGCCGTCCGCTTCGTCCATCCCCAAAAAAGGATCGATCTTGAAACCCACGCCAAGCTTGCCATTGAACTCGATTACGCCCACGCCGAGCGGCTGCCCCGGATGCACCGGCGGCACGACGGCCCAAGCTTCGTCTTTGGCCTTTTCGTTACCCGACCATTTGCCGAGATTGCTAAACGTGCCCACGCGCTTCTTCGTCGCCACGGTGGCACCAAGTATCGCCAGGTTCAATCGGTCCGGCAGAAGATGGTTGATGAGCACGGCCACGATCGCTCCCCAGAAAGACTCCCGGTCTACTTCCCGGCGCACCTTCGCGTGAACTTCCGTGGCGCCATCACTCGGGCGCAGCGCCAACTCCATGATTGAGGTGCGCATGCCTTTTTCTTGCGCCTGCTTGGCGTTCTCGTAGAGCGACACCGGTACAATCCACGTGGCCGGCTCCTTAGAAGGGGCGAGCCTCGGCTTTACTACTTCATTGAGGTGGTACAGCAGGTGCGAGTTGAACGACACCCCCGACCCCTTGGCGGCTTGTCGCATCGATTCGGTTTCTTTTGCCGTAAAAAACTTCCACACCGTAAGCGGAGAGGCCACCTTACGGGGCTCCGGCCTCCACTCCTGGCTTTTGCGCGAGAACTGGTAGAGCACCCGGAAGTACTGCAGGAAACGGCGAATCAGCGTAAAAACCCAAAAGCTTTTTTTGCGTTCGGGAATCACGGGAAAGGACTGGTCGGTCAGCGTGCCGGTTACGCGCAGCTGCTCCACGAGACCATTCATGCCATCGTACTCGATGTGAGAAATTTCCCGCTCTTCTACTTCGCCGTTGCGCCGATGGCCGAAGACGATCGAAGTGTCGAAGCCAAGATGCTGAAACAAACGGAAGCTGCGCGCGAACGCCGGCCCACCGGTGAAAAAATACTTTATCCTCATTCGAATGCCCCTTTATCGGCCACGGATCGAAACGGCACGCCCCACTGTCCACGAATGGTCGGGGGGATCGCCGGCTCGCCCGCGGTCAGCCCCACTTCCCCCATTTCGCCGTCCGGGCGATGGCTCCAGCTGCCGAAGACCAGATCCCAAACGCAAAGCACCTTGCCGTAGTTCTGGTTCGCCTCGGTTAAAACGGTCGAGTGATGCCACCGATGCAGCTCGGCGGTGTTGAAGACGTAATTGAATGGTCCGGCCGCAAAATCGACGTTGGCGTGTTCCAACAGGCCCGTAATCACGTTGGCGGCGAGGAAAAGCACCATGACCTCCGCCGGCAGCGCGAAGAGGTAGAGCGGGAAGAAGTACACGGTCATCACTAGCCACAGGTCGATCGGATGAAAGCGGCCCGCGTTGGCGAAGTACACGCGTTTAGCTCCGTGGTGCACGCGGTGAAATGCCCACAGCGCCGGAATTTCGTGGGAGTACCGGTGAAACCAGTAAAAGCCGAACTCCGCCACGACGAGCCACACGAGGAACTGCGGCCAAATTCCCCACGACGCCAAAGGATTGGTAAACCCGGAAAACCCAAAAGGCCGCAGTGCAATCGCCGCCGCGGTCAGCTGCGCGAGCTTAAGCACAATGGGGAAGAGGATCAACGT
>JBGSST010000457.1:0-3163 GCA_041736915.1 Bdellovibrionota bacterium
GCGACGCCATGGCGCTAGCCACCCCGACGGGGCTGGCGATGGGCCGCATCGGTAATTTCATCAACGGCGAGCTTTATGGCCGTGTCTCTTACGTGCCCTGGGCGGTCATCTTCAAAGACGGCGGCCCCGAGCCCCGCCATCCGTCGCAGCTGTACGAGTTCTTTCTCGAGGGCGTGGCCCTTTTTGCCATCATGTGGCTGCTCAAGAACCGCTTGAAGCGCAACGGCGCCATCTCGGTCGTGTTTCTCGTGGGCTACAGCGTATCGCGCTTCATCGGCGAAGCGTTCCGCGAACCCGACGCCCAGGTCGGCTACCTGGCCGCGGGGCTCACGATGGGACAGATCCTATCGCTAGTTCAGATCCTGGCGGCCATTCTGCTAGGCGTCTACTTACTGCGCCCCGAGAAACCAGCCAAAAAAGCCAAATAGCCGGCCAAAGGGACTAAATGTAACGGATACCTTTAGTTCAGTTTTGGGCGGAGCGGCGGCCGGCGCGTTTTATGGTGGTCACCACGTCGTCGAAGCGCCGGCGCATCGTCTGTTTCTCTAGCAAAATGGTGTTGCCGATCTTGCGTTCGATCCGCTGCTTGGAGCGGTTCAGCTGCCGAATGAGTTTCTTTACGTCGATGGGCATATCACGGTGGAGATGCTTCTCCGCCTGCTTGCGCAGCTGGGCGAGAGTCTTTTCCAGGTCGTGATAAACCTTAAACAAATCCGACAACTTGGCATCGCTCATAATGCGGTGAGTCTTCATGAAAACGGGGCGCTAGGCAAGCCGCATGGAATCAAAACGGCGGAATGAAAACTGACAGGCCCAGGTTGACGCCGAAGTGACTCGCTAGTCGCTTTTTGCCGTACGCTTCGGAGTAGGTGAAGTAGTCGCGAAAATCGATCAGAAGCCCCGCCACGTCGGTTAAGAAGAACTTGAAGCCGAAGCCAAAGTTCAGCGTGGGGTCCCAGCTCGTTTTGAGGATGTTTTCCGTGGGCGCCGAGCCAGTGCCGGTGGACACGAGCTGCACCACTTCGGTGTTGGTAAAGCCCAAGCCGCCTACCGCGTAGATGTCGAAGTGCAGGATGCTGTTGCCGATGAAGCGGAACTTTCCGTATAGCGGCGAGTACAAGAGGTTCGTACCCAGGATCAGCTTCATCTTGTTCGTTTGTAGATTCGAGATGTCGTTCGTACGTACGAGGTCCTTGGCGTAAGTCGTCATCGACGGCAAAGCGAGGGTCACGTCGAGGATTTCCCAACCCCAATGGTCCGACAGATGCCACGTGAGGCGGCCCCCGGCGAGAAAGTGATTCACCGTCGAGTCGAACGGCACCATACCAATAACCGGCGACAGCTCTAGCTTGCCCGGCTTGTAGAAATATTTGTTCCGCACCACCGTTTCGCTGGTCCGCTCATCATCGGTCTGCGACGGTGAAATGTTCTCGTCCGCAGTCACCGAAACGCACGAAAGGAAAAGGGTCAGGCTGAGTAATCTAATCATGTTGTTCATGGCGACCTCGGGAGGGGAAAGACTACCCTAAGTCTATCAGAGGACTTGCTGCGGATCGACGTCCCACGAAATGGCCACCCGCGTCTTATCGTCGAGGGACTTCTTCTGCAGCGATTTGAGCAAGCTCTGCAGCTGGTTCACGCTGCCGCTCTTCACCAGAATCTGCCAGCGGTACTTGCCGTTCAGCTTTACCAGCGGCGACTCGGACGGCCCGAGCAAAGTGACATCGAGCTGGTGGATCTCTTTTAGCCGCGTCGCAAAATTAAAGAGGTTGTGCGAATAGTGCTCCACCCGGCCCGCATCCCGATCGTTGAGGCGGATGAGCGCTAGCCGCGCAAAGGGCGGAAACGCGTAACGCTCGCGCAGGTCGAGCTCGTGCTGGAAGAAATCGATCTGCCGGTTCTCGTCCAACCACTCGAACAGGCGGTGCGCCGGCGTGTAAGTTTGCAAAAACACGCGGCCCGGTTTTCCACCCCGGCCCGAGCGGCCGGCGACCTGCGTGATGAGCTGGTACGTGCGCTCTTCGGCCCGAAAGTCGGGAAAATTCAACGTGGCGTCGGCCATCAGCACGCCGACCAGCGTGATGCCCGGATAGTCGTGCCCCTTGGCGAGCATCTGCGTGCCGATCACGATGTCGGCCTCGCCGTCGGCAATTTGCTTTAGCGTGGCTTCCAGCTGCTTGCGGGTCGTGACCACGCTGCGGTCGAGCCGCGCGATGCGGGCCTGCGGGAAAAGCTCCTTGATGGTGTTCTCCACCTGCTCGGTACCGAGGCCCACCGTTTCCAGATTTTTGCCCTGGCAGTTCTCGCACAGGTTCGGACTACGAAACTCGCTCATGCAGTAGTGGCACTTCAGAGTGAGCGAAGACTTGTAATAGGTCAGCGACACTTCGCACTGCTTGCAGCGCCAGGTATGGGCGCAGTCGCGGCAGATGAGAAACTGCGAATAGCCCAGCCGGTTCAAAAAAAGCAGCGACTGTTCCTTCTTCTCTAAATTTTTGCGAAGCTCGTTGACCAGCGTTTGGGTGAGCCAGCTCACGCGCTTGCCATCGTCGCCCATCTCGAACCGTTCATTCGGGTCTTTGAGATCGATGAGCTTGATATTGGGCAGCGAGGCTTTGGTCGCCCGCTTGGTCATGCGCAGGTGGTTGTACTTACCCTTACGCGCCTGCAGAAAAGATTCCATCGACGGGGTGGCCGAACCGAGAATGACGCGGCATTTGAAAAAATGCGATCGCAACACCGCCACGTCCCGCGCGTGGTAACGGAACGAGTCTTCTTGTTTGTAGGACGGCTCGTGCTCTTCATCCACGATGATCAGCCCCAAATCCTTCACGGGGGCGAACACGGCCGAACGGGCGCCGACTACGACCTTGGCCTGGCCGGACACGAGCCGCAGCCATTCCTGCTTGCGCTCGCGCGGAGTGAGGTCGGAGTGCCACACGGCCACCTCGCCGGGGAACCGCCGCGAAAAACGCGACAACAGCTGCGGCGTAAGCGAAATCTCCGGCACGAGCACGATGGCCCCCTGCCCGCGCCGGCGAAATTCTTCGAGCGCCTGCAGATAAACTTCGGTCTTCCCGCTGCCGGTAATTCCGTGCAGGAGCTGCGGGCGCGCATCGCTTTGATCGAGGATGGCGGTCAGGGCGGCCTGCTGCTCGTCGGT
>JBGSST010000002.1:0-18727 GCA_041736915.1 Bdellovibrionota bacterium
CGCTTTATTACAAAGCGGCCGGAGGCGCGACCAGCATTTCCGCGATCGGCGCGCTAGTGACCCTGAACTATTACAAGGACCCCTACTTCCGCGGACTGTGGATTAGCCTCGGTGCGGGGATGAACTCGATCTCGCTCGAAGACTCGGTGCTCGGCACGTCCGAAAGTGCGACGTCGACCATCGGTTTACTCACCGCCGGCTGGCGCGGCCGCTGGGCCAGTGGCTGGAACGCCGGGATAGGCGGGGGGATCCAGTACCTGACCGATCCGGCCTTCAGCGCCATCGTGTTAACCTCCGCGGGCATCCAGCCCGTTCTTACTCTCGATTTCGGCTTCAATTTTTAAGTGATTCCGGTGGTTTAGCTGAATCATTGAATTTCATCGCACTTGCTCTATGCTGGCCGTCTCGTGATAGTTAGAGCTGGTCAATGGTTTAGCGAGGTCTACTCATTCCGGGAGGTGCTGTTTCACCTTCTGGCCCGTGACCTCAAGTTGAAGTACAAGCGCACCGCGCTTGGATATCTTTGGTCGCTGCTCAACCCGATATTGCAGCTCGTGCTGCTCGGCACCGTCTTCTCCCATGTCGTTCGGTGGCAAATTAAGGACTACACGCTTTTCCTTTTTTCCGGATTGCTCGTGTGGAATTTTTTTAGCACCGCGCTGATCAGCGGAGCGTACGCTTATCTGGAGAACGAGCACTTCATCCGTAAGATCTACTTGCCCAAGCTGATGTTTCCGCTGAGCAAAGTTCTTTTCCGCCTCGTGGATTTTTTGTTTTCGCTGCTGGCCCTCTCGATGCTGGGCTGGGTGCTTGGCTATTCCTTGCGCCCAACGATGATCTGGTTGCCGCCCGCCGTACTTCTTTTATTTTTTTTCGTGCTCGGCCTTTCCGTGGTGGCGGCGGTGCTCACCGCTTATTTCCGTGACGTGCAGTACCTCATTCAGGTCGGCCTACAGATGCTCTACTTTGCGAGCCCGATTCTGTATTCGATCGACATCATGCCGGTACACCTGCAGTGGGTTTTAAGAGCGAATCCGCTTTGCGCGTTTCTGCTCCTGTTTCAGGAAATTATTTATGTAGGTCAGGTGCCGACGTTGCAGCAGTGGGGCTTTGCCGCGGGGATGACACTGCTTTCGATGGCCACCGGTTGCCTCGTGCTGCTCTATACCGAACACAAGTTGGTGTTCCGCTTATGAGTACGGCGAAGATTGATCTCGAGGACGTATCCGTTCGGTTCCGCCGCTACAACATGCGGAGCCACGGCATCAAGGAAGCCGCCATGCGGTTGTTCACGAAGCCGTCCTGGCAGGACAAGCAGGAGAAAGTCTCTGAGTTCTGGGGCCTACGTGGGGTGAACCTTTCGCTACGTGAAGGGGACCGGCTGGGCATCATCGGTCACAACGGCGCGGGCAAAAGCACGCTGCTAAAAATCATCAGCCGCGTTTATCCGCCGACCATGGGCAAGCTCACGATTGAGGGCCGGGTGGCCCCGCTCATTGAAATCGGTGCCGGATTCAGCCCCGAGCTATCGGGCCGCGAAAACATTTACCTGAGCGGCACCATTCTGGGCATTCGCACCAAGGTGCTGACCCAGCGCTTGGATTCGATCACGAGCTTTTCGGAGCTGGGGGAGTTCATCGATACGCCGGTGAAGTACTACTCTAGCGGCATGGCGCTTCGCCTGGCCTTTACGCTCGCCACCGAGATCATCCCTGACATTCTGATCCTCGATGAGCTGTACGCCGGCGGTGATGTTTCCTTCATCGAAAAAGGAAACCGGCGCCTCGACGAGTTCGTTCATTCGTCCAAGATCCTCATTCTCGTCGCGCACCAGATGGAGTACATCCAACGTTTTTGCAATCGGGTCGTCGTGATGGAGAGAGGCCAGATCATCGGCGAGGGAAAACCCCACGACGTGGTTCCGATGTACATGGCCCACATGCGCGGCGAAAAGGGGGTGTTCGGTGCCGAGCTCCCCGCCTAAAACTGCGTCTTCTATTCCTTGGATGACCTTTGGCCGCCGCGAGTCCGCGGCGGAGCTGAATCAACGGGTGAAGGGGCAACGCACGCAAGCCGCCTACCTTCCGCGCGAACCACGGTTTCGTTTTTTCGTCGAGGTGCTAAACGCTTCCCAGATACCGGCGTGCGAACGGCTGGCCCGCGAGCTCGAAGCCCAGAGCTACGGCCATTGGGAACTCTATTTTTTTGCGGCGAATGAGAAGTTCCGCGCACCGCTCGAAAAGAAGCTGCGCCGCCACGAGGATGAGCGTCTCAAGGTAGAGACCTCATTTTCCGCCGATGGTTGCGATTACGTCGGCTGGCTCAAGCCCGAGACCACGCTCAGCCCCGTGGCGCTGTTTTTTCTCGCCCATCGCGCGCTGGAAGCACCGGACTCGTCCACCCACGTAATTTACTGGAATGCCGTGGGACTCGGACCCGCGGGAAATCGAATCGCTTGGCGCGTGCGCCGGCCCAGCTTTTCTCCGTACGCGCTTCGCAACGGCAATTACCTGGGCGACGACTGGGTCGTTTCCGCCACCGTACTGGCTACGCCCGGGCTAACGGAAAAGTTGACGAGCCCGCATGAGTTTCTGCTATCGGTCGCGGATGGGCCGACGGCGTGGCTACTGGAGCCTACTTATCTTACCTACCACCGTGGGGAACCGCCTGGTCCGGTCGACTCCGCCGTGACCCTCTCGCGCGGAAAAAAGAAACGGGCGCTGACCGTCGTGGTTTGCTTTCGTGACAAAAGCGAGTGGACGGCCAAGGCAGTGCGCTCGCTTTTAGGGGCGGCCGAGGGCGTCAGCACCGATTTTTTACTCGTGGACAATCAAAGCCAGCCCAGCGAGCGCGAGGCATTGGAAAAATCTCTCGCCGACCTTGGTGCGATGGTTCGCTTCGCCACGTACGATCGCCCCTTCAACTTCGCGGCGATGCACAACTGGGTTTTGGGCGAGCTAGTCACCAACGAGAACGTGCTGCTGTTGAACAATGATGTTTTTTGGAGCTACGGCGCCGTGGCCGACGTGCTGGATACTTTACGGGCCAAAGACGTGGCCACGGTGGGAATTCCCCTTCGTTTTCCGAACGGTCAGCCCCAGCATCTTGGTTTTAAAGTGTCGCGTGCGGTGCCGCCGCGGTTGTTTCGCGTAGAGCCGCTTCAGGCTGAAGGCGCACTGGCTAAGTGGGGGCGTGAAGTTTTCGCGAACACTTTCGCCGCTTGCTTCGTAAAGCGCTCGATCTTTTTGAACGTGGGCGGCCTCGATGAGCTCGAGATGGCAAACGGCTTCGGTGATGTGGCATTCAGCCTGGAGTGTCTGTCTCGGGGGTACCGTAATCTTTTTTATGCGGCGGCCTCGGCCATTCATCTTGAATCCGGAAGCAGAGGAAGGAACTACGAATATTGGGAAGAGGCCGCATTACAGCGCCGCTATCCCGAGCTGCTTCAGCGCATGGCCGACGAGGATTTCTCGATCGACTTCCCCGGACCCATGGACTGGATCTCACCGCTGCTGAGCGGAGTCAAAGAGGCATTGCGGGACCGCGGTGGCCTGCTCGAACCAGTACGGGCCGTGGTGAAAGGGCTATTTGCGCGCGGGATGGTCCGTTGATCTCCGACCTCCGAAAACAGATTCGTCCGATCTATTTTTCGGCAGGCGTACAGCGCTGGCTTCAGGGAACCCACCGGGTGGTCTCTCGTTTCTTATTCGAGAAATCTTCGAAGGACCGGTTGCGGTCATTGTTTCTGCGGCTTCCGCCAGAATTTCGTAATCCCGCACTACTGCATTTGGAAGATTTTTTTCGGGCGTGCCTCGAAGGACGCAAGCTTGGTCCGCAAACTTATTTCGACTTGGCCCAGTGGCTGAGCGGAAGGTCTGAGCTGGGGCAGGTCACACCGGGCGCCGTAAAGTCGAAAGCAACGCTAAAGGCCAAGAAGGCGGGTCCGTTACGTCTGTTGTACGTTACCGGCGTGTTTCCCTCGCTAAAACACGGCGGGGGGCTACGCACGTTCGACATCATGCGGGGACTTGCGGCTCGAGGGCACGAGGTATCGTTGTATTCGGTACACGAGCCGGGCGACGAGGCGGAGCTCAAGGAGATGGCCTTCCTCAAGACCGCGCGACTCGCCGCGAACACGGATACCTTTTCGTCGGGCTTCGCCGGCTGGCTGGCCGGGCAAAAAGACTTCGACGCCATTCACTTCATTTGGCCGCAGGCGGCCGAGCTGATGGCGACCGCGCGCCCGCGCACCAGGCGCATGGTGTTCGAGTACATCGAGTCGGTGAGCCGGGCCGCGGCCATCAACTTGCTGCGTGAAATTCAATCGAGAGATTTTTCGGGCAAGGCGGTCTTTCAGCTATTGGAAGCGTTTCATCTGGAGTCTCGCGGAACGGCGCTGGCGGACGCCACGATTTCGCTCACGCCAGAAGACCACGCCTTCACCGTGCACAGTTTCCGTTCGGACAAGGACGTGGTGATTCCCACCGGAATTTCTGACTACGCAATTTGGGAGAAGGCGGCCCAAGCCGGCGCGCCGCCTAAGAATAGGGACGCGCTATTTCTCGGGTTCTTCACGCACACCCCGAACCAAGTGGGAGTGCGCTGGTATCTCGAGCACGTTCATCCTCAGGTGCTCGCCGCCGTGCCGGATTATCGCTTTGTGCTCGCCGGAGCGGGCGCTCCCGACGTCATGCGCGAGATCGTAAAGGACCACGCGGGCGTGACTTACGAAGGCCCGTTCGACAGCGTGGTGGAGCGCGTAGCGAGCTGCCGCATTGGTCTGGCCCCGCTCATCACCGGCGCCGGTTTGCGCGGAAAAGTGAATCAGTATTCAGCCGTGGGTCGTCCCACCGTCAGCACCTCGCTCGGCACCGCCGGTTTACCGTACGTGCATGGAGAGTCGGTGATGATTGCCGATGAGCCACGCGCTTTCGCCACGGCCATCATTCAACTTTTGAACGATGAAACGGCCTACGAAACGGTTCGCGCGGGTGCGGAACGGATGGCCCGCGAACATTACAACTGGAAAAAGTACCTTCCCGAGCTGGAGACGATCTATGCGGGGTGAGGTCTTCATCGTTTATCTGCGGTTCGGCGAAGCCAAGGGGGCGGCCCCGTTTGAGATGCTGCGTAAGCTAGCGCGTCGTTGGTTTCCGCTAGCGGTGCAGAAGATCGTGATCGTGGACAATGCGGTCGAGCTGGACTTCGAGCGGGAGATCCGTCGGAACGTAGACCTCATCTCGGGCGACAACGTCGAGCGGGAGTTCACCGGCTACGAAAAAGGTTTGCAGTTTCTGGCCCGCCGGCATGGCATGTCGGCCAGCTCGCCCGTGATTTTGGGCAACGATACTTTTTTATCGTCGTACGGCGGCGCGGCTTTTCTGAAAGATTTCACGCTGCCGAAGGTGCACGTAGGGCTGCGGCTTGGCGCGCTCGTGGGGCACATCGACAGTTATCCCGAGCCGGTGGCTTGGGGAGGACGAAAGTTTCAGCGGTGGGTGCGCACCAGCCTCATGGTGGCGCGGTGGGAAGCTCTGCAGGCTTTACTGCCATTGTCTTTGCCGTATGAAGATCGCGAGCTTTTCGCGGCGAAGGAATTTTTTGCCAAAACCGCGCCGCCCGACGAGCTGTACCGCGAGTACATCGAAACGTGGCTGTTTCGCGATCCTAAAGAAGGAAGCTCGTTTCGCGATAGCTGGCACTCCAAAGAGAAGCTTACCAAACAGAGCCGCGACCGGATGCGGGCCAAAGCGCGCTGTATTTTCTGCGAGCACCAGCTGAGCCTACGGGCTCAGGAAAAAAAGATTCCGCTGTTCGATCCGCGCCATCCGTTGAGGGCGGTAGGCCGCGCCATCGGGCTGGGCGGCATCAAAGAATCCGTTACTCCGCGCTTGCGTCGTGTGGCGACGATGATCCCTTGGGGGCGAGGCCAATAGCGCCGAGCAATCTGCCGCGAAGCCCTTCGCGTTTCTCCCATTCGCGATTCGCACGAACTCGTAGCGCTTCACCGAGATCCTTAGCGCTCTTCTTGATGGAAGGAGACAGCGGCTCGGCTTCGCGCCAGCTCAAACGCGGAATGCTACGGTACAGCAGCTCTTCCACCCCTTTGCGCAGCAGGGCCGCGGAAAGTCCGGTTACCTCCACCTGCAGCTGGATCTCTTTCTCTAAGTCCGCGGGTAGCGACGGCACCACGCCAATCTCTTCGCAGAAGGTAACGTAAACTTCGGCGAGGCTCGTAAATCCGATCTGCCCCAGCGTGGCCGCATCGGCGCCGAACGAAAGTGCATTGCGGAGCGCCCACCAGCTGCGCGAAAGCGGCTCGGTAGCGGCCCATTCCTGGTCGAAAAAGAGGAACCGGCGTGACCGCCCATCGAGGACCGCGTTGGTCAGCAGGGCATCTACGGCTTTGCCGTCGAGCACGGTGTCGGTCTCGCTTACCTTGCCCCACGTATCGATCGTGTGCGTGGCGAAGCTCTTCCAAAGGGCTAAAAACTTTTCTCGCTCGCCGAAAAAAGCCTGGCGAAGGAACTTGAGGCGAAGCGACGGCTCGTTAGTCAGCGGCTCATTCACCGAGAACCAACGTAGTGAATCGTACTTGGTTTTCGCTTTGCCGGAGACCAGCTCGGTCTTCTCCACGCGGGCGCCATCCTGCTCTTTGACGAAACGGGTTATCGTAGGCCGTCGGCGATTCACGTTGTAGTGCCACGCCAGCGTATTTTCGTGGCCGGAGGTGAGGCACTTTAGCGTTTCCCCCTCGCCCCCGTTAGTGGCGAGAAACAAAAATGAGTTGGCGAAATCGGCGAACAAGCCAGCTTGTGCGAGCTCCTTGAGCGCCAAAGGATCGCTGACCAGCGGACGTTTCTCGCGCTGGTAATCCTGAAACGGCCGGCTTGCCGCGAGGCTGGCGGCGGCTTCGGGATATTGCCCGGCCATAGGCGCGCGCACGATCGCGTGCGGGATCTTATAATCGGGAAACGGGTAATAAGTTTCGGTGGTCCCAAGACCGGCTTTGGCCAGTCGGTTTATCAGCTCTTTGTGCGAGAAGGTGCGCGGGCTTTTGCCCTCGCGGTAACCCACTACGCCGTCGAAACGGAAGCTAGTGTGATCCTCGCTGCAACCGGTCCAGTATTTGAGCCCGATTCGGTTTTCGATCGCCACGATCAAAACGCCGCCCGGCTTGAGCCAACGGGTCATGCAATGAAGCGCCCACTGAAAAACGTCACCGGCAAAATCCGCCGGGGGCGTCATGAACATCTCCGCGTACTCCAGCACGCCGATACAAAGGGCGACGTCGTAGGTGGCCGCGGGCTTAACGTCGGCGAAGTTACTGACCACGCCGCTCCAGTTCTTCAAATCCTTGAGGCGCGCCGAGGCGCCATCGAACCGGCTTTGGGTTCCTTCGATCAAAAACAGGCTTTTGCAGGACTCGGCCACAATCCGCGAGACCGCGCCGAGGCCGCAGCCAAACTCCACTACGTCGAGCCCCTCGAACGAAAAGGGGCGAAGCAAATTCCCCCGCTCGGGCGAGAGATGGTAGCGAACCGGCCATTCCCCATAACGGGGGGCCGCAATTCGGCTCAACGAGTCTGCTTTGGGCTCATTGGCCAGGGCCGCGGCAATTTCGGACTCGATGGAGACCCCGTCGGAATAGGAGATTTCGCTCATGGGAACGGTTTAATCACGCCCGAAGCTACTTTTCTAGGTGCATTCCAGAACCCAATCTCCCTCAACCGGTTGCCGAAATAACGTATCCCTTCATGACTTAAGTGAACCGCATCCACAAAGTAGGACTCGCCGGACTCGGCCACCAAAGGGCATTTCTCTTCCGGGCAGAGGATCCGGTAGCGGTCCAAGTACTCGACTCCGTGATCCGCCGCGTATTGGCGTATTAGCTCGTTGGTCCGCCTGAGGGTGGGCGAGCGAAATCGATTTGCGATGGCGTACATGTCTTCTTTCGGCCGGCGGCGCCCCAGAAAAAGCGGGGCCGGCACCGTGAACTTAAGCGGAGGGCCAGCGACAATAACGCGGGGAGCTATTTCCCGAAGCCTGGCGAGAAAAGGGGCGGCTCCGGTACGTTCATGTTGGCCGTCACTCCAGTTTACGGTCAAGATGATGGCTTGCAGGTCGTTTGTGGCCACGAACGCTTCTACGTAGCGGTAGATGTCGGCGCAGTACTTTTGTCGGTGTGCAGCTGTATAGCGCATGGACGGGTGGCATCCGACGCCAGTGATCTGTAGCACGTTCAGCCCCAAGTCAGCATGCCGAAGCGCCGCGGCCATGCCACCGCCGGTGCTATCGCCAATGACCAGAACGTTGGGCTTCTTAGCGTGAAGGGTGAGACATTTCGCAGCTACCCCGGTGAATGGACCGCGGGCCGAGTCCGCCCGCATGTGGCAGTCGCCGGCAAAAATAACCGATATTCTGCGGCCCCACAGAGAGCTGTAGTACCGGGGATTGCCGGCCAGCCAGTCGTGACGCTGGAGGGGGTCAGGCGACAGGTAGCTCAATGCCGTGATCGGAGGTCTCACCACGACGCCGTTTTTCCGGTAAATCTGAAATCCGGCAAGGCCGATGGCCGCGAGGAGACTGGCCAGCAGAACCGGGCTGCGTTGGTACCGAGCCCCGTTGCGGATAGGGCGTTCTAGCTTTTCGAAAGTAAGCCACGCCAAACCCGTAGCAAAAATTAGGCGCGCCAGGCGCAACCACCATGGTGGCAACTCTAGACAGAGGATGGTCGCGAATGAAAGTAGCAGCCAATGCCACAGGTAGAGCGGGTAACTGATCTTTCCGATCCAAATGAGACCGGGATGGGAAAGGATCCGGCGATTCGTCCAGGCCGTGGGGCCGGCGGCAATAGCGAGCGCCGTTCCCACCACGGGAACTACCAGCCGGCCGAGGTGAAACCCATCGCCCCCCTCGAACGATAGGGCACCGAACAGAATCAAGAAAAGGCCGGCTGCCCCGGCGAGATTCTCCGTCGGGACCGGTGATAATGGCCGGCGAAAGTGAAGCGCGGCGTGCGCCAGCAACGACCCCGCGAGTAACTCCCAGAGGCGGGCGTGGGGAAGAAAAAAGGCATGTCCCGGCGACTGAGGCGAAATAAAAATCTGCACGGCGAGCGAAACCAGGGCGGCCCCGGCGACACCCCGGAAAAGGCCCACCCCGGTCCGTTTAAGGGCCCAGAGGAAAAAGGGAAACATCAGGTAAAACTGCTGCTCCACCCCCAAAGACCACAAGTGCATGAGCGGCTTGTGCGCGAGGTTCTCGTCGAAGTAGCCCATCTCGCGCCACAGTTTGAAGTTGGCGATAAAAAGCGCCCCGGTGCCGACGTGCCGGCCGAGCCCCTTCAGCTCGAACGGTAGCATTAGCGCCCAGCCAAGTAGCAGGGCGGCGGCTAAGACCACAATCAGCGCCGGGAAGAGCCGCCGGACGCGCCGAAGGTAGAAGTCAGGAAACGCGAACGAGCCGTCGTGAAATCCCCGGAATAAGAGGGAAGAGATGAGGAAACCGGAAATGACGAAGAAAACGTCTACCCCGGCAAAGCCACCCTGAACCAGGTTGGGAAACGCGTGGTAGAGCATCACCAAGAGAATCGCGACGGCGCGCAGGCCGTCGATGTCGGGACGATAAGAGAGCATGGTGTACGCGGGGGAGGCAGACGAAGGTTAGACCTTCATCTTACCCGGGCGACACTATGCGCAACAAGGCGGCGAAGGTTATTCCACCGTGACCGATTTCGCCAGGTTGCGCGGCTTATCCACGTCGGTACCCGCGTGCAGGGCGGTGTAATAGGCCAGTAGCTGCATCGGCAAGCTAAGCAAAATCGGGTTCAAGCTCCATGGCGCATCCGGAATGGCTACGAAATGGTGCGACTGCGCGGCCAGCCGCGTGTCACTTTCGCTGCCGATGGAGAAGATCTTTCCTCCGCGGCTCTTCACCTCTTGCAGGTTGCTCATGATCTTTTCGTAAATGGTTTCCGAGGTACTAGCCCACTCGCGCTTTTTGTCGAACGCGTAAGCTTTGTCTTTAGGCGCCAGCACGATGATCGCCGTGTTGCGGTCGATTAGCGCGATGGGGCCGTGCTTGAGTTCACCGGCCGGGTAACCCTCGGCGTGGGCGTAGCTAATCTCCTTGAGCTTCAAGGCCCCTTCGAGGGCGATGGGGTAGTTGATGTCGCGGCCTAGGAAGAAGAAAAAGGTCGAGGAGCCCAGCTCTAGCGCGATTTGCTCCAGCTTTGCCTCCGACTCCAGCGTTTTTTCTATCCACAAGGGAAGCTTTACCAAATCGTTGGTCAGCTCTTTCGTCTGCGCCTCATTGAGCGAACCGTTCAGCGTGCCGAGTTCGACCGCTAGCAGGTAGAGCGCCGTAATCTGAGTGGTGAACGCCTTCGTGGAAGCCACGCCGATCTCGGGGCCGGCGTTGGTATAAAGCACCGATTCCGATTCGCGGGTGAGCGTACTTTCCCGCACGTTGCAGATCGATAGGGTACGGATTCCGCGCTGGCTACCTTCGCGCAGGCCGGCCAGCGTGTCCGCCGTTTCGCCCGACTGCGAGATGGTGATGAGTAACGTCTCTTTGTCCAAAATCGGATTGCGGTAACGGAACTCCGAGCCGAAATCGACGTCGACCGGGATGCCGGCGATTCGCTCGATGAGGTACTTGCCAACGAGCCCCGCGTGGCGGGCCGTGCCGCACGCTACGATGGCGATGCGCTTGGTGGCCTTGAGCTGTTCCTTGGTGATTGTGAGCCCTTGAATCTCGATCGTGCCTTCGCCGTGGTGAAGATGCGGATCGATCGTGTGGGTGATCGCCGCCGCCTGCTCGTGGATCTCTTTCAGCATGTAATGGCGATAGCCGGACTTCTCCAGCTGATCGGGCGTCCAGTGAATCGCCTTAATCTCGGGCTTGCGTGCCTCGCCCTTCTCTCCGTGGATCGCCACGCCATCTTTGCGGGCGATGACGAACTCGTGGTCGTGCAGGTAAATGATCTGATTCGTGCGGTGAAGCACCGCCTGAACGTCCGAGGCTACGAAATTTTCACCCTGGCCCACGCCGACGAGTAGAGGAACGCCGTTACGCACGCCAACGAGGACGTCGGGCTCCTGCTTGTTCATGATGACGAAAGCGTAAGAGCCGCGCAGCCGCGGCAGCACGGTGAGCAAGGCCTCGGCGAGCTTTTTGCCCTTGGTAATCTCGACGTCGAACAGGTGCGACACGATCTCGGAGTCGGTCTCGCTTTTGAAGGTACGGCCCATGGCCAATAGCTCTTCCTTAAGCTCGAGATAGTTTTCGATGATGCCGTTGTGTACGAGGGTGATGTTGCCAACCTGGTGCGGATGAGCATTGGTTTCGGTGGGCGCGCCGTGGGTAGCCCAGCGGGTGTGGCCCATGCCGATGAGCCCTTCGAAGTGGTTTTTCGTCAGCTTCTGCTCCAGCCCCTGAATACGGCCTTCGCAGCGGTGAACTTCGACTTGGCCCTTGTTCCAGATGGCCACCCCGGCAGAGTCGTAGCCGCGGTACTCCAGCCGTTTGAGACCATCCAAAAGGATGCCCTTAGGCTCCTGAAAACCGACGTACCCGATAATGCCGCACATAATGCCCCCGACCTTTGTTGAAGTTGGTCTTACACCAGTGATTTATATGAACTACGCACCGCGTGATTGGCAAAATAAAGTCCAATCCGCGTGGATCGAATGTTAATGGTTCAGAACCTCATGAGCCGCTTGCCCATCCTATTACCGTTTGCCGCCGTGGCGCTGGCCTTTTTCGGACTACGTGGCCCCCTTCCCGAACGGACGCCCGTACCATTAGTCGCGTGGACCATGCTGGCGGTCAACGACGCAACCCCACAACAGGCGGATGCCCATCTGCTGCGCACCGGCGGGGCCACCCTCCTCATCGATGCCGGGGCCGTGGGTGGGCCGCTGGTTGCTTTGCTGAAAAAATACGGGGTAAAGCGGATCGACATCGTGCTGATCTCACATCCGCACAAGGATCATTACGGGGGCCTGTGGGCCCTCTTTGACTCTGACGTTTCCGTGGGGCGGGTCGTGATGAACTTTCCGTCGAAGAAGTCATGTGACGTCGAGCTTCCCTGGGGCTGCGACTATGCGGACTTGGAAAAGCTGGGAGCGTTGATGGTGGCCAAGGGGATTTCGCACGAGAAGTCATCGACGGGCGACCTTCTGTTTCGGGAGGGGCTGGTTACGCTGCAAACTCTTTACGCGCACGACGGGGCATCGCCGCCGGTCGGGGTGACCGACATCAATGACCAAAGCCTCATCGTAAGGCTGCAGGCTGGCCCGCACCGGGCTCTGTTTACGGGTGACCTAAACGATGTGCTCGGCCGTTACCTCGCGCAGCACGTGCCCGACCTCGAAGCCGACATTCTGAAAGTGCCGCACCACGGGACCGAAGGGGTGGCGCCGAACGAGTTCTTTGCGCGTGTGGCGGCCAGCCTGGCGCTCGTGCCGGCGCCCACTACGTTGTGGCATTCCGATCGCTCCAAGCGAATCCGGGACTACTTTGCCCAGGCGGCCGTGCCGGCGATGGTGAGCGGAGAGCTCGGCGACGTGACGGTGGAATTTCTTCCTCGTGAGTGGCGCATTCGCACCGAGCGAGCAATCCCGTAAAATGCGGAAGCCGCCGCGGGGAAAATCCCGGCGGCGGCTTTGAAGGCAAAACGGATTTAGTGTCATTGCGAGGCCGCAACGCGGCCGAAGCAAACTTTTAGTAGTAGTAGTTGTAGCAGCCGTACCAGCTGCTGTTCCACGAGTTATTGTTGTTGTATTGCGGGCTCGTGTACAAGTACGAGTAGGCGCTGTTGCCGCCGAAACCGCCACCGTAACTCTGCATATAGCTGACGTAAGAGTAACAACCCGGCTGGTACGAAGAGCCCCAGGTGTTGTAGTTGTTCGTGTTCGAGTAGTCGTAGCCGAAGTAGTTGTTCCACCACTTGTTGGCTTTTTTGCAGCTAACGCCAAACAGCGTCTTACAGAGGTCGTTGTTCGACGTGTTGCTCGTGTTAGTCGTCGTGTAGTTATAGTTGATGTAATACGGAAGGTAGTAATACCCGTAAACCGAGTTGTCGCCGTAGAACATGCGCGATCGCATCGCGGTCGACTTCGACACTTTCGAGGCCGCCATGTTCGAGTCTTCGTTGATGGTGACTCCGCACTCTTCTTCCACCAAAGCGACGTCGACGTCCGGGCCGCCGGCCGCTTCTTGCTTGAGAAGCTCCTGAACGCATTTCATGTTGGCGACTTTGCCGCTGGCCGTTTTGACCGCGTTCAGCTCTTCGCCCGCCATGCGGGGACGCTCCCAGTTCGAGTCGTCACCCTGCTTTTGACAGCCAATGAGGACGACGGCGCCCAAAATCAAAACTACGATATGCGATGCGATGTTGTTGCCCATCTGTATCTCCCCCGAGAAAAAGACTCACAAAAAGTTCGTACAGACAGCAATTACAAGATCGCGGCCAGCGGGTTTGAGCGGGAGCTTTCCGTATTCGTAAAGAGTTCACGATCTGCAATGAAAACACTTTCGTTGACACTAACCGCAACAATCTTCAATTGGCCCGCTCACTTCCCGGTTTTTTGGAGTGTGTCGAAACCTGACGTACGAAAAATCGACAGCGTAAACTTGCGGAAAGGACACCGTTTTTTGGGGACCGTCTCGCCGGCCTTACGAGGCTGGCAGGTGTCAGCGTGGTTTACACTTTTACCGTATTTTCGACAGACTACGGCGATTTAGCCTCAAAATGATCAATGGATTCGGGGCCCAAAAGCGTCACTTCCTGGCAAGGGCATTGCACACTAATGGGGTATGAAACGGCACCTCAGAATACTAGCCCCGGTATATGTGGTCTTTACCTTCATCGTCGCTTGCGGCGGTGGAAGCGATGAGCCGCTTCCAGTAACGGCGATTCCGAAAGTCACTAATGAAGTGAAATGCGCCTTCAACCGGCTCGACGACGCCATGAACAAGTGCAAAAGCGGCGTTGGCGACATTCTGCCCCTACTGCTTTCTCAGCAAAACGGTGGCGGCAACAGCGGAACGCAAACGGCCTTGCTGCTTCAGATGATGAATAAGCCAAAGCGGAAGCAACCCGCGCCAGCCTTGCCGAACGGTGACAACTGCCCGCAGCCGCAGGTCGACAACGAGACCAGCTGTAAAGACGACATGGTTACGGCATTTTTACTTTTGAAATCGTCGCACCTGAGCGACGGCTCGATGGCGATCAACGATCCCATCGTGCGTAAGCGCCTTGAGGACGTCATCAAGAAGTTCATCGCGGTGGCGTCGATGCAGTTTCAGCTGAACCCGATGCAGCAGATGCATTTGGGGCTTTCGCTGAACAACGCCCTCAACAGTGGCGCTCTGAATGGCGCGCTGGCGGCCGGCGACCTGAGCATTCTGAACTCGTATCTCAATACTCCGCAAATGCGGGCGCTGGCGTCGCCCACTCCGGCCGCGGCTCCGAACGGCTGGCCGGTCTCCACGCCCGGCATCGGGACGAACACCAACACGGCTTATTCGACTCCGGGAGTTCCCGTCTCCACGGGGGCCGCCGGATCGTCGACGCGCCTCACGCTAGGCATCGGCTCCGGTACGAACACGGCAAGCCGCAGCCTGGTTACGGACGACACCCCCAAGTCACCGGTGGTGCAACAAACTGTTTCGAACACTTCATTGATGCGCGCCAAAGGTTACGGATTACCGAGGCGCGCCGTAGCCCCTAAGCTGTAGCCGTAAGCGGCGTACGGTTCTAACGCACCATCCAAAATCAAAATAACTTCTCCTTTAGGACAAGCTCCGGGGCGTGGTAAATTTCTGTAAACTTTTTACAGACAAACCCACATGACCCCCAAAAAAAAATTCGCTCTGGTATCGGTGCTCGTCGGAAGTTTGCTGACGAGTTGTAATCTCTATTCTCCGCTCGAAGGCAGCGGCTCCGTGCAGGATCACCTGGAGATCGGACAAGCTTGCTTGACCGACGGCAATTACGATTGCGCGGCCGCCGAGTACGGGGCCCTTCCCGCGGGAACGCAGCGGCAGCAAAAGCTTTGCGCGCTTTACCTGAGCCAGGCGGGCTTTACGCTTTCCACTCTGGTAACGGTTTTCAAGAATGCTTCGGACGGAGCGCGTGAAAAAACTCTCGGCGTGGTGGCCAACAAGCTTCTGCCTTACACGGTCCAGAAGCAGACGGGCGCGGACAAGGCGATCGTCGAGTGCCAGGCGTATTTGGATCTAAATCCGGCGGGCGACGAGGGCAAGCTGGCCGAGCTTCTGCGCGCTTTGTCTTATTTTACTCACTGCGCGACGCTGATGGCGAAAACCACCAGCGTGCAAACCGTTAGCGATGCCGACGACACCTGCAACACGCCGTCGACGCAAACCAAAGTCAGCGCCACGAGCATTTCCGCCGCGGGCGATGGCAGCGTGGGGGCCGGATCCCCCGGTATGTGCCGCGCGGATGCCGTAGCTTGCTTCGATGATATCGATAAGATGGCGAGCAACTCGCTGTCTGCCGAGCAGGCCGAAATCAAAGACGCTTTCGACGAAATTCGCGCAAAGTTCAGCGGACCGGCAGCCCAGATTGCCCGGGCCGGCGTTATCTCAACCCTTTAATACGGCGTAACCAACACCTATGAAAAAGTTACTACTCACGCTTTTGGTTTTATTCTCGGTTCCGGCGCTCGCGGTGCAAGAGTACTACTCCATCAAGCGATCGGTTCGCGCGATGGGAATGGGCGGAGCCGCTTACGGTCTGTCGGACGATGAAACGGCGCTTTGGTACAACCCCGCGGGGCTTGCCCGTATTCGGGGCGGCAGCCGGTTCAACCTGATCGGCATCAAGCTCGACGCAGTGCCCAGCATCTTAAGCGCCGTGGGAACCATCTCCGACCAGTCGGGTAAGGAAGTGCCGGAGATTGCCGACGCGTTGTCGAAGTACCAGGGTACGCCGTTGTTCGGAAACGTGGGCGTGGATTTCCTAAGCTGGACCGGCAAGAACTTCGGTCTCGGCATCATGCTGAACGACACGAAGCTCAACTTCTCGATTCTCGGTAAGGATCTCGATACGTCGCTCGAGGTCACCGCGATTTCCGACTCCGGCGTGTTTGCCGGTTACGCACACTCCTTCATGGACGATACGCTGCACGTCGGTGTCGTCGCCAAAGCAATGGTGCGCGCGGGCGGACGCCGTCCCTTCTCGTTGCTGGATATCGCGAACAAAGAGCAGTTCAACATCGACCCCGACAAGCTGGGCGGAATCGGCGCGGGCTTCGACATGGATCTCGGTGGTACCTACCAGATTCCCATGCCTCAGATGGGGCCGTGGCTGCAAACCCACGTTTCCTTGGTGTTCAATAACCTGCTCGCCTCGGACCTCAATACGATTCACATCAAAGGCGTCAAGCCGCCCGGACTCGTGCGCATGATGTCGCTCGGCTCGCACTTCGTGTTTGCCGGCTGGGGTCCGTTCGACAACTTCCACGCCTTGCTGGATCTGTCCGAGTTCGGCCTGGGCGGCGAGTCGGATCCCAACCTCGGCGCGCGCGGCGGCAGCTTCTGGAAACATTTGAATATCGGCGTGGAAGCGCCGATGAACGGCTGGTTCGTGCCGCGCCTCGGTATTCACCAGGGTTACCTTACCGCGGGCTTCAGCGTGGATGCGCGCGTGCTGAAACTTGACGTAGCGACTTACGCGACTGAACTAGCTTCGGGCGTGGGCCGTCTGGGCAGCCGCCGTTTTGCGATGCGTTTGAGCATTGGTTGGGGGGGCGCACCCGCGGCTCCGATCCAAGGTACCAAGTACGAAGTGCCAGCCGACGAGAAGAAGCCGATTACTACGGACGAGGCGGCTCAGCCGAATCCCGAAAACACGGTGGCGCCGGTGGAAACTCCGAAAACGGAAGTGAAGCCGGAAGAACGTAAGCCACAAAGCGAAGGCGAAGCGTTACCGCTGTCGCCCGAAGTCACTACGCCGGCGCCCGTCGACGGCGGCGCGGTGACGATCCCCAAAGAGTAGTTTAGAAAGGTTTCACATGCGTCGTCTCGCACTGGTTTGTCTCATCATCTCGGGAGTTGCCTTTATGCCCGCCACGTCTAATGCCGCCTATGAAAAGGTGGAAACCAAAACTTTGTTCAACGGAGACAAGCTCCATGAGTACAAGCTGCCTAACGGCCTCAGGGTGCTGCTGGTGCCCCGCCATCAGGCGAAGGTGCTGACGTACCAGATCTGGTTTCAGGTCGGCTCGGTGAACGAAAAGCTCGATCCCAAGTTGAAGAAGACGGGCTTGGCCCATCTCTTCGAACACATGATGTTCCGCGGCTCGAAGAAGTATCCCGACGGTAAGTTCGACGAGATCACGGCACGGCTCGGCGGCGATAAGCAGAACGCCACCACCTACTTCTACCGTACCAACTATTTCGAAAGCATTCCGTCGCACCAGCTGGAGCCCCTGATGGAGCTCGAATCGGACCGCATGCGTGAGCTGAACCTCACGTCGGAAATTTTCGAGAAGGAAAAAGGCGCGGTCGTTGGTGAGCTTCGCCGCCATCTCGACTCGGCCGGCAGCATTGCTTGGGACGAGCTGATGAGGACCTCCTACACGGAAGCGCCATACCGCTACACGGTGTTGGGAACCGAGGAAGAGATCAAAGGGTTCACGCTCGAAGAGGCGCAGTACTTCTATAAAACGTTCTACGCGCCGAACAACGCCACGATCATCGTGGTGGGCGATACGACCGAAGAGAAGCTCCTGAAGCTGGTCGATAAGTACTACGGCGATATGCCCTCGCAGGTGGTGCCGCAGGCCGTGATGCCTGTGGAGCCGCCGCAGAAGAAAGAGCGGAAGTTCGAGACCACCCATCCTCACGCCACGTCGGAAGTGATGATGATTTCGTACCACATCCCGCCCGTGAATCATAAGGACGCGGCCCCGCTGCAGATCCTGTCCACGCATCTTTCTCGCGGTATGGAGTCGCGGTTGCGCAAGGCCCTGATCGACAAAGGTCTTGCGGTAGGCGCGCACGCTTCGGCGGCGAGCCGTCCGGATCTTTTCGAGTTCTCCATCCACATGACCGAGGGCAAGAAGGCCGAGGCGGCCTTGGCGATCATCGACCGGGAGATCGCGTCGCTGAAATCCAAGCCCATCGCGAAGGCGGATTTCGAACGCGCCATCAATCAGGAAAAACTCAGCCTGTACGACGATATTGCGGGCAGCTCGGAGCTAGCCAACTGGCTGGGCGAGTTCTTGATGATGTCGGGCAACTACATGCGCGGCTTCGAGATCATCGAGGAGTACCAGAAGATCTCGCCCAAAGACGTTCAACGCGTTGCGAAGGCTTACCTGAACAAAGAATCCCGTAACGTGGTCGTCGTGCGTCCGTTGAAAAAGGACAAGCCGACCGGTAAAGCCGCGGCCCCCAAGAAATCCGCACGGCTTAAAGCCAAGGCCCCGGCGAAGAAAGTCGCCAAGGCCAAAGTGAAAGCGAAAACCAAGCCGAAGCTACTGGCCAAGGCGGGTAAAGGTTCGAAAAAAGGACGAGGGTAATCCCGATGCGAGGCAATTCGATTCGAAGCCTTATCGCCCTAATTATTTTGTCTGGAGGTTCTTACGTGAGTGCTGCCGAGCCGAAGATTATTTATGAAGAGGATCCTACTTTATTGACCACCACCGTGCAGGTGCTGGTGATGAGTGGAGGCTCCGCCGATCCGGTC
>JBGSST010000018.1:0-9932 GCA_041736915.1 Bdellovibrionota bacterium
AGCCCCGATCAGATTCCTGACGCCGAACGGGACTACTTCCTCGAACGGCTGTACCCGTCGTTCGGTAACCTGGCTCCCCGCGACATTGCGTCGCGTGCGGCCAAGCGCATGTGTGATGAAGGGCGTGGGGCGGGGGCGACCGGCCTTTCCGTTTACCTCGACTTCCGCGATGCGATTCAGCGCCTCGGCGAAGATTCCGTTCGCGCGAAGTACGGTAACCTTTTCCAGATGTACGACAAGATTACCGACGAGAACCCGTACAAAGTGCCGATGCGCATCTACCCCGCGGTCCATTACACCATGGGCGGCCTGTGGGTGGATTACAACCTGCAGAGCACGATTCCGGGGCTGTTCGTGGCCGGCGAAGCCAACTTCTCCGATCACGGCGCCAACCGCTTGGGCGCTTCGGCGTTGATGCAGGGGCTGGCGGACGGCTACTTCGTTTTACCGTACACGATCGGTAACTACTTGGGCGGCACGAAGATGGCGCCCGTGAAGGTGACGGACGATCCTTTCAAAAGCGCGGTCAACGACGTCAACACGAATACGCAGAAGCTCATCAAGGCGAAGGGCAAAGAGCCCGTCGACGAGATGCACCGCCGGCTCGGCAAGATCGTATGGGATTACTGCGGTATGTCGCGCACGGAAGAGGGGCTGAAAAAGGGCATCTCCGAGATTGGAAAGCTGCGCGAAGAGTTCCACCACAATGTTTTCATTCCCGGCGACGACAAGAGCTTAAATTCCGAGCTCGAGAAGGCAGGCCGGGTGGCCGACTTCATGGAGCTTGGCCAGTTGATGTGCGAAGACGCCTTGGCCCGCAAGGAATCTTGCGGCGGACACTTCCGCGAAGAGTTTCAGACGGAAGAGGGCGAGACGAAGCGCGACGATGAAAACTTCGCGCACGTGGCGGCCTGGGAATACAACGGCGAGGGCAAGAGCAGTCGCCACACCGAGCCTCTCGTTTATGAAAACCTGAAGCTCTCGATCCGCAGCTATAAATAGGAGACGTACCGTGCGATTCCAACTCAAAGTATGGCGTCAGGACAATGAGAAGAGTGCCGGCAAGTTCGTCGATTACCCGATCGACAACATTAGCTCCGACATGTCGTTCTTGGAGATGCTCGACATCTTGAATATCGGGTTGGTGAAGAAGGGCGAACGGCCGGTCGAGTTCGACCACGACTGCCGCGAGGGCATCTGCGGCAGCTGCTCGCTCACCATCAACGGCACGCCCCATGGCCCCGACCGGGGAACGGCGACCTGCCAGCTGCACATGCGGCGTTTTAAAGACGGCCAAGAGATCGTCATCGAACCGTGGCGCGCGAAGCCCTTTCCGGTAATCAAGGATCTGGCGACTAATCGCCGGGCTTTGGACCGCATCATCGCGGCGGGCGGCTACGTCAGCGTCAACACGGGGAATGCGCCGGACGGTAATGCATTACTCGTCGGTGGCGACATCGCCGAACGCTCGATGGACGCGGCGGCCTGCATCGGCTGCGGTGCCTGTGTGGCGGCCTGCAAGAACGGCTCGGCGATGCTGTTCGTGGCAGCCAAGGTGGCCCATTTGGGATTGCTGCCGCAGGGTTCACCCGAACGCAAAGCCCGCGCGGTCGAAATGGTAATCAAGCAGGACGAAGAGGGCTTTGGTTCCTGTTCCAACACGGGGGCCTGCGAAGCGTCTTGCCCGAAAGAGATCAAGCTCGAGAACATTGCGATGCTCAATCGCGAAGTGGCGCGCGGAATCTTTTAAATGGGGGGGCGATCGCGGATCGTCGCCCTCTTTTTATTTCTCATATTGGCATCGGTCGCCGATGGGGCGTCGTCGGTTTGCGCTCTAGCCTTCGAGCGCATCCGCGCGGTCGGCGCCGCGATCGATGAGATCGTGAAGGACCCCGTCCTTAACCCGCGCTGGGTGAATCGGGCAACGCAGAAGATCTACGACCGGGATATCCGTCCGCACGTACTCCCTTTGATGAAAAAGCCCGGACGCGAGTGGACGCCCGAAGACGGCGCGCTGGCTGCGGAGCTGGGCCAGGGTATGAAAGAAAATCCCTTTCTCAGGGATCATGCCGATGTCGCGGCCCTGGCGAAGCGGCACCGGGAGTGGCTAGAGTGGGAGACCTTCGTCGAGGCTCCGCTGAGTCAGTTGCCCCACGGGAACCGGGCCAAGAAAGGCTGGGAGCGTTTGTCGTCGAAGGCCCGTCGCCAGGGGGCGGTGGGGTTGGACGAGATTCGGCGGAACCCGCAGGTGGGCGAGGTTAAAACCAGCTTTCCCAATCGGCTTCGTTTCCACAAGTTCTTCGCCGACGGGGTGACGTACATCGTGGCGTACGAGGTGCAAGGAAAGAAGATTCTCCTTCAAGCCATCGGACCGCACGAAAATTTTTACGATAGCCTCTCCGACTTTCGCGAGCGGTAAAGCTACTCGAACCGCTTCAGCGCGTGATCGAGCCAGTACTCGAAGCCGATGGCCATGCCTTTGCGTGGCTCGTGGGTAAAGACGAAGACGGCGAGGGACAGCACCCCAACTACGATCTTGGCGATGCCTTTGTGCTCCGGCGGCGTCATTAGCAGCATCGTGAGAATGAAGATCCCGGTGATGCCGGCCGTCGACATGTACATGAAGAACCAGGTGTTCTCTTCCTTCAGGGCAAGGCTCAAACTGCACCGATCGCAGCTCTCGCGCAACAGCCCCCACGTTTGAAATAGTTTTCCCTCACCACACTGCGGACAACGGCGCCGGAGTCCGCGTCCGAGGCATGTGCTGAGCTTTGTCATACCGGGAAGCGCTTTAGCCGGGGCAGTACGGGGTTGAGAAAAAGAAACGGAATGACCAGTACGGCGATGGAGTAGTGAACGGCGACATCCACCACGCGATCGCGAAGCGACGGCAGAGGCTGGTGATTTTTTTTCAGCCACGCCTCGTACGGCAAATAATGAGACGGCTCATCTCGCCGAATAATACGGAAGATTCGGAGCAGGTAGTGGTCGCGCCGAAACGATGGCCACCGCAGTATAGCATCCACCTGTTGAATCCCCCGGTGCTCGGTCACGACCACCGCACGGCAAAGATCCGCGAACCGCTTACGGTCGCGCACGATGCCCGCGGCGGAGTCATTCGATGGCTTGCCGACGAGCAACCGCGACAGGAAGTCGAAATAACCTACGGCGCGCCCTACCCGAAAAGGCATTACGCCCCGCTTACGAAAATACTCTTTGAACAGGAAGTAGTGTTTGCGCTCGTCGGCCGCGTGCTTCTTTACCTCGGCCAAGAACGCGGGAGGGCAGTCGCCGGGCTTTTCCAGCGCTGGGATGAGGTCGCGCTCGAGCTGCAGAAAGCCGCGCCACTCGTTGTAGAGGTAAACGGACAATACGAGCTGCTTGAAGCGCTCCACGAGAAACCTGCTAGCTTACTCGACGATCTCCAGCACCGAACGTTTGCGAAGCTTGGTAGACGCCGCCGTAAGGATCGTACGAAGGGCTTTGGCGGTCTTGCCTTGCTTGCCAATGACCTTACCCAGGTCGGTCTTGTCGACGACCAGCTCGAACACCGTGGTCTGTTCGCCCGAGATCTCGGAGATCTTCACCTTGTCGGGAATATCCACCAGAGCACGAATCATGACTTCTAGAAGTTCTTTTAAAGTTGGTTCGTTCGCCATGAGCCCCCACCCGAGCAGTCACAACTAAAAGAGGGATATCCTCTTGAATTTGTTTACGATGCCATGGGCACACAAGGGAGGCAACCCGTTTTCCGTAACGCTTTGTGTTGTCGTGTTAAACCTAACCCGGTTTTTGGCCGATAAGTCAGGTGATGAAATTCTTTGTGGCTTTGTGAGGGTCTGTCACCGTGAGTGATAAAGAGCATAAAGGCGATAAGACGATGATTATCACCGACCGCTTCGAGGTCGGCGAAAAGTCATCGAGCTTGGAACCGTACTTGATTCAGATCTCTGGTCGCGAAACGGGGCAGATGCATCGTTTGGGCGGTAAGGACATGCGCATTGGACGCGATCCAACATGCGAAATCATGCTCGATGATCCGCACGTTTCTCGCACCCACGCCGAAATCCTCGACCAGGACGGCAATTTACTTTTGAAAGATGCCGGCAGCACGAACGGCGTATTCGTGAACGGGAAGAAGATCACCGAACATCAGCTCGCCGATGGCGACAAAATTTTGATCGGCACCCGCCTGTACTTTAAGTTTTGCTACCAGGACACGGTCGAGCAGAACTACCAGCAGAATCTGTTCCGTGCGGCCAACATCGATGCTCTGACCCAGCTCTACAACAAGAAGTATTTCGTCGACGTACTCTCCAAAGAGTTCAGCTTCAGCCGTCGTAACAAGAATCCGCTGTCGCTGATGATGATCGACATCGACTTCTTCAAAAAGGTGAACGACACCTATGGCCACGTCGCGGGTGACCACGTATTGAAGACGTTGGGCCAGGCCTTGCTGAAGCAGCTCCGTATGGAGAACATCGCCTGCCGCTACGGCGGAGAAGAGTTTGCCGTCATTCTACGCAACGTGAGCGCGGACCACGCCCTCACCATCGCCGAGCGCCTGCGCATCGGGGTGGAAGCGGAGAAGGTGATTTTCAAAGAGACGCCCATCGGCATCACCATCAGCATCGGTATCGCCACCTTCGAGAACGACAACTTCAATACGATGGAAGACCTGCTGCTGGCGGCCGACAAGCATCTCTACGAGGCAAAGGAAAATGGCCGCAACCGCACGGTGCTTCACAAAGCGGCTGCTTAGTGCCTTTACTAGCGTAAGCCTCGTCCTGTCATCGGCCGCGCACGCCGTCGCGGACAAACCTTACTGCATTCGCTCGCTCCAAAGCCTCAACCCGGGCTTTCCCGGGATGTTTCGCGGCGACCTCGTCACCATCAGCCTGCCTCCCTACAAAAGCGACTACGGCGAGCAGCCGGCGCGCGAGACCCAAGCCTACTTCGTGGGCACAATCGAACGGTGGTCCACCCCGCGTACCTTCGTGTTCGTCGAGAAGAATACGGGCACGGTTTTCTCGATTCGCGGAGCCCAGCTCGAGGGGGCGGACACTCTGGCGTCCCAGAAGGTTCCCCGCGTTTCGTGCCAGATGGGGCCCACCTGCGCCGTATTTTCCACCTTCATGGGGCTTCGCTACCTGAATCATCTAGGGCTGGTGAACGATCCGGTCACCAAGCTGCGCTTGGAGCAGGATGCGGTTAACTTGATGCTCGAGCTGTTGGACACGCCCATCAACGCGGAGATTCACGAGCTCATCTCCGACGGCCTTCGGCGCGCCAATAAGGGCAAGCTGCCATCGCAAACGGTTTTCCGCGCGAAGAAGTTGGAAGAGCTGGGGGTAGACGCCAAGGTGTCCTATAGCGCGGACGCGGTGAAGACCCACTTGGAGAAAGGGCTGCCGGTTATCTTGGATGTGCGGGTTCGCGGCGCCATCGATCGCGTGGTGCGCTACCAAAAGGACGGTAAGTTCGTCATGGACGAAACGTGGAACGCGCAGATCGATAACTTGGAGAATCCCGAGAAGGTCGTGGGCTACCACAGCGTGCTGGCCATCGGCTTCATCCCTTACGGCCCGTTCCAAGGAAAGCTGCTCGTGCTCGACTCGGGCACCGGCGACGCCCACCTTTGGGAGTATTCCGATTTGCAGAAGACCACGCGCATGAAAGCCACTTTGCTTGGTCCCAACGACAAGGCGGCGGAGACCCAGCTGCGATCGCACATCAAGGACTGGTGGAAGGAAAACGCCAGCGGCAAGGTCGTGGTAGGGGGAATAAGCTTACTGGGCTTGGCGGGGGCCGGCGTCTACTTCTTAGGTGGCGACGACGAGAAGAAGAAAAAAGAAGAAGAAGAGAAAAAGAAAAAGGAACAGCGGGAAAAGAAGTAGGAATCCGCGTTCTAGTTCTTGATCGCCGGCGCGAGCGTGGCCGCCTGCGCGGCCGCCAACGGATCGATGGGGCCGCCGACGAGCCCGACCAGCGGAAACACTTCGCGAATCGTCTTCACGAAGTGAAACTTCATCACCTTCTGTACCTCGGGTGGAATCTCGACGATATCTTTACGGTTACGATCGGGCAGGCAAACCGTGGTGATACCCGAACGGTGCGCGGCCAAAACCTTTTCCTTGATGCCGCCCACGGGCAGTACGTGCCCTTGCAACGTGATTTCTCCGGTGCAGGCGAACTTGGGATCGATGCTCTTGCCTTCGACGAGCGACTCCAACGCCAAAAACAGCGCCACGCCCGCCGACGGACCATCTTTGGGGATCGCCCCGGCCGGAACGTGAATGTGGAAGTCACTGCGGTCGAAGCGGAACGGGAAGTTTTTGCCCCAGGTACTGCGCAGTAAGCTCAAGCCAATCTGCGCTGACTCTTTCATCACGTCACCCAGCTGACCGGTCATGACGAGCTGCCCGCGGCCATCGAGGCGCGACACTTCGATGTGCAAAATCTCGCCGCCGACCGGAGTCCACGCTAGGCCTGTGCTGATGCCCGGGCCGCGCTTTTCGGCCGTCTCTTCCATGAAAAACTTTTGGGGGCCGAGCATCTCTTCGAGGTCCGCCGCTTTCACCTCCACCTTTTCCGGTGGATTCTCGGAGGCAAACTTTTCGGCTACCGCGCGGCAAACCTGTGAAAGCTCGCGCGACAGGTTACGTACGCCCGCTTCGCGGGTGTAGTGGTCGATGATGAGCTCGACTACGGGGCGAGAGATCTCAATCTGCTCGGCCTTCAGTCCGTGGTCTTCCACCAGCCGCGGTATGATGTGGCGGGTGGTGATCTCCAGCTTCTCGTAACGGGAGTAGCTCGACATCTCGATAATCTCGAGCCGGTCGCGCAGCGGTCCGGGGATGGTCTCCGCCACATTTGCGGTGGTGACGAAGAAGATCTCGGAGAGGTCGAACGGCACGTCGAGATAGTGATCGAGAAAATTGTGGTTCTGCTCGGGGTCCAACACTTCTAGCAACGCCGACGCCGGATCGCCGCGGAAGTCGGAGCCGACCTTGTCTATTTCGTCGAGCAGCAGCAGCGGATCTTTGACGCCGGTGCGTTTCAAATTCTGAATCAGGCGGCCGGGCAGGGCGCCAATGTAAGTGCGGCGGTGGCCACGAATCTCCGCCTCGTCGCGCACGCCACCCAAAGAGGTACGCATGAACGAGCGGCCCAACGCCCGGGCGATGGATTTGGCCATGCTGGTTTTGCCGACGCCCGGAGGCCCCAGCAAACAAAGGATGGGCCCCTTTAAGTCCTTCTTCAGCTTACGTACGGCCAAAAACTGAATGACCCGCGCCTTCACCTTATCGAGGCCAAAGTGATCCTCGTCGAGAATCCGCCGCGCCTCTTCCAGCTTGAAATCTTTGGGATCGCCGGCCGACCGCTTTTCCCAAGGCAGCGCGCACAGCCAGTCGAGGTAGGTGCGAATGACGTGGTACTCGGGCGACGAGCGCGGCACCACGGCCAGGCGGCTCAGCTCGTCCGTCGCTACTTTCTTGGCTTCGGGCGAAAGCTGGGCCTCTTCGATCTTCTTGGTGAAATCTTCGTTGATGTTGGACTCATCGCCCAGCTCATCATGAATGGTGCGTAGCTGCTCGCGGAGCAAATGATCGCGCTGATCCTTGGAGATCCGTTCCATCATCTTGGTCTGGATCTCGTTGTGAAGCTGCAGGCGGTCGCGCTCGCGAATCATCTGCGACAGAAGCTTCTCCAGCCGCTGTTCGACGTCGATGGTTTCGAGCAGCTCCTGCTTCAAGGGCACGGGCATACTCAAAAAGGTGGCGCAGAGATCGGCAATCTGCCCGGACTCGTCGAGCTGCTGGAACAGCTTGAGTAAGGCATCGCCGCCGGGAATCGAGGCCATGCTCAAAATGGCCTTCGCCAGCCCCTTTACCTCCTGAGTCAGCGTATCGCGCCGAGGGGAGGGGATGAGCGGGGTCTCCTGAATCTGCATGCCGCGGGCCCCGAAAAATGCGGGCCCGTCGACGAACTCGGAAACGGTAAAACGGAAGAGCCCATTGGCGATTAGCTGAAACCCGTCGTTTTCGACGGGGTTCAGCTTGGAAATTAGGCAAACGACTCCCGTTTGATACAGGTCTTTGGCAGCCGGCTCTTCAACCGAGGCCTCTTTCTGCGACACCACCAGCAAAAGCTGGCCGTTGTCATTGGCGTACCGCACGGTTTGAACGCTTCGGGGGCGTCCTACGATGAGGGGTACGGCCGCATTGGGAAAGAGAACGGTATTGCGAACCGGCAAGACCGGAACAATGTCAGGGATTTCGATTACCCGTTTCGTCAATGGAGTCCCAATTTACTTGCGACCCAATTTCTTCGCCTTCATCTTCTTCTTCGCCTTGCGCCGGCGGGCAAGTTTCGGGTCTTGCTTCTGCTGCTGACGACCACGCTTCAATTTCGCCTTGCGAGCCGCCTTCTTACGCGCCGTCTTCCGCTTCTTGATTGCCATCGATTGCTCCAATTGGTTTTAAGGTTCGTAAAAATCTCTCATGTCTTTAGGGGTAAGGCAAATGGGCGTATTCATGTTAGATTGCGCGCATGAAACGTAGCGCTATTAGTTCGTGGATTTGTGCGTTTGCGCTGGTTTTAACGGCTTCCGCGGGGGCTAAGGATTTAACGGCCATGGTAACCACCCCGTTCGAAGTTTTGGGAAAAACGCTTAGCCTCGAAAAGACGGCGGCGCCGGACGGCGTTCCGGTCACCCTCGTGGGGTTCGGCCTCCGGAAGAAGAAGGTCGTTTTGGTGAAGGTCAGCGTGTACGTGGCGGCCCACTACGTTGGCCAGCCGCAGGACTGGCGGTCGGACGACGCGGCCGCCTCGCTGAAGCGGCAGTCGAAACGGTTTCTTACCCTTACCTTCCTCAGAGATGTTGGGGGAGACAAGATCAAAGGGGCCTTCGCCGATTCGTTGGAGAGCAATGGACTAGATCCGAAACGCGACGACATTGCCAAGGTTCTGACCGCACTGACCACCGACATGAAGGAAGGCAGCCGCATGACCTTTTTGGGGCTTACCGATCCGGGCAAGCCGCAGAAGCTGATCGTATCGGGCGCCCAGGGGCCGGTGGAGATTTCCGGCGCCACGGTCGTGGATGACATCTGGAAGATGTGGTTCGGCAAGCCGGCCGACGGCGGAATCGAAGAGCTTCAAGACCAGCTGGCGAAGCAGCTTCCTCAATAAACGACGTGAATCAGCGGTTCGGCGAAGAAGGCCGGACTGCGGTTGGGCTGTTGCATTCGCGCCATCCGCTCTCCCATCCCTATCAGGCGGTAGGCCAGCACGCACACCTGATGCAGCAAGCTGTGATGGACCCGGAACTCCTCCGCCCGCACGGCCCAGGCTTTGCCAATCGGCAGCTGACCCAGCGCTTTCGTACGTTCGTTCGGGCTGGCGTTGAGTCCCGCCACCATGAAATCGGCCAAAGTGTTCAAGCGCCCGGCAAGCTCCGGGAACTGTGCCTGGATCGCGGCCATCCGGTCGCGCACCTTCTCGGCCACTGGGCCCGTGCGGTAGTAGGCGCGCAGGAATTCGCGTAGGCGCTGCGGATATTTGGGTACCCCACGGCCGTTCACCTGCGAAAGCAGGTACTCTCCGCCCGGCGTTTCGCCAAAAAGCATCGCGTACAGCGAAGCCGCGAGGCCAAAGGCATCGGACGAGATAGTGGAATGGTCGCGCAGCTGTTCGGGGGCGGCCTCGCCCAGTGTAATCTGGAGGGTGGTGCCGACGGAGATAACGCCGTCGAGATCGCCTAGCTTCCAGCGCGCCCGATTGGCCCCCTGGGGCACGCGAACGAAGTTACCGGGTTTCACATCTCCGTGGTGCAGTTCTAGCCGCGCCAGTTCGGTTAGCGACTCCATCGCATCGGAAAGAAAGAACTCCGCGTTCGCCACGCGCCGGGCGGCCTCGTCGGGCGTAAG
>JBGSST010000075.1:0-3842 GCA_041736915.1 Bdellovibrionota bacterium
GGCGGCGCCCGTTTCCCCCGAGGTCAGCCTGCGCGGCGAGCTGACGTCCGCCCTGCAGAACTTGAGCTTCCCGCCGCTTTCCGTGCGTGCGGCGATCGACAAAGTTTTTTCCGCTTCGCTGGGGCCGCTGAACTTCGAATCCTCCTTCAAGCATTGTTTGCAGGAGCTGACCGGCCACGCCATTCGCCGCACGGCCGAGGCCAAAACGGAGGACGCGCTCAATGGATGACCTGCATCCCGAGATGGTCGGTAAAGTTCTCGACCTGCACGCCGGCAACGAAGAGGTGCGCACGGAAAATGCGCTACGGCCACGCCAGCTGACCGAGTTCATCGGCCAGGCCGATCTCAAAGAAAAACTTTCGATTTTCATCGACGCCGCCCGCCGCCGCAAAGAGGCGCTGGACCACAGCTTGTTCTGCGGCCCTCCGGGCTTGGGTAAAACTTCGCTCGCGCACGTCATTTCGCGCGAGATGGGGGTGGGCCTCGTTGCAACCTCGGGCCCCGCTTTGGAAAAGGCCGGCGATCTCGCCGCCATTCTCACCAGCCTGGCTCCGCGCGACGTACTGTTCATCGACGAGATTCACCGTTTGAATCGCGTGGTGGAAGAGGCGCTCTACCCCGCGATGGAAGATTTTCGTTTGGACATCGTGATCGGCGAAGGGCCGGCCGCGCGTGTAGTGCAAATCCCGCTACCGCCCTTCACCCTGATCGGCGCCACGACTCGCGCCGGACTGCTCACGTCACCGTTGCGCGATCGCTTCGGTGTGGTCGAGCGGCTCGACTATTACAAACCGGAAGAGCTGAAACTGATCCTGGCCCGCTCGGCGGGAATTCTGCAAACCAAGTTTGATCTCGACGGCATTCAAGAGATCTCGACTCGCGCCCGGGGCACGCCCCGTATCGCCAACCGCTTACTTCGCCGCGTTCGCGATTACGCCGAGATCCGCGGCGAAGGGATCGTCACGCGAAAGATTGCGCACGCCGCGCTCGACATGCTCGACGTGGACGCCCGCGGTCTCGACCAGATGGATCGCCGTTTCTTGAAGGCGATTGCCGAAAAATTCGGCGGCGGCCCGGTCGGTATCGAAACTCTCGCTTCGGCCTTGAGCGAAGAGCGCGAAACTTTGGAAGACATGTACGAGCCGTTCCTCATCCAAATCGGTTTCGTGAACCGCACGCCGCGCGGCCGCACGGCCACGGAGCTGGCGTACCAGCATCTGGGGCTCAAGGCTCCGCGTCCGGCAAAGGCCGAGCCCGAGCTACCGTTTTAAAATGACCACCCCGTCGCCGACCCCTCCGCGTCCGCAAGCCAGCGGCTTTCGCGCATTTCTGTTCGGCGGCCTTTTCCCCGTCATTCTCTTCACCGTGGTGGAAGAGATGTACGGCATCGTCGCCGGTCTCATCGTCGGCATGACCTGGGGCATCGGCGAGGTCATCTACGAAAAAGTAAAATTCGGGAAAGTCGACCCCATCACCTGGGGCGGCAACGGCCTGCTCATTGGGCTGGGCAGCATCTCGCTTTTCACGCAGGAAGGTATCTGGTTCAAGCTGCAGCCAAGTATCCTCGAAGCGGCCATGGCCGTGGTGCTTATCGGATCGTTTCTCGCGAAGAAACCCGTACTGCCGATGATGATGAAGAAGCAGGGGCTGCTCGAAAGATTTCCCGAAAAGGCCCGCCCCGCGATTGAAAATGCTTACGCGGGCATCACGTGGCGCTCCGGGATCTTCATGCTCGTTCACGCGGCGCTGGCGGCGTGGGCCGCGCTGTACTGGAGCACGCGCGCGTGGGCCTTCCTGAAAGGCGTCGGCTTCACGTTGAGCTTCATCGTTTACCTGCTGGTGGAGATGTTCGCGATTCGCGGAAAGCTAAGGGCAGCGCTTACTCGCCCCCAGTAGAGATCGTGCGGGCGCCCGAAAAGCCGCGAGCCGCGCGAGCACTTTGGTAGGCCGCCGGACGCACTACTTCATCGGAAGCCACTCCGGCCAACGCCCCCCGGGCGATCGACTGGCGTTCGAGACGTGCGGCGGGAGAAAGCCCCTGCTCGCCGTGCATTACTTTACGAAACTGGGAGTTGGTCTTTGCTAGCTCGCCAAAGTCCGCCGAGCCACGCGCGGGATCGTACTGAACCGCCTGCGCTAGCCCCGCGGCCGGTTTGCTTCCTGCCCCGGGAACCGCGGCCCCCGGCGACGAATCGGAAAACGTATAAGAAGAAGCATCGGGCATCGAGCCCGCCGACGAGTTGGAAAAACCGGAAGCACTGGGAATCGACTGGTCCGACATCTTCGTGCAGCCGCCAGTGCCGCAAGCCCAGGCGAGGTGGCTGAAGAACAGGCTGCTCATCAGAAAGAGGCGGAGCCAAAATGTTGTGTAGCGATTCCTCATTCGTCCCCCCGGACAAAGGCTTACTTAGAGGAAATGCATAACCGCGACCAGCATACCACCGGAATACGCGCCAAAAAAAACTTTGATTCCAATAACTTAAACGCTGTACGTAAACTCAAATCGTCAATCTTTTGGCCAGAGTATACATCCCCTTTGCGTTAGCCCCCGAAGCGGTCACAATCAGCTTTAGTGAAACGGGGAGCTTACATTGCGGGGTTGATGATTCTTACCTCGGCGGCACAAGCCGAAGTCACTCCGCGTCCCATCCCCGAATCACCTGCGCCACCGGTCATCGAAACGGATGCGCCGGATCGGTACAAGCAAGAGCGTCCGCAAATCGTGGCCGAGTTATCAATGATGAGCCCGACGATTACCGATAAGGCGACGCAAACCGAGCTCCTGGCAGGTGGCATTCCGGTAGGGTTTGCCGCCTTTCGCTATCCCTTTCTTCGCCGCGGCGAATGGCAGACTGCGGTGATTGCCAAAGTAGGATTCGGCGCCAACACCGTCGATACTCGCCGGATGCAGATCCTTCCGCTAGTCGGGTCGTTCGAAATCAGCCGTCCCATCGAAGGGCTTCCGTTTTTAAAGCCTGCCATTGCGGTGGGCGCCGGCAGCCTTTACACCGTTCAGGAATCTGAGCGCATGTGGACGCAGTTTTTGAACGTGCGCCCATCGGTTCTCTTCATGCAGAACACGTCGCCCGGTGACTGGTTCGGCGGCTTTTCCTTCGGCCTCACGCGCTGGTGGGGAATCGGCCCGTCCCGCGTCTCTTCCTGGTCCGTCGACACCGGCATCTACTTCAATCTTTAGGGGATTCCGGCGCTCGTCACGACGCCTATCCCGCGATCGTCTTTTTAGAACGGTATAACTTAAAGATATCAAAGTGATTTCCCAAAACGATAGACCGATTCCGGTTGAGGAAGGGGAAACCGTCACTATACTGAGGGAAGTCCTTTAAGAAGGATTTCATAAGGAGTCTAAAAGTGGCTTTTGCCAAACGTATCTTTCTGTTTCTGATCGTGAACGTCCTAGTGATGGTCACCATCTCCATCACCGTGAGTCTGGTCTGCGCGTTCTTGGGAATCTCGCCCAACTACATGACGTCCGGCGGACTGAACTTGCAGTCGCTACTGGTCTTCTGCGCCATCTTCGGCTTCGGCGGGGCCTTCATCTCGCTAGCCATGTCGCGAGTCATGGCGAAATGGATGATGGGCGTAAAGGTCATCGATGCCTCGCGCGCCAGTGGCGCCGAGCGTGAGCTGGTGGCCCAGGTGCATCGCCTGGCCCAAAAGGCTGGCATCTCGACGATGCCCGAAGTGGGATTTTACGAGAGCCCCGAGGTGAACGCGTTCGCCACGGGCCCCACGCGTAACCGCGCGCTGGTCGCCGTTTCCACGGGTCTGCTCCAACGTATGGACGGCGCGGCCGTCGAAGGCGTGCTGGCGCACGAAGTGGC
>JBGSST010000095.1:0-5552 GCA_041736915.1 Bdellovibrionota bacterium
GAAGTTGAGCGGAAACTCGAGCACCACGTGCCCCAGGCTCAACGCGAAGAGCCACTGCAGGCCCAGTGCGTAGTCGTAAGCGTAAAGGCCCAGCGAAGCGGCGTACAAAACTCCAATCGCGACTAACCGCGGGCGGGACACTTGGTGCCACCGGATGACCTGCGTTTTCGAAAACCAGTTCAGGTAGTGGTAGGTGTACGCATACGCGATGAAACGCATCGCCGACGCCACCTGCGGACTAGCCGGGTCCCAACCCAAGAGTTTGGTGAGTTCGAAGTGCAAACCGCCGAACGCATTGAGCGAGCTCTCGACGTAAGGCGAAAGCACAAAGCTTTCGGGTGGGGGAAGCCACAGCATCGCGCCGGCTACCGCGGTCAGTACGCCGAGCGACGCGAAGCCAGAGCCGCTGCGTGACTTCAGGGCGCCGAGCAGAACGAAAAGCCAGGTAAAACCGAAGACGTGAATCAACGTGGAAAGGTAGAGCCCAAAAAACAGATAGCGCCCCGGCGTATCGAGCGGCCCCGCCAGAAAGAAGCAGGCCGCCACGCCGAGCAGGCGACCCCAAAGCGGCCGCACGAAAGCCATCACGCCGGCGGCCAGAACCGCCACCCAGATGGGGTCGATCTGACGCGACAGCTTGGCTAGCCCCAGCTCGTCGGGGTAGCAGGCCACGAGGGTCAGGGCGGTAAGCAGAACGACCCCCCAGCGGCCATGGGAAAAGTATTTCCGGTCGTGCAGCCACGAGAGCTCGGTCAGGTAGTGCAGGGGCCCAAGGATGGCGTAAGCGGCGAGAAATACGGGAAAAGGAAAGAAGTACGCGGCCAGCCCCGAGGCGAGCATCAGCCCGGAGTTGATATGGTTAATCCGGTTTAAGGCCGCACGGTCCATCAGGCCCTTATCGGCAGAACAGGCTATCCAGGGCTAACACCATGTGTTAGCCCTGGCCTATTGGAGGATTCTCATGAAGAGCACTTTGTTTGGATTAGTAGCGATGTTGTCATTCTCGGCCCCCGTCATGGCGGCCGATTGGGGTGGCACCGAGCTTAAGGCTTCGATCGATTACGCGATGGACTCGTTCAAGGATTCGAGCAAATCGAATTTCCTGACGGTCATCAGCGCTGAAGGCGTCATTCGTCCGCAGAAGAATGCGGCTTCGATCGTCATCACGTACGTCGACGGTAAGGACACGAAGTCGAAAAAGTACTTCTGTCACACGCACGATACCGAGATCGACTGCCACTAAGGCGTCGCTAAATTATTTTTGAGAAAGGGAGAAGCGGTTCGCTTCTCCCTTTTTTTTATCCGCCGAAGGGATTGATGAAGGCGGAAAAACCGAGCGTGATCGCGTTGCTCAGGTTCGAGCGCATGCCGAGGTCCTGTCCAAGATTTCCCGACGGCCCGGTCACCTTGCCGAGGATTCGCTCTTTGTACCAGATGAGCCGGTAGTCGATGTTGATGCAGAACGTGCGCGAGAGATGGATCTGCTGACCGAAGCCGCCCGACACGGTGAGGTTAGTTCCCGATTCGGTCTTCAGCTGACCGGTTCCGATCGATAGGTACGAATCGAAATAGAGTATCGCCGCGCCAAGTAAGCTCAACTTTCCGTACAGAATACTCGCCCGAGCGTCCAAGCCGTAATAGGCCTTGGGCTCGTTGGTGTTGGCGGTGGTGTTGAGCTCATTTTGCAAAGTCTTGAGCGCGCTCGAGGGGTTAACCGACGGGCTCCAGTAGAGAAAATGCAGGGCAAAGAATTCGGAAAAGTGAAAGCCGAGTGATGCCCCGCCGGTAAGCACCGTCAGAAACGGATCGCCATTCAAGTTGCCGCCGCTGATGCCTAGCTCGAAACGATGACGCTTGGGGTAGAGGCGATTCTGCACCACGCCCATTTCGGATTCGTTGCCGCGAGCCCAGTACTTCTCACGGATCTTCTGCACGTCGGCTTCTTCGGCCGAGGTTGCGGGGCTGACTCGAACGGGCACCGGCGATTTGACAGGAGCCGCGGATTTGGCGGGCGCCGGGGATTTGGCGGGCGACGCTTTTTCGGCAAGGGCGACCGAGGCCCCCGTGACTAGCCACACGAGAGCGATTCCTATCTTTAACATGCGACCTAGAATAGCCGAGAATCACTCCGTTGGAAACGGAGGGTGCGACCAGCGGATGCGGTACACCCAGTGCTGATCGCGGCGAACCACGTCAGAAAGGGAGGCTTTCACGTTCATCCCCTGCTTACCCGTTTTATCGACGACATTGAGCACCAGACGAGATTTGACGCCGAGACGCGGACCGTCGGACCGGTCGCGCGCCACGAGATCGCAACCCAGATCGGAGACGTTCTCGAGAAGTCCCGAAACGATGACATTGAAATCGTGGCAGATGGCTTCGATGCCATCGGAAGATGGGGCCGCCACCGCGGAGCTGCCCGGCGGGGGCGGCATCTTCTCCAAGGTCCGCCAGCCACCCTCGGCGTCATCCCAGCGGAAGGTGAAGGTCTCTAGCTCTCCCGATAGCCGCATGGTTTCCAGCTGGGCTTCGGAATAAGGGCCGTAAGATCTTCCGCGGCGCCCGAGGTAAATTTTCTTATCGTTCGCCATCATCGCCGTCCTTGCTGAATCTTCATGTACTTTTCTTTGTTGGCGCAGTCATTTTGCAGATTCGCCTGAATGGCGCCGATTTCGTCTTCCCAAACTTCTTCGCTACCGTCTAAGCCTTGGCCGGCGCTGCCCCAGTCGTAAACATCGGCGGCACTGGTGGGAGAACGATCATTGCGAAGCGCACCCGACTTCACCATCTCTTTGAATTCGGGATGAGCATTCTGCCAAACTATGTCCTGACTTGCGCCGTTCCAGATCTCGGCTTCAATTAGCTCGTTGTTTTCCATCACGCTCGTGAGCTCCGAGTACATGCGGGTATTAAGCGTGCGGAGCTCTTTCTCGATCTCGTTGGTGAGGTAACCCTGCCACTGGCTGGCGCGGGAGCGATAGCCGGTGAGGGCGCGATCGAAATGGGGTAGGGCGTACACGAGCCTGGCTTGCCGAGCCTCCCGGAGGCGAAGCGCGTTGGCCTCTTCCAAGATCGTGGCGGCCAGCTTCTCGCCGGGCTTGAGCGCCGCGCGGGCTTTTTGCACCTTCTCGCGCAGTTCCGTTTTGGCCTGGCCAATTGCCCGCACTTCGGTCTTGGCCACCGTGCGGCCTAGCCCCATCAGCTTGGGGAGTTTGCGCATCGTGCGGAACAGGTGATTGATCGATTCTTGCTTCGAAATGAAAATGGGGGAACGAATCCATTCGCTGCCCACCCGAACGGGAACGGTGCCGGCGGGTGTAGGAGGTTCCGCGGCTTCGTCTTCCAGCTCGTCCTTAGGTAGGTCTTTGGGCTTCTCGCCTTTGAGAAATGCCAGCGCCATGGGGTAGAGCGGCTCTTTTTCTTTGGCTCCGCCCTTTTTGCGTTCGTGCAGCCAAAAGAAGGTGCCCTGGTACTGCCGTTTGAATTTGTTCACCATGGCGAGCGACTCAGGAAAATGGCAAAGCTCATTCAACGCCATCGAAGCCACCATGAGCGATTCGGGGGCAAAGGTCTCCTTGAGCGAACCCGACTGTAGTCCCAGCGACGCGCCAATCGCCTTGGGATAGTCCGCGGCCATTAGCTGCGAAGACGCTAGGTAAACCAGTGACTGCACCAGCTCGTTGGCGCGTTTGTCAACGAGCTCCAGATGCTTTACCGCTCCTTTGAAGTCACCCAGCTCGTAAAGCGAGCGAGCCAATAACAACCGGGCAGAGTCGCGTTTGGCGTCTAGCGCCTCGGTAAGCCCTTCGGCCTGCACGAACTTGGTGAGGTGAGCCGCGGCATCGCGCGTCTTATGGCGGTAAGCCGCCCACATTCCCAGCGCAAGCGCCGAGTGGGCCGGGCTAGCCTTCAATCGGTCGAGCGTCTCTTCGATACCCTTGGCGAGCTTTGTCCTCTGCTTAGCCGGGGCCTTGTCGTACTCCCGGATCTGCATCAAAAACTTCTCGGTAACCGCGTACCACAGGATGTTCAGCTCGCGTTTGTTCGGTTGCCCCTTCTTGAAAAAGTCGGGCAAGCGTTTCATGGCGGCGTTGGAGAAAGCGAAAGCCGAGTAGCGGCGCCGGATCTGTCCGAGGCAGGAAATGGCCGCAATTTGAATCGGTGCCTTTGCGGCCGACGTAGGCTGTTGAATGATGTTATCGAACAGCTCGGCGGCTAGACCGAAAACCTGAGCGTGATTCAGAGAACGGGCAATGGCGTAATCGCCGAGCAGTTGATCGGCCGGGCTCTTGGCTTTTTGCCGGAACGTGAACGCGTCCGCGAAGGCGCGGATGGCGGCCTCGGGCTCGGCGGTAAGCCCCTTGATGAAGCCGCGGATTTCCGGCGGCAAGGTGCGGGCGAGCCGCGGTGCCACGGTCCACGTTTCAGACTCCGAGCAGGGCGAGCTAATGCGAAGCTCGGCCGGGGTGGGCTTAGGGGCGGCCAACGCGATCGTGGCCACGGTTAGGCCCCACAGCACAAGCCAACCCTTAGCTACCAAGAGATTTGAAGATGAACGGATAGGATACTCCGACATCGACGCCTCCTCTCGGTTTGGGAAACTTCCATTTGCTCAAGCGGCTCTGGATGCAATCATCGAGGCGGGGATCACCGCTCGCTTCTTTCACGCTCGTGGTTTTCACGGTGCCGAGCTTTTGAATCGTGAAGGCCACGACGAGCTTGCCCTCGAAACCTGGGGTGCGCACCAGCGCCGACTCGTAACAGTAGCGAACCTCGTCGAGGTGCTGACGGATCACCAAGCCTACCTCGTCCTTGGTCAAGCCTTCGCTGACGCCGGCCCCTTCGGTTGAGATCCCCACCTGAGAAGAGCCCTGACCGCTCACCGCCGCCCCGCGACCCGCTCCGTAGTCGGTGGTACCGCCGTTCTTGGTGGAACCGGCACTTCCCAGCAGGCCAACTTGCGAGCTCGTATTGGGAGCTAAAATCTGCGGGTCGATGCCTTTTTGGCCGGCCCCTTTTTGCCCGTTCACATTTCCTTCGAACACGCGTCGCACTACATTCGCCGATGCGACTCCGTCTAGCAGCGACGAGGTCGCTAGTAGGGCCTTGGTCGAGTTGGCGTTCAATAGCTGTTTGGTCGAGCGGACTACCTTTTCGGATCGGAAAGCTTGAACCACACTAAAGCCGCCACCTTTTTTTCCGGCATTCGCGGCCGCTTGCGCCGCGGCCTTGCCCTTCATGACGGGCGACAGCAAAGTTTTTGCGAACTGCGGTGGAATGACATCATCAAACTTCTTGACCGCCGGCTTGGGAACGAAGAGAAGCGCGAGCCAGCCAAGCAACAAGAAGCTGGAGAGCGAAAGGGCGGCTTTTCGAAATAGGGGGTCGGTCTCGTCGCCGCTCACCGTGACGTCGGGAATGGCCTGGGGCGCCCAGCCCGTGGCTTCGCATTTTCGGCGAATCGTTTCTATATCCCGTACCGGCTGAATATGTAGCCACACTTGTTTACGGCGGCCCGGTATCGACCAGTCGAGCGCGATCGGATCGGCAGC
>JBGSST010000101.1:0-3694 GCA_041736915.1 Bdellovibrionota bacterium
GTTGGTAAAGGGGGGGAAGTCGGTGTTGGCGGGGGGGCGGTGTGGTTTGGCGTGCGGTGGCTTCGACTGGCGCGGCGATCCCTTTCCGCCTTCAACTTGGCTTCGGACGTCCGATCTATCGCGGAGTGCGCGCTTGGGGCCGTGCCGCAGGTACCCGCTTCCTTTTGGAACTGTTCAAAAGGAAGCGGGTACCTGCGGGGCTGCTATGCGCTCTCTTCGGTTTGAATTTTGTTGACGGGTTTTTTGGGTGGGGTGGCGCGAGGACAAGGGTCGCCTTTAGATTTGGCGTTTAAGCGTTTTGCTTTGCCTCTCGTTTTACTTTCCTCAGGAAGGTCGTCGGAGTTTTGGTTTGGCATTTTTCCGTGGAATGGCGGTGGTCTGGAATCGACGGGAAAACTGCGTGGTAATTGTTTTTCATGAACATTGCAGCACTTCATGAAAAAGCGTTGGCCCTTTCTAAAACGTATCGGGAGTCGGAGTCGGCACTGCTCGATGTGTTGATGGCGTTGTTGAAAGACAATGGGGTCTTTCGGTTGGGGTATCCGAATCTGTTCGTCTACTGCACGTCGGCGCTATCTTTGAGTGAGGCGCAGGCTTGTTACTTTTCCAAAGTCGCTAAGAAGTCGGAAGAAGTTCCCGAACTGAAAATGGCCATCGAGCAGGGCGTGATTTCATTGAGCCAAGCTAGGCGAGTTGTGCCGGTCATCACCAAGGAAACGGCGAGCTTATGGATTGAGAAAGCCGCTCAGCTTCCTCAACGCGAACTAGAACGTGAAGTCTGTGCCGTGAATCCCAAGGCCATGCCGCGGGAGAAGCTCAAAGTCATCTCGGGTGACCGCTCCGAGTTGAAAGTCGGTATTTCTAAAGACCTTGAGGACAAGCTTAAACGGGTTCGTGAGCTGGTCGGGCAGGATAAGAGTTTAGAGTCTGTCCTCGCACAGCTGACCGACTTCTACTTGAAACACAAAGACCCCGTGCAGAAGGCCAAGCGGGTGAAAGCGAGAACGCCCAAGGCAGTCACACCACCTTCCTCAGGAAAGTGCTCCGCCCAAGTTAAGCACGACGTGAACCAGCGTGATGAAGGCAGGTGCCAAGCGCTACTGCCCAACGGTTCACGCTGTGACTCAACAGCCTGGGTCGAGCACCACCACGTAAAGCCCCGCTCCCAAGGAGGACAGGACACCCCCACCAACCTAATCACCCTCTGCTCAGCGCACCACCGCCTGACCCACCAGACTGGCCTACACAATCTGCGGATATGAGTCTAAACGAACGCCCCGCCCGCACCACGCATTACCCGCGACGGTGGCCGACTGGACCGCCCCGTCGCGTCCGGGCGAGCCATCCGCCTCTCCACGTCCGCATAACCCGGCGAAGCCAGCACCCACCAAAAAGAAGTCAGATACTCCTAAGGGAAACGCCCGTACCTGCCGAAATACAGGGGTGCTTTTGTAGTTGGAAAAACCCCCGTTATTTTAAAGGAGATCCCGTGACCAAAATCATTTCGACGATCATGACCTTAGGTCTGGTCGTTGCCGCGCTGGTGATGAACCAGGGCTGCGGCAGCAGCACCGAAAAGGCCCCCATTTCTACCCTCCACGACGCAACCTACATTGGTGCGGGTTCTTACTGGGAGTGGGACTTGAATACGGATGGATCGTTTACGGCCACCAAACGCGACAGCCGCACCGGCCCCGTCGTGATGACCATCAATGGCACGTACGTGACGAACTCCACGGGCTTTTACACCTTCACGGTGGGCTCGGCCACGGGAACGGATCCCGGATTGCCGGCTTCCGGCGTGACCGCGCACGGTTTTGGCGTACCGGGCGTAGTGCTCATGGTGAAGGCCGAGGGCGGTTCGGATGATGACCTGCTCGTGATGCCCGCCTTGAGCGGCACCTGCCCGTCGGGCACGGTCGACTTCAATTGGGTGCAGGCGAGCCCGGGCTCCGACTCGGGAAATCTTTACACCAAAGATATTTGGGGAAATGCCAGCCTGACCCTGGCGGCGGGATCGCTCACGGGATCCAAGTTCAAGTTTAATGACGACAATGAATTTGGAGTTACTCTCACCACGCACAATGGCTGTTCGGCCGGTGAGTATGTGTTCTCGGGCGGCAAGATCAACATGACCTCTTCTGGCGTCGGCCTGGTCAAAAGCGACGGAACCGATTCGGGCTCTGATATCTTGGCCCTTCCTCGCGAAACCACCGTCACGCTCGATACCGTGCGCAACAAGGAGTATCTAGGCCTTGTTTTCTCACGAAACGGCGGAAACGGAGACATCAAGCCGCTCAACGTGTCTATCGGCGCGGCCAACGGAACCTATTCGCTGCTTTCGGACGTAGCCACCGGAGCCACCAGCGAAACCGGCACGATCACCTTGATTGAGGCCGGAACGGGCCAGCGCGCCGGGTTTGTCAAAATGACGGCCTCGGGGAGTTCGAGTGAACGTACCCCCACCATGTGGACCGCCGTGGTCAGCAATATCAATGGCTCGAACCGGACTCTGATGTTCGCCTCGGGCGGCAACGTCAAGAACACGGACCCAACCGACGTGGTGGATGCCTTCGCGCTCGTGCTCATCCAGAAGTAAATCTATCGACGGTATTCAGCGAAGGCCCGTAGACTTCTCGTCTACGGGCCTTTTTGCGTTCGTACTCTAAAAGTGCGCGTCCATCTCCTCCCCAACTGTCGTGACACTTTTTGTTTTCACTTCCTTCTCCAGCGCCCAATTGCGCGGCCTCACCGCCAACCAAGTGTTGGCACTCCGCTTGCTCTTATCCCTGGCAGGTCACGAAATGAAGGTATGCCCAAGTGGGCTTTAGTTTTGTGGCGAAAAGTTTATCCCAAGTGGTCGTGGTTGTTGTGAGGTGGCTGATGTTGTCGTGGAAACAGTTGATTGTGGCGTCCGGTTTAGTGTTCGGCTCTCTCTTCGCTTCGGTAGAAGCGAAAGCGGAGATGTTAGGCGGCCCGATTGGGTACGCCCCGGTCGTAACGACTACCCGAATCGGAATTACTAGCTCTTCGTATATCGCCCGGCCGATGCCTTATCCGTCATACGGATACGGTGGCGGGTACGGCGGCGGATACGGATACGGTTATGGCGGCGGCTACGGCGGTGGCTGTGGCGCCGGATACGGATGTGGTGGCTACGGTGGCGGCATGTACGATGGCTCGCACGGTATGCCAAGCTACGGCGGTGGTTACGGCGGCGGCTACGGTTATGGATACGGCTACGGCTATGGTCGTCACTACGGGCACCGTCATGGGCACGGCCAGTGTGGTGGCGGTCAGCGTCGCTGCAATTCGCACCGCAATCGCTGTTGCCGGCACCGCAAGTATCGCAGCTTCTCGCTTTCGCTCGGGTTCGGCTACGGAGGATTCTCCTTCGGCCTGAACATCCGCAAGGTGAGCTTCTAATTAGCGCTGGCTGAAGCCGTATCGGCTTCGCCTGCCGCTAAAACAAGTTGTCCGTAAAAAAAGTGACTCACGTGCGTCGGGGAGGCCATCGGGGCCTCCCCGATATTTTTTTGCGCGCGGTAAAAATAATTCGGCCCCCTTCACGTAGACGCCAGTTTCCGTGAAGGGGGCCGATTTACTTTTGAGCCAAAATTGTCGGCCGGTCGAGGTTGGGCAGTTACACTCGACCGGCCGTCTTAAAGGAGACCATCGCTAGGGCGGTGAGTGC